>JAGSHC010000098.1 GCA_023954745.1 Deltaproteobacteria bacterium | reverse complement strand
GGAGACATCGATGGCGACGGCTACGGAGATCTGCTGCTCGCGGCTCCGGGACGGGACGCTGGCCAGGTGAGCGCCGGGGCGACGTACGTGCTGTTGGGTGGGCCCACGGGGCTGCCCGCGAGCCTGACCGACTCCTTGGCCGTCTTGACCGGGGAAGCGGCCGGAGACGAAGCCGGCACTGCGGCCATCAGCGCCGGCGACGCAGACCTCGATGGTCTGGACGACGTGTTGCTTGGGGTCCCCTACGCGGATCAGGGCACGCCCAACGGCGGAGCCTTCTACCTGCAGCTCGCCACCTCGCTCCTCGCACCCTGACCGGCACCGCGACGAGCTTGCGAGAGGAGTCCGGGCCCTCGAGCTAGGCGCGATGGCCCCGGCCCATCACCTGGCCGCTCGATCTGACCGGCTGGGCCGGTATGCTCCGTGCAGCCCCGGAGACCGGATGTTCCCACTGCGACACCCCCTGGCCCTTCTCGCCGTCACCACGCTGGCGTTCTCTGCCGCATGCGAGCAGGACGTGACCATCGTGCGCCCCTCGATCACGGACGTGCGATTTCAGGACCCTCCGACCGAGGTCGACATCCTGCTCGTCGTGGACAACAGCTGCTCGATGCAGGACGAGCAGGAGAAGCTGGGAGAGGGCTTCGCGGAGTTCGTCCGGTTCTTCGAAGTGGCCGAGGTGGACTACCACATCGGCATCACCACGACGGACGTGTTCAACGAGGGTCCGGGGAACTCGGGTGAGCTCGCCCGCACGGGTGACGGGACCCGCGTCATCGACGAGGACACCGACGACCCGGACGCGGTCTTCGAAGAGCTCGTGAACGTCGGCATCGAGGGGGCTGGGTCGGAGATGGGCCTGAAGGCCGCGCTCGCCGCGCTGACGCCTCCGATGTCGGAGGGCCCCAACGCCGGCTTCCTGCGTGAGGAGGCCTTGCTCTCGGTCATCTTCGTCTCGGACGAGGAGGACTTCAGCATCGGGCCCGTCAACAGCTACATCAACTCCCTGCGCGAGGTGAAGGGGCAGCGCTCGCGGGACGCGTTCAACGCTTCGGCCCTGACTGGGGTGGACCCGGACACGGGTGAGCCGGAGCCCTGTGGCAGCCCGGGCGTGGGCATCGGCGCCGATGCGTCGTTCCGCTACCCCGACGTGGCCAATCAGACCGGCGGCGTCGTGGGCTCCATCTGTCAGAGCGAGTTCAACGACATCGTCGAGGAGATGGGGCTCGCGAGCTCGCGCCTCCGAGACACGTTCTTCATGACGAGGCAGGCGGACCCCGAGACCCTCGAGGTGCGAGTGAACTTGCCCGGGACGCCGGAGTTCGACGGTGACGGCACGCTGGTGCCGCCGGAGGGGCTCGAGGACGGCGCAGTCGCCTGGGCCTATGAAGAGATCCCCGAAGAGAACGAGTTCTGGATTCGCTTCACAGACCGCGGCCAGCTGCCTCCGTTGGGTTCCAAGATCGTCATTCGTTACGAGGTGCCCTGATGTCCTGGCTGTTCGACCGACGCCTCCTGCTCATCGCCCTCGCCTTCGTGGTCTCGCTCTCCTGCGGCCGGCCCTCCACTCGGGGCGGGGAGAGCTGCTTCGACAACGGCGACTGCAACGACGACGGCGTCAACCCCGACGGTGAGGTGGACCTCGAAGCTTGCGTGGACGGGGAGTGCGATGACGTCGACTGCCTCACCTCAGGCGACTGTGTCGTGGGTCAGTACTGCGACCTCGACGGAGACGACTACGCCTGCCGGGAGGGCTGCGAGAGCGACAGCGACTGCTTCGCGGGCCAGTCCTGCAGCGATGACGGCGAGTGCGAGACCTACGGGTGCCGCTCCACCGTGCTCGACTGCGACTTCAACGAGATCTGCAACGAGGACTCCGGCAACTGCGAGCAGGCTCCTGGGCTCCAGTGCAACTCGTGCGACCCGGCCGCGAACTACCGGGACGACAACGGCACCCCGAGCGCCTGCGACGACACCATCGGCGGCAACAACGGTTGCGGCGGAGATGGGTCCGTCTGTGCTGGCGATGCCCTCGATGCCATCTGCTGGGTGGGCTGCACCAACGTGGGCGAGCCCGGCGAGTGCCCCAGTGGCTTCACGTGCGCACCTGCCAGCTGGACCCCGGGCTTCGGCTGCGCCGACATCCCATTGGGCCCCTACTGCATCCCCGTGGACGGCTGCGAGCCGAACAGCCCCTGAGCGGGGGCCTACTCGTCGAGCGCGTCATCCCCGGCGGGGAAGGCTTCGCGCGAAGCGAAGACGGACGTGCCCTCTTTGTGCCGGGTGCCGTCCCGGGCGACCGGGTCCGGCCGACGGTCGTCGACGACCGGGGATCCTGGGGCCGAGCCACTGCCTGGGAGCTGGCTGACGAGTCGCCGCACCGCCGGACTCCGCCCTGCCCGCTGAGTGCGCGCTGCGGTGGCTGTGACTGGATGCAGCGTGACCGCGCCGAGCAGCTGCGAGGCAAGGCCGCCATGGTGGTGGATGCTCTCCGCCGCACGGGCCGTCTCGAGGTGTCTTCGCCGGATGTGCTTGCCGAAGGTCCCGCCCTGGGCTGGAGAGCGCGGGTTCGCCTCACGGTGGCGGAGGATGGCCGCACGGTCGGCTTCCTCGCTCGGGGGACCCACGAGGTCGTCGACATTCCGCGCTGCCTCGTGGCGACCGATGCCGTCAACGAAGGGATCGAGGTGCTCCGCGCGGTGGCGGCCGAATTCGGGCTCGCGGGCATCGCGTCCGTCGAACTACGCAGCGCGCCCGCGGGACCGGCGGTCGTCGCCCTTGTCCACCCAGCCCCCGGGGAGACCCCCAACCCCCGGGCCGTGGGCCTGCTGAAGAGTCAACTCCCCGTGAGCGTGGGGCAGGGTCCCGCCGAAGGCGCTCGGCAGCGTTGGCCCCTGCCCGAGGGCGCATGGCTGGAGGCAGCTCCGTCGGCGTTCACCCAGGTCCACGACGACGCAAACCTCGCCCTGGTGCGGCTCGTGCTCGGGGCCGTCGCGGAGGTAGACGGGACTGTGGTGGATGCGTGCTGTGGGGCTGGGAACTTCGCGCTGCCCCTCGCCGCCCAGGGGCGGAATGTGCTCGCCTTCGACGCGTCGTCCGCCGCGGTGAGGGACCTCGCGCGGGCGGCCGAGGCGCAGGACCTCCCCGTGCGCGCCTGGGTGGGGGACATGGGGCGGGAGCTCGATCGCCTCGCGAGGGAGAAGAACCCCGTGGGGGTCGTCGTGTTGGACCCGCCGCGCAAAGGAGCCAAGGACGCACTGAAGGCGTTGAGCCGCCTCGCTCCGTCCCGCGTCGTCTACGTGGCCTGCGACCCGGTGAGCTTGGCGCGAGACGCCCGCAGCCTCGTGGACCGGGGATACGCGCTCGGCTCCGTCACCTGCGTGGACATGTTTCCCCAGACCCACCACGTGGAGACGGTGGCGGTCTTCGATCAGCGGCGGAAGTAGCTGGCGGGGCGGCGTTGGCAAGGGCGGAAGCGGAGCGCCCCTGGACGCGGCCCCAGGGGCGGCGTAGAAGGCCCTTGTGACACGCACCGCTCTTCTTGTTCTCGCCATGCTGATCACTGCGTGCGCGCCCTGCGAATTCGACAGCGGCATCGTCCGCGGCACCGTGACCGATGCGGCCGACGACAGCCAGCTCGACGGGGGCAGCGTGGAGTTGACTCCTCTGACGGGCGACGTGATTGAGGCCAGCATCTTCGGGCAGGGGGCATACGAAGCCAGCGTGCCCAGCGGCACCTACGAAGTCGTCGCCTACGATTCTGCTGGGGAGTGCTTCTCCGCTATCCGGGACCTCGAGGTCGAGGGCTGCGACGAGCTGGTCATCGACTTCCAGATCATCGACTGCTTCTAGGGTTCCGGGGATGGGCTCCATCGTTCCCATCGTCCCGTTCCGGCGGGGGCTCTTCCGCGAACTCCCGGACAAGCCCCGGCTGCGTCACTCCTACTTCTCGAGCGGCGCGCGCAACGTCGAGGTGGACTCGGCCCACTTCGGCCGCATCTCGGTGCATCTGAGAGTCACCGGGACGGGCCCCCCGCTGCTCCTCGTGCATGGCTTGATGACCTCGTCCTACTCGTGGCGTTACGTGCTCGATTTGCTCGGCGCCCACTACACGCTCTACGTGCCCGACCTCCCTGGGGCGGGGGCCTCGGACAAGCCCCCGGTGACGTACGGGCCCGTGGAGACGGCGGACTTCATCGGCGAGCTCATGCAGACCCTCGGCATCGTGGGGTGTCCCGTGGTGGGCAACTCCATGGGCGGGTACCTGTGCATGCTCCTCGCGTTGCGGGACCCGTCGCTCATGAGCCGGTTGGTCAACATCCACTCGCCAGGCTTCCCCGAGCTGCGCCTCCATGCCCTGCGGATTGCCCTGAGCGTGCCCGGTCTCGGAGCAGGCCTGGCGTGGTTCGTACGTCGCTCCCCCCTCACCTGGGTGCATCGCAACGTGCACTATCGGGACGAGAGCCTGAAGTCGCTGGAGGAGGCGAAGGTGTACGGCGTCCCGTTGGCCACCCGGGACGGCTCCCAGGCGTTCGTGTCCATCCTTCGAGACACGATGGCGCCGGGCCCCATGGGCGCATTTCAGCGACAGCTCAAGGCGCGGGTTGCTTCAGGGGAGGACTTCCCCGTGCCGCTCCTCCTCCTCTGGGCGAGGCAGGACCCCATGGTTCCGCCTTCGTTCGGTCCCCGCTTTCAGGGGCGCATTCCGTCCGCAGCCCTGCAGTGGGTGGAGGCGGCGAGCCACTTCGCTCACGTGGACCAGCCCGAGGCTACGGCGGCCGCGATCCTCGCGTTCCTGGGCGAGGGTTCAGAGCCGCAATCAGCTCTGCACGCCTCCGGCGGCGAGGACTCGGGCGATGCCAGTCCGTAGCTCGGCGATCTCCCGCTCGTAGAACTCTGAGTCCTTGCCCGTCGCGAGCTGGCTCTTGCGCAACGCCAGGGTGGTGGTCTGCCGCACGTACTCATCGTGGTCGACCCCCTTGGGGAGCCACCCGCGACGCCAGCGAAGCAGGTAGGCGCTCAGCATGCGGACGTGGGCCTCCGGGAGGGTCCCGCGCGCCGCTTCGTCCTCCAGCTCACGGCGGATGACCCGGTGCTCGAACAGCAGGCACAGCTGGAAGATGGCCACGAGGGCCGCGAACTCCAGCGGGAACAGCGCGAAGTTCAGGGCTCCGAGCATCCCGGCGCCGTCCGACGCCAGCGAGAGCAGGCCGTTCCACAGGGCATGCATCCCCATGGCGCCCGCGAACCCAGCCGCGAGCAGCAGCGGCCGCACGGCGCCCCGACGGAACTTGGCGATGCCCAGGGCCGCGCCGACGAGCGACGTGGCGCCTGCGTGCATCAGCGCGGAGTAGAGAGTCCGGATGGTCACCGTGGCCGCCCAAGCGAGAGGGTCGCCTTCCGCCGCGACACGCATGAAGTAGAGGATGTTCTCGCTCATCCCGAAGCCGAGGCCTGCCGCCGCGCCGTACACGAAGCCGTCCGTGACGTTGTCGAAGTGGCGAGACCGCGCGACAAGCAGCAGAACGATGGCTTTTGCGGGCTCCTCAACGAGGGGGGCGACGAAGGTCATCCCGAGGGACTGAGCGGTCCCTGGGGGTGCGAGGATGTCCACCGGGATGCTGGCGAGGCTTGAGCCAAAGAGGGCGAGTCCCACTGCCCCCACCGCGCCCCAGAGGAAGACCCCAAGAAACAGCCAAATGGGTTCCCGGTCGTACCGATCGAGCCACCACATGAACCAGAGGAAGCACAGGATGGGGATGACGGCGCAGGGAATCGAGGCGAGAGAGAGCAACGACACCGGGGCCGAGGCTAGCAGCGGGGTCTGACCCCCGTATCATCGGCCCATGGCGAACACGACGAGCATTTGGGGCTGGGGCGAAGCGGACCGCTTTCCGGAGGCGGAGCACCGGTCTGCCATGGGGCAGTGGGCCTCTGCGCTGCTGGGCTTCTCCACGGGAGCGCCGCGGGAGCCGGTACCCGCCGAGGCCCTGGAGTTGCGCCCGTCGCGGGTGAGTCCGCCGACGGCGTTGCAGAGCCTGTGCTCGACGACGGTGCGTGACCGGGCCGCCCACAGCTACGGCAAGGCCTACCCCGATCTCGTGCGGGGATTCCGAGGCGAGTACCCCCACCCCCCCGACGTGGTGGCTCGCCCCGAGTCGGAGGAGGACGTCGCGGCGCTGCTCGACTGGTGCGGGGAGTCGGGGTTGGCGCTGGTGCCCTTCGGCGGGGGGACGAGCGTGGTGGGGGGAGTCGAACCTCCCTCGGACCACGGCGGGGTCGTCACCGTGGACCTCAAGGGTCTCGACCGTGTCCTCGAGGTGGACCCGATCAGCCGCGCGGCGCGGATTCAAGGCGGCGCTCTCGGTCCGGTGCTCAACGCTCAGTTGGCGGAGCACGACTTCGAGCTGCGGTGCTTCCCCCAGAGCTACCGATACTCCACGCTCGGGGGCTGGATCGTCACCAGGGCAGGCGGGCACTACGCCACCGTGAGGACCCACGTGGACGACCTCGTGGAGTCCGTGCGCATGGTCACCCCTCAGGGGGTCTGGGAGTCGCGGCGGCTTCCGGGATCCGGGGCGGGGCCCTCTCCCGACCGGATGATCCTCGGGAGCGAGGGCACCCTGGGCATCGTCACCGAGGCGTGGATGCGCGTGGTGCGCCCCCCACGGTTCCGCGCCTCCGCCACCGTCTTCTACTCCACCTGGGAGCAGGCGGTGGCTGGCCTGCGGGCGGTGTCCCAGGCGGGGCTCGCGCCGACGAACTGTCGGCTGCTCGATGCCACCGAAGCACGGATCAACGCCGTGAGCGCCGACCCGAAGGCCACCCTCATTCTCGGCTTCGAGTCGGACGACCACGAGCTGGGACCCTGGATCAGGCGGGCGGTGCAGCTGGCGGTGGCCGCGGGGGGCGTGTGTCCCAAGGGCGCGCGCACCCGAGACGCCAAGGGCGGTGGGGGAGGCGCGGCGTCTTCCTGGCGGGATGCGTTCTTCGAGGGGCCCTATCTGCGCGACGTGCTGGTCAGCCTCGGCACCATCGTCGACACCTTCGAGACCGCCTGCACCTGGGACCGCTTCCCAGAGCTCGATGCGGCCGTGAGGTCGGCCGTGCAGGACGCCCTGAACCGGGTCTGCGGTGGAGGCACGGTGAGCTGCCGAGTCACTCACGTGTATCCCGATGGCCTCGCCCCCTATTACACGTTCCTCGGGCCGGGGCGAGAGGGCGCCGAGCTCGAGCAGTGGGCCGAGGTGAAGCAGGCGGCGAGCGACGCGCTCCTCGCGGCGGGCGGAACCATCACCCACCACCACGCGGTGGGCCGGATGCATCGAGATCACTATGCAGAGCAGCAGCCCGGGCCCTTCGGACATGCACTCCGCGCTGTGAAGCAAGCCATCGATCCGGCGGGCACCCTCAACCCAGGGGTGCTGATTCCGCCATCGCACGGCGAACAGGTTTAGACTTCGCCGCTATGGACCGCATCGTCTCCCGCCCCATCGAAGAGTACGCCGTCGCGCACTCCACCCCCATGCATGAAGTCTTCGACGCCCTGCGCGAGGAGACCTTCGCCCGGACCGAGATGCCCCAGATGCAGGTGGGGCCCCTCGAAGGGCGTCTGCTGACTCTGCTCGCGCGGATGACCTCTGGAAAGCTCGCGGTGGAGGTGGGCACCTTCACCGGGTACTCGTCCATGAGCATCGCTGAGGGCCTGGCCGACGACGGCAAGCTCATCGCCTGCGACATCAACCCCAAGACGACGGCGATCGCGCAGTCCTTTTGGGACCAGTGCCCCTGGGGGGACCGCATCGAGCTGCGCCTGGGGCCGGCCCTGGAGACCATCGCGGGCATCGACGGCCCCATCGATCTCGTGTTCATCGACGCCGACAAGACGAACTACAGCAACTACTGGAATGCCCTGGTGCCCAAGGTGCGGTCCGGTGGGCTGATCATCGTCGACAACGTGCTCTGGAGCGGCTCGGTGCTGGAGCCCAGCACGGACTCCGACCACGCCATCTGTGCGCTGAACGACCTCGTGACGAGCGACGACCGCGTGGAGCACGTGCTGCTCACAGTGCGCGACGGGATGATGCTCGCCCGCAAGCGGTGACTGAGACCGTGCGCCTCCCCATCGAGATGCTCTGGGATGGCACTCCGGCTCCGGCCTCGGAGCACGCGTCGGTGACCGTCATCCGAGTGCCAGACGGCTCCCTCGTGCTGCAGATCGATGCCCCCTGGCACGAGGACGCTCCCCCGGAGGGAGAGCCAGGCCCTACCTGGGCCCTCTGGGAGCATGAGGTCGTGGAGTTGTTCCTCCTCGGAGAGGACGAGCAGTACACGGAGATCGAGGTCGGGCCTCACGGCCACCATCTCGTGCTGACGCTTCGGGGCCGACGCAAGGTGGTCGACACCCTGTTGCCCCTGGACGTCTCGGTGTCCCGCGCGGGCGGGCGGTGGACGGCGACGGCCAGGGTGCCCAAGGGGCTCGTCCCCCCGGGAGCTCTGCGAGGCAACGCCTACGCGATCCATGGAGTTGGGAACGCGCGGCGCTACCTCGCCTGGACGCCGGTCCCTGGGGAGGAGCCGGACTTCCATCGGCTGGAGTACTTCGCGCCGCTCGCCCTGGGCTGAATCCGCCAGCGGCTCGACTCTAGAGGTCCCGCTCGGCTCCAATGCGGGCCACGGCCAGGGCGAGGCTCGCCAGGCGAGCGACGCCGAAGATCACCCCCGCCAGCAACAGGAGACCCAAGGGTCGGGCCAGCCCCCCCAGCAGCTCCTGCCCCGTGGGCACGCCGGGGATCAGCTGGCGCAAAGCCAGGGGGAGCCCCAAGAGCAGCGAGAGGCTCGCTGCGTCCTCGAGCCAGGTGTCGGCCTTGGGCCGGCCCGCGACGGCGCGAGAGACTTGATCGAGCCGCTCCGCTGTGGCCCAGGCCGCCAGGAGCGCCAGAGGCGCGCGCGGGGCCGCCAGGAGCTCCCACTCGCCCTCCGGTCTAAAGACGGTCAGTCCCGCGAAGAGTGCGCTGACTACGCACGCCGCGACGGCGAACAGAAGCGCCGTGCGCGCCCACAGGCGGGTCGCGGGGGCAGGACCCGCAGCGAACAGGTCGTGCACTCCGGAGGCAAAGACGAGGAGCAGGACCGCGGGAATGGCCGGGACGTAGCGCACGAGCGACGCGCCGTCTTCGAGCATCGGCGGCACGATGAACCCCGCGCCCAGGAGGACGGGAGCGAGGCCCAGGGCGACGAGCAACTGCCAGCCCCCCTGTCGCAAGGTGCCGCGCCAGCTGGTCTCGTCGTTGCTCAGGGGGTCGTGGGGGAGGGGAGTGAGAGGTCGGGAAGGCCGAACTGGTCTACGTACTCGCGGGCGAGACGGTCCCAACGTCGGACGGCCGTCCGCGCCGCGCGTCGGGCCTCCACCAGCGCGAACTCAAGCTCCCGCATCTCGAGCTCTGCGGCCTCCCGGAGCTCTCGGGACCCTTCGTCCCAGGTGCGGCGCTTCATGCGCGCCCACTCTTGAGAGCGGGCCTTGAGCTCACCGATGCGCTGCTGCACCCGCTCCTCAGCCGCGTCGAGCTCACGCTGCAGCGCCGCCTGAAGCTCGCCCTTGTTCGCGGCGAACGTGTCTTGGCGACGCCGCCACTCGGCCCGCTTCTCCTCGCTCCATCCCTGGAAGCGCTCGACGAGTCCCGCGCGGCGGTTCTCGTGCAGGGCGCGCAACAGGATCCAGTCCGGCGTGCGGCGCAAGCCGGAGGCCAGACGCAGCCGGGAGAGGCTCCAGATGAGCCACTTGCTGGGGTCCCAGTGGAACCAGCGCACACCGTTGCGGTAGTCCGCTTCGAAGGTGTGATGGAAGTTGTGGAAGCCCTCGCCGAAGGTCAGGAACGAGAGGAACCAGTTGTCCCGGCTCGTCGTCTTGGGGCTCCAAGGCTGGGAGCCCCAGATGTGGGCGAACGAGTTGATGAAGAAGGTGAAGTGCTGGACCACCGTCACCCGCAAGAACCCCGCGAGGAGAATCATGCCCAGGGGTCGAGAGGTCATGAGGGCCAGGGGCAGGATGCAGAGCACGTTGCCCACGACCGCGATGGCGAGCCAGTACTTGTGCTGCCACGCGAGGATGGGGTCCCGGCGCAGGTCGTCCACGTTGTCGTAGGTCTCGCCCCACACGCTGCCGCGCAGGATCCAGCCGATGTGGCTGTACCAGAACCCCTCCTTGGCGTTGTAGGGGTCTTGATCGGTGTCCGTGTGCTGGTGGTGATAGCGGTGGTCACTCGCCCAGGCGATCACGCTGTTCTGGCCGGCCATGGCGCCAAAGACGGCGTAGAAGAAGCGGACTCCGGGCGAGCCCTTGTAGCCCTTGTGGGAGAAGAGGCGGTGGTAGCCGGCGGTGATGGAGAGGCCCGTGGCCCACCACATCGCGGACGCGACGACGAACTCCAGCCAGGTGATCCCGTGCGTGGCGAGGTACCAGATGCTCGCGGGCACCACGATGAGCGGCACGAGCACGATGTAGGCGACGTTCAGCCAGATGATGGGACGCTTGGCTACGGCAGAGTCGGGCACGCGGGAGCTCCTGGACTGGTGGCGGGAGCACTCTACCCGGAGGTTTGGGCGCCCGCCCTGTGGCTTGGGGGGCAGCGAGGGCTCATGCCAGGAACGCCCCACCGTTCATGTCCAGTCCCTGCCCGGTCACTCCCGTGGCGTCGTCGCTCACCAGGTACGCCACGAGGCCCGCGATGTGCTCGGGTTGCGACATGCGGCCCATGGGCACCTCGCTCATCGCGATCTTGAAGGCCTCCTCGCGGGTGGTCTTCAGAGCTGTGGCCATCCCGTCGATGCCTTGCCACGCCATCTCCGTCTCGACCCACCCGGGGCAGATGGCGTTGACCTGGATGTCCTGGTCCGCGAGCTCCAAGGCGAGGGCTCGGGTCAGGCCCAGCAGCGCGGTCTTCGATGCGCAGTAGCCCGTGTACCAGGGCACCCCGATGCGCCCGAGGATGGAGCTGAGCACCACGAGGTGGCGGGTGCCTTCGTCGGAGAGCAACGCCTGGGCGGCGCGCAGGGTGCGGTAGGTGCCTCCGACGTTTGTGGAGACGATGTCGGTGAAGCGATCGTCCTCCCCTGGGAAGTTCGCGCCCCCGATGCCGGCGTTGGCGACGAAGCCTCGGAGCGGGCCCAGCGCGGTGACTGCGTTGGCGAAGGCTTCGGTCACGGAGTCGTCGTCGCGCACGTCCATGCTGGCCACGAAGACCGAGTCGGCGGTGGCGCCCGCCTCGACGAGGAGCCGCTTCGTCTCCTCCAGAGGCTCCGTGCGACGCCCGAAGATCGAGACGCGGGCGCCCTCGGCGGAGAGCCGGAGAGCGATGGCTCGCCCGATGCCGGTCCCGGCGCCCGTGATGGAGAAGTGACGGCCTACCTGACGAGTGGGGATGGTGTTCATGGAGCCATCGTGCCACCACACCCGCGCATCGTCCTCCGGGAGCCGGGCGGCTGGGCGGCCTGATCCAGGTCATCTGGACGTCGCATTGTTCGGGGGGAGGGGGTGTACATTCCGAGCCCATCCAGGAGACGGCATGAGCGCACCGAACACACCGACGTATTGGGACTACCTGGGCCTCGAACAGCTCCTGAGCCTGCAAGGCGGGCTCGAGGGAGACGAGACCCGGCTCATGCCCGACGAGCTCCACTTCATCGTGGTGCATCAGGTATTCGAGCTCTGGTTCAAGCTGATCCTGCGTGAGGTGCGGCTGGCCCGCGACCACCTCGCCGCCCCCGTGGTCCCCGAAGAGCACGTGCCGTACGTGGTCCATCACCTGCGGCGGGTGAACACCATCGCGGGCCTGATGGTGGCGCAGTTCGGGGTGATGGAGACCCTGACGCCGCAGGACTTCCTCGACTTTCGCGCGAAGCTCGTCCCAGCCTCGGGCTTCCAGAGCTTCCAGATGCGCGAAGTGGAGATCCTCCTGGGTCTCACCGCCGAGCAGCGCACCGACAAGGACTTCGGCGACCCTCTGGCCGCGCTTCGACGCTTCGCCGAAGCCTCCCCCGGCGGCAAGCTCGCCATCGACCGCATCGTCGCTGTGCAGAAGGAGCACACGCTGCGGGAGGCTCTGCACGCGTGGCTGCACCGCACCCCCATCCAGGGCTCCACCCCGGACGAGGCAGGGGACGACGCCGTCGTCACCAGCTTCATCGACCAGTACCTGGCGAAGCAGGTGGAGAGTCATCGGGGCCAGCGTGACCGCATCGTCGAGGTGGGGGCGCTCCCACCGGCCGCGGCCGACGCGAAGTTTGCCGCGGCCCAGGCCCAGGCACGCAGCTTCCTCATGGCCGAGGAGGTCGATCCCGGGGAGCGGGCAAGGACCCGACGCACCCGAGCGGCCATCCTCTTCATCGAGAGCTACCGCGAGTTGCCTCTGCTGGCCTGGCCGCGTCTCTTGCTCGACACGGTGGTGGAGCTCGAGAGCAGCCTCGTCCTCTTCCGAACGCGTCACGCCCGGATGGTGGAGCGGGTCATTGGCCGTCGCCTGGGGACTGGGGGGAGCGCCGGGGTCGCCTACCTCGACCGCACCGCCGAGAACCGGATCTTCACCGAGCTCTGGGCAGTGCGGACGATGTTGCTCCCCAGGGTGGACCTGCCGTCCCTCCAGCGGCGCGAGGACTACGGCTTCGCGTAACCCCGCCACGGCGCCGCGGGTCTAGTACCCGCAGCGGCTGCGGAGGCGGCGCCGGTCGTTGGAGAACGTCAAGAGGTCGTAGACCCGGTACCAGTTGTGCTGGTCGCGAACGCGGGGGTGGATGTCCGCCAGGGCGTTGACGCGGTTGTCGCTGAAGCGGAGCTCGGAGACCATGGCCATCACCTGGTCGGTGTTGACGGTGTAGACGCGGGCCACGTGGCTGATGATCGCGATGCGGTCATCGTCGAAGCGTGCCTGGGAGAGGTCCCACATCACCTGCTCGAAGGCCGGTCGGGACATGTACATCGGCTCGATGTACCGGCGCGGGTAGCTGTTGCGCACGACCACCCGGGGTGAGGTGACGACGATCCTCGGAGCCCCGTAGACGAAGCGGGTCCGGTGGGTGGAGACGCTTGCCCGATGGTGGTGGTGCCCCGACGTACTCCGCACGGTGCCTCCTCGGCGGCCGTCGTAGCGGGAGCTCGAGGAGCTCGTGCGTGACGAGGAGCCGTTGCGGCCATCGCTTCGGGAGGAGCTGACCGCGCTGCGGCTGCTCGTCGAGCCCTTCGAACGCGAGCGGTCACCGCGCGCCGAGTCCCCCCGTCGTCCTCGGTCGCCGTCATCGCTGCGCTGCGAGGAGCTCCCGGAGCGCCGGTCGGAGCGGCTGCGGTCCCCGGCGAAGGAGACTGCGGGGATGGACAAGAGGACAGCGAGGGTCAACAACGAGAGCATTCGGAGCGAGCGAGTCATCAGGTACCTCCTCGGCGCGGTGTCGTTCAGCGCGCCAACACTCCATGGACGGGACACCCCCCCCGTCCATTCGGAGATCAATGCAAAACTGCTATTGATCGCGCCCGACCGTTCCCTCGCGGAGGCCGCCTTTGACTGCCATTCCGACCTTGTCTCTCGACCGTCGAACCGCCCTCGTCTGTGGCGCCAGCAAGGGGATCGGTCGCGCCACCGCGCAGGCCCTCGCAGCAGCCGGAGCCAAAGTGCTCCTCCTCGCTCGATCCACGGACCTCCTCGAGGCCCTCCGTGAGGAGATTCGCGCGAGCGGAGGGCGCGCCGACGTAGTGGTTGCCGACCTCGACGATCGTGAGGGCCTTGCGGGCATGGCTCGCGGATTGGTCGCGGCCCACGGCCCGGTACACATCCTCGTGAACAACAGCGCAGGACCTCCCGGAGGCCCCTTGCTCGCGGCGACGCCGGACGCGCTGCTGGTGGCCTTTGGCCGGCATGTCTTGGCAGCGCACCTCCTGGTTCAGGCGTTCCTGCCGGGGATGACCGAGGCTGGGTACGGGCGCGTCATCAACGTGATCTCCACCTCGGTGCGTGAGCCCATCCCGAACCTCGGGGTGAGCAACACCATCCGCGGCGCCATGGCGTCCTGGGCGAAGTCGTTGTCGCGTGAGCTGCCTCCGGGGGTGACCATCAACAACGTGCTCCCGGGGTTCACGGACACCGAGCGCCTGGCCAGCCTGGGGGAGAAGCGCGCCGCCCGTGAAGGGACGTCGCCCGAGGACGTGCATCGGGCCTGGCTGGCTCAGGTCCCCGAGCGGCGCCTCGCGCAGCCTCAAGAGACGGCTGCGGCCATCGCCTTCCTCTCGTCTCCCGCCGCGGCGTACATCCGCGGCGTCTCCCTTCCGGTCGACGGTGGTCGGCTGCGGAGCATCTGATGCAGTACGACATCTTCTTCTCGATCAGCCAGACCCCCGCCGGTGGGGTGCTGCCCACCGAAGCCGAGATGTACGGCAACTTCTTCGAGCAGGTGGAGCACGCCGATCGGCTCGGCTTCGGTGTCGCCTGGGTGGCGGAGTCGCACCTGAGCAGTCAGGTGCAGAAGCGGAACAAGCGGCCCGTGATTCCCCACTGGGAGGGAGAGGTGGGCCTCAACTGCGACGTCTTGCAGCTGGCCACGCGCGTCTTCGCGCGCACCGAGCGCATCGAGGTGGGCTCCGCGGTGATGAACATCCTGTGCATGGGTGGCCCGGTCACTCACGCGGAGCGCATCGGGACGTTCTGCGCGCTGCATGGTCTCGACTCCCAGGAGACGCGGCGCCTGCACATCGGGTTCGCGTCGGGCCGCTTCGACTTCATGAACGAGGCCACGGGCATTGGCCCACGCGACGCCGTGGAGGCGGCCGGTTGGAGGGCCATCAAGGGGCTGGTGCTCAAGGAAGCGGCGACCATCTTCCTGCGCCTCCTCCGGGGCGACATCATCTCCTCGGCGGAGATCCCCGGGACGACGATCACGCGTGAGCAGTTCCGCAGCGACGAGGACTGGGAGCGGGTGCAGGACGCAGCGGTGGAGCGGGATGGCCTCTCGGACCGGCCGGACTCCATCGCCGTGGCCAACCGCTGGGACTTCGAGTACCTCAAGGTGGTCCCTGCGGACTGGCGCCGTGAGCTTCTGCAGCTCGTCATCGGCTCTCACGACCCGTCCCTGCAGGACTACGTGAACGAGATCATGCCGGTGCAGGTGTTCAACCTGTCCATCACGCGGCCCGAGGTCATCGAGGCGACTCACACGCGCATGGCCAGGACCTATCACGACGGTGGCGGCGCCTGGGCCCGCGGGCACATGCCTCGCACGGTGTTCGTCTTCCTCAATCACGAGGATGAGCTCACGCCCCAGCAGCGCAGCGTTGCCGCCCGTGAGGAGGCGACTGAGGCGCTGTCTGCGTACTGGAAGGCGCTCCAGGGAACCATCGACCCCGACAAGGTGAACAAGGCGGCCGACAACGCTCTGGTGGGCAACGTCGATGAGGTGGCGACCCAGATTCGGGAGCGCTTCCATCCCGAGGACCGCTTGATGCTCTGGTTCGACTTCTTCAACCACGACTCCGCACGCGTGATGCGGAACATGAGCGCGTTCATGAATGTCGTGAGGCCGCTGGTGGAGCAGGGATGAGCGACGACCTGCCGAGCGCGGTGGCACCGGGACGGCCGGGGAGCGAGGTCTTTCCGACCTCCCCTCTGGGTGAGCGTGTCGAGGGGCTCGCCACAGGTCGTGATGTCGCCTGGGAGCCCCTGGTCGACTACCGCCGCAACGGCGTGAGCGAGACCACAATCCACGGCGCCGTGGCCTGGGCGTCGGGGGGCAAGATCATCCACAGCTTCGGCGGCAACGTGCTGTGTTACGGCCGGTCGATGATGAAGCCTGTGACGATGAAGATCTTCGCGGAGGAGCTCACGGACCTGTTCAGCTGGGAGCAGAAGGCCATCTCATTGGCCTCCCACAACGGGGACACCGAGCACGTCGCTGCCGCACAGTCGATCCTCACGGAGGGAGAGTGGGGGCTCATGCAGACCCCCCTGGACGTGCCCCTCGTGCAGTTCGGCCGTCAGGTGCGCCGTGCGCGTCGCTGGTTCCACTGCTGCTCCGGGGAGCATGCGGCCATCCTGCGTGGTCTGCGGCTTCGCGGGATCAACCGGGCTGGCTACACCCTTCCCCAGCACCCGTTCTTCGCGGCGTACCTCGACGTCCTGAGGGGGTACCTGGGAGAGGACTGGCAGCCCGTGAGGGTGGCACGGGATGGCTGTGGCCTGCCCACCGTGAGCAACACGGTCGACGAGCTCGCCCATCTGTACGCGGCCCTCGCGGCGACACGGGACGAGGACTGGATCTGGGAGGCCATGGTGCGCCACCCGGACCTCATCGGTGGCTTCAATCGACTGGACTCCACCATCCTCAAGGCGGGCGAGGGCAAGGTCATCGCCAAGGAAGGCGCGGACGGCCTCCTCGGCCTCTCCATCGTGCACGACGACTATCCCGACGGCCTCGGGGTGGTGATCAAGATCGCTCACGGTTGGAACCCCCAGGCAACCTGGTACATCGCTCGGGCGGTGCTCGGGGTGCTCGGGATCCCGCTGCGGAACCCCTACCCCCTGCATCGGCAGAAGGCGTTCATCGTGCCCGGCGTGGTTCCCCCCGACCGGCTCGCCGCGTTGGAGGCGACCCCTACCTGGGACGAGTGGGACCCAGACGACGACCGCTGGTACTACGACTGGTCTGCCTACGCGGGCGGCGGGCGTGGCGACGGCTTCGGCCGGTACCCGGGGTAGAGCGATGGCGAGCATTCCCTCCACCATCGACAACTTCATCGATGGCACGTACGTGAGCCCCGTGAGTGGCCGACGGATGCCCGATCTCGACCCAGCGACGAGCCAGCCCCTCGGGGAGCTGGCGCTGTCGGGGCCCGAGGACGTCGATGCCGCGGTGTCTGCCGCTCACGCGGCTCTGAACGGCCCGTGGGGGCGGACGTCCGTTGAGGAGCGCGCGGCGGTCCTAGACGCAATCGCTGACGGCATCGAAGCGCGCTTCGACGAGCTGATCCTGCTCGAGTCCTACGACACGGGCAAGCCGGTGTGGACCTCGCGAAACATCGACATCGCCCGGGCCGTGAGCAACTTCCGGTTCTACGCGGGCGCGGTGCGTCACTACTCCACGGACACCCACTCCATGGCCGGCGCGCTCAACTACACCCTGCGTCGTCGGCTCGGGGTGGTGGCGCTGATCACTCCCTGGAACCTGCCCCTCTATCTGCTCACGTGGAAGGTCGCTCCGGCTCTCGCCATGGGCAACACTGTGGTGTGTAAGCCCAGCGAGGTCACGCCACTCACGGCTCACGCCCTGGGTCGCATCGCGCGTGAGGCGGGGCTGCCCGACGGGGTGCTCAACATCGTGCACGGGCTCGGCGCGGATGTGGGCGCGCCGCTGTGCGCCCACCCGAAGGTCAAGGCCATCTCCTTCACGGGGGGCACCGCCACGGGGCACAAGGTGGCGGCCGCGGGCGCGGCGGGCCTCAAGAAGGTCAGCCTCGAGCTCGGCGGCAAGAACCCGACGATGGTCTTCGCGGACTGCGACCTCGACCGCACCGTCGATGGCGTGCTGCGCGCCTCCTTCGCCAATCAGGGGCAGGTGTGTCTCTGCGGCGAGAGGCTGTTGGTGGAGGACTCCATCGCCGACGCCTTCGTGTCTCGGCTCAGCAAGCAAGCGGCGGCCATGGAGATCGGGGACCCTCGCAGCCCCGAGACCCGCTTCGGCTCCCAGACGAGCCTCGCCCACCGCGACAAGATCGAGTCCTACGTGCAGCTCGCCCGCGACGCCGGGGGACGGGTGGTGACGGGCGGAGAGCGTCCCTCCCTCGGGGCGCCCTGGGACGACGGCGCGTTCTACGCCCCCACCATCATCGACGGCCTGCCCAGCGACAGCCGCCCGGCCCTGGAAGAGATCTTCGGTCCGGTGGTGACCGTGCATCGCTTCTCCACCGACGACGAGGCCGTGGCCATGGCCAACGAGGTCGAGTACGGCCTCTCGTCGTCCGTCTGGACCTCGAATCTGCGGCGCGCCCATCATGTGGCGGCACAGATCGAGGCGGGCACGGTCTGGGTCAACACCTGGCTCAAGCGCGACCTGCGCGTGCCCTTCGGAGGCATGAAGGCGTCGGGCGTTGGCCGTGAGGGTGGCCGCTACAGCCTCGAGTTCTTCTCCGAACCCAAGAACGTCTGCATCGATCTGACCTGAGGAGGTCACCGTGAGTGCTGGCTCCATCGTCGCCGGGTGCCTCGCGCCCCATCCACCCCACCTCGTCTACGCGGAGAACCCCCCGCAGAACGAGCCGCGCGCCGAGTGCGGCTGGGAAGAGCTGCGCTGGGGCTACGAGCGCATGCGCAAGCGCCTCGCGGCCCTGAACGCCGACGTGCTCGTGGTGCTCTCTCCCCACTGGCAGACCTACATCGGGACCCACTTCCTGGGAGTCCCGCGCTTCGACTCGAAGTCAGTCGACCCCATCTTCCCTAACCTGTTCAGATACAAGTACGGGCTCGATGTGGACGTCCCCCTCGCCGAGGCCATCTGTGCCCGGGCGAAGGAGCGAGGCCTCGTCACCCAGATGATGCGGAACCCCGACTTCCGGGTGGACTACGGGACCATCGTGTCGTGCCACATGACGCGCCCGGAGTGGGACATCCCCATCGTGGGAATCTCCTCGTGTCGAAGCACCGCCTGGTACTCCGTGGAGGTCATGCAGGAGCAGGCCCTGGCCCTGGGCCAGGCTACGCGGGAGGCCATCGAGGCCAGCGGGAAGCGCGCAGTGCTGCTCGCCAGCAATTCGCTGTCTCACCGCCACTTCGTCACTGAGTCCGAGGTGCCCGAGGACATGACTCACGAGCACATCTACAACCACAGCCAGTATCTGTGGGACATGCGGCTGCTCGATCACGTCCGCGCGGGGCGGGGCCAGGCCATCATCGACGAGATGCCGGAGTTCACGGTGCAGTCGGTGTCCGAGACGGACGCGGGCGCTCTGACGTGGATGCTGGGTGCCATGGGGGTTCCCGACTACCCCGGCGAAGTGCACGCCTACGGCACGGTCATCGGGACGGGCAACGCAGTCGTGAGCTGGGTTCCGCCCGAGGAAGGAGCGTCGTCGTGAGCGCGTCCAACCCCTTCGTCAAGGGCCTGGTGGTCCCCGGCATTCCCCATCCGCTCCTGGCGCCCGAGCAGAACGAGGGCTGGCAGCGCCTGCGCAATGCCTTTGAGGCAGCCCGGGAGGAGGTCCACAGCTGCGGCGCGGACGTGATGGTCATCTACAGCACCATGTGGCCGTCGGTGGTGGGGCATCAGGTGCAGGCGCACCCGGAGCCCGAGTGGGTGCACGTGGACGAGCTGTTTCACGAGCTTGGCTCCATTCCGTATCGCTTTCGCGTCGATGCGGAGCTCGCTCACGGCTGGGTGAGGGCGGCGAAGGGCAGGGGACTGCACGCCCGGCCCGTCGCCTATCACGGCTTCCCCATCGACACCGGGAGCGTGGTCGCGACGAAGCTGCTCAACCCCGACAACGCGCTGCCCATCACCATCGGCAGCAGCAACGTGTACGCCGACCGGGCCGAGACCGTGGTCTTCGCGAAGTCCGTCACGGACGCCTTGATTGCCCAGGGCAAGAAGGCCGTCGCCGTCGTGGTGAGCACCCTGAGCAACCGCCTCTTCACCGACTGGATCGATCCGGCGACGGACCACGTGCACTCGCCCAAGGACGACGAGTGGAACCGCAAGCTGCTCGAGTTCTTCGCTGCGGGGCGCCTCGAGGATGTGGCCCAGCTCTCCCGCCAGATCCACCGGCAGATCCGCATCGGCAAGGTCGTCAACTTCAAGCCCATGTGGTGGATGTCGGCGGCCATGGGCCAGCACAACCGCTACGACGGCAAGGTGTACGACTACGCGCCGCTGTATGGCACCGGGGCCGCTGTCCTCTCGTTGACCCCGTCCGGTGAAGGAGTCGGCGACAAGGAGTTCGACGAGGACGACGTGGAGTTCTTCACGGGCGACCGCAACGTGCTCGATGGGCCCGTCGCTCAGGAGAGCTCGTCCGCGCTCCCCGCGCCGAAGGTCGCCACCCCGTCCGTCGCCCCGAGCGAGCAATCTCCGGCTTCGTCGTCCGGCGTCACGAACACGGCCAAGGCCCCTGCCCCTGTCGGCGCCTACCCTCACGCGCGACGGGTGGGAGACCTGCTCTACCTCAGCGGAGTGGGGCCGCGCCAACCGGGGACGAACGCGATTCCCGGGGGGCCCGTGCGCGACGCGGATGGCAACCCCCGCGACTACGACATCGAGGCACAGACCCGCGCCGTGATTGAGAACGTACGCCTGATCCTGGAAGCGGCCGGCTCCAGTCTGGACCGGGTCATCGACATCACGTCCTTCCTGGTGGACATGGACCGCGACTTCGCCGGCTACAACGCCGTCTACAAGGAGGTCTTCGAACCCATTCAGGCGACGCGCACCACCCTGGCGATCACGGCACTCCCGACCCCCATCGCGGTGGAGTTCAAGGTGTTGGCGCTGCCGGGCGACGTGCCACTGACCAAGGCCTGAGCCCGTGGGCGGGCTCATCGACATCTCACCTGTCCTGTCGTCGCGCATCGCGGTATGGCCGGGGGACGTGGCCTTCTCCCGTTCGGTGAACCTCGCCATCGACGAGGGCGCAAACATCGATCTCTCGGCCATCACCACGACGGTGCATGTGGGCGCTCACACCGACGCGCCCAATCACTACGCCGCCGGAGGCGAGGGGATCTCCGTGCGTGACTTGGACCGCTACTACGGCCGTTGCCTCGTGGTGCGGGTGAGCGTCGACCCCGGCGCGCGCATCCTCCCGCGGGACCTCCCCACCGCCGTGAGTCGGCGTGAGTCCGTTCCGGCGCGGGTCCTCTTCGCCACCGGGTCGTTCCCGGATCCGGATCACTTCAACGAAGACTTCTGCTCGCTCTCACCGGAGCTCGTGGTCTGGCTGCACGATCGCGGGGCCCGCCTCGTGGGGATCGACACTCCGTCGGTGGACCCTTGCCACGACGCGACTCTGGCGAGCCACACAGCCATCGCTGCACGGGATATGGCCATCCTGGAGGGGGTGGTCCTCACGCACGTGGAGCCAGGCGAATACACGCTCATCGCCCTGCCCTTGAGGATCGAGGGGGCCGATGCCTCCCCCGTCCGCGCGGCTCTCCAGCGTCTCTGACCCCGAGGTGCCGCCCGGGGCTAGCTGGCGAGGTCGGTCGTGAGGGCTTCTTGCTCGGCCTGCGTCAGCGTGTATTCCTGATCCAGGAGAGGGTCGCTGTGGTCGCAGCCGATGGCTACTGGGGTGGCGCCACCGACATCGAACTTGAGGTACTGCACTGAGCTGAGGCGCCCTCGCCCGATCTGCCGCTCATCGTACGTGGCGCGGGCCTTCGTACCGTCTGGGAGCAGGAGGTACAGAGTGGGGATGGCATCGATCCAACGTGTCAGGAGGACGGTGCGCGCCGCTTCGTCGTCGATCTCCACCAAGAGCGTCGCTCCGAGCTGGCCATCCCCCCCGAGCAGCTCGTTGTACGTGTCCAGCTCGTGCTGGATGTCCGACTCCTTGACGATGCGCTCGATCCGCATCATCTCCTGCACCTGGTACCTCACCGTTGTGGGGTTCTCGAACAGGAACGTCAGGTGTTTTCCTACGTGGAAGCGGCGCAGCTTCTTCGCGGCGATGACGCTCGCACGCACTGCATCGCGCTGCTCGCTGTAGGTCACGTAGTCGATGAGAGCGTCACGTTGAACCGGCTGCATCACTTGTCCTCCGTGGGGAGCTTCGTCGGGAATCCGTCTTCGCGGTAGGCGCGGGCCAGCACACTCATGGGGTGCATGGGCTTCCTCCCCGCGTGCTGCTTGAACTGGATCGCTGCGAGGGGACAGTCCGTGGCCCACACCTCGGCGTCCTCGTTGTCGTTCATCCCGTCAAACGCCTTCTGTCCGTACTTGATCGAAGGCTCGAAGCCCTCGACGCGCATGGCGTAGGTGCCGTCGTGCCCGCAGCACTCCATGACGGTCTTCGGCTTCACGCCGGGGATCTTGCGGATGAGGTCGCGCCCCTTGAACCCCACGGCCTGGGCGCGCAGGTGGCAGGGAGCGTGGTAGCTGACGGTGTCGCCCGGCGTGGACTTGAAGTCGGTGTTGAAGCGCTCCTCCTTGCGGAGCGACCAGACGTACTCAGACACGTCCATGGTCGCTTCGGCGAGGCGCTCGGCCCGGGCGCGGTCCGGCCCCTCGAGCAGCTCGGGGTACTCCCGGCGCATCATCATCGAGCACGTGGGATTGACCACCAGGACCTTGCTGCCCTGATCGACGAACGGCATCAGCGCATCGAGGTTGGTCTTCGCCTGGGCGCGCAGGCTGTCGAGATCTCCCCGCTCCCAGCGAGGCATCCCGCAGCAGGTGAGTCCCTCGACGCACTGAACGCCCACCTGATTGGCGTCCAGGACGGTCAGCGCGTCACGCCCCACCTCGGGCTCGTTGTTTTGCACGTAGCAGGTCTGGAAGAGCACGGCCTCCACGGCGGGCGTGGCGTCGGTGGCGCCCTCGGGGGCGGGCAGGGCCGGAGGAGGAGTCTTGAGCAGGCGCCCTTCGTTCTTCGCCCACTTCTCGAACGTCGTGGCAGCGAAGTCGGGGAGGTCCTTGTCGCGGTGGATTCCGAGGACCTTCTCCAGGAACCAGCGGTGCATTGAGACGCGGTTCATGACATTGGCCATGCCGAAGGAGGCCCGAGCCAGGGTGCCCGTCATGTCCGGATCGCCGAGGACGCGGTCCTGGAACGTGAAGCCGGTCTT
>JAGSHC010000037.1 GCA_023954745.1 Deltaproteobacteria bacterium | reverse complement strand
CCGGCAACGGCCGCGGGCATCGCGATCGACCTCGACAAGCTGCGAGAAGCTACCGTTCGCGTGGCCGCCGTGCGCGCTCAGCTGCGGGACTTGAGAGACGACCTGAGAAGCCTTGACGGCCTCGGGCCGCTTCGTTAGACCGTGGGGGTCGCTGGCGGGATGTCTCATCCAGCCGAACGACAAATCCCCCAATTGGTATCGGGGCGTAGCGCAGCCTGGTAGCGCACTTGACTGGGGGTCAAGTGGTCGCTGGTTCGAATCCAGTCGCCCCGACCATGGAACCCTCCGAGCTTGCTCGGGGGGTTTCCTACTTCAGGGGCGACGCTGTGGCAGGGCTGTGGCAGGCGGCCGAGCCCCCCCAAAAAAAGGGCTACCCGCCGATACGCTTGAGGGCGTCTGCCGCCGCTTCCCGCACCTCGCGGCTCATGTCGGTGAGCCTGGCCCTCAGGGCTGCGTGGGCCTTGCGGGCGCGCAGGTCTTCGAGGCCACGGCAGGCCTCGGCGCGCACCGAGGGATCAGGATCGTCCAAGGCGAGTATGAGCGGCTTTACGGCCGCCTTGGAGCCGGAGAATCCCATCAGCTGCACCAGGAAGTACCGCAGCACCGGGTCGTCGGTGTGCAGCACGTAGCCTTCGACGAGGTCTGGGAGCGCCTGACCGCGATCGAACAGGACCGCATCAAACGCAGCGTCCGCGCGGACCTGATCCAGGTCGCGCATTCGTCGAAACAGATCCGCGTAGCGTGGGCGCATACTCCCCTGCATCTGGAGCGCGGTGTGGATATTCCCGGTGGACCTCCGGTGTGTAACATGGCGCTCCGAGAGCATGTCCTCAAGTGAAAGAGAACGAAGTCTGTCTATGCGCATCCTCATCTCCAACGACGACGGAATTCACGCAGCCGGGCTGCGACCACTCGAGCAGGCTCTGTCTGCGTTGGGCGAGGTGTGGGTGGTGGCCCCCGAGCGGGAGCAGTCCGCTCAGTCCCACGCCTTGACCATGCACAAGCCTCTGCGAATCCGTCGAAAGGAGCCGCGCTGGTACTCGGTGTCCGGCACCCCCGCGGACTGCGTCTACGTGGCCCTGCATCACCTGCTCGACCAGGCCCCCGCGATCGTGGTGTCGGGCATCAACCGCGGCGCGAACCTGGGCAATGACGTGCTGTACTCGGGGACAGTGGCTGCGGCGATGGAGGCCACTCTGCACGGGGTGCCCGCCGTGGCGGTGTCCCTGTACGTGGAGTGGGGGACCGGCGAGAGGGACCACAGCTGGGACACAGCCGCCCAGGTGGCGCTCAAGGTGGCTCAGCGGGTGGTCAACGACGGCCTGCCCCCCCGGGTGCTGCTCAACGTCAACGTGCCCGACAGGCCCGCTCACGAGCTCTCGGGGGTCCGCAACGCCAGCATGGGGGTGCGCCACTACGAGGCCCAGGTCGACGAACGTAGGGACCCACGGGGCCGGCGCTACTACTGGATTGGCGGTCGCCATGAGCGCTTTGAGGCCATCAAGGACTCTGACGGTCCGCTGATAGAGCAGGGCTATGCCACCGTCACCCCGATCCGCGCCGACATGACCAGCTACGCTGCGCTCAAGGCCATGAAGCCCTGGGGCTGAGGGGCCTGCGCCTCAGCCCAGGCCCAGCCAGCCCTTCACCATGGGCTTGACGGTCTCATCCACGGCGTCCAGCCCCACGGTCATCGCGGTGTAGATGGCGAGGCCAGAGATCAGCGCCGCGACCGGAGCCAGCAGCAGACCCGCCGCCAGCAGCAGCCCGTCCTCTTCGATGATGCCCGCCGCGAGGATGAAGATCACAAAAGACGGCGCCGTGTTGGTGAGTGGAACCGGCAGGATCATGCTGCACGCCATCAGCAGGATGATCACCGCGACCAGCGCCAGGAAGCCCCGATGCCGCGCGAGGCTGGACAGGCGCGGCCGCACCAGCAGCTCCACCACCCGCAAGGGCAGGCGCCCGTTGCGCACGGAGAAGGACAGCAGCTTGTGCGACATGGTCTTGTCGCGGAAGCGCTTGGGCACCCAGGGGGTGGTGCGTCCCATCATCATTCTGATGGCCAGCGAGCCGATGATGAGCCCGAAGGGAGTGGCGTAGCCGGGGGCAGGCAGCGGCAGGGCAGCAGGCAGCGCCAGGATCAGCAGCAGCAGGCCCAGTCCGCGGTCCCCGATCATGTCAACCAGCTCTCCCAGGGTCACGTCCTGACCGTTGAGCGATTCCACGAACTCCATGAGCTCCGTGGAGAGCCTGTGGTCCGCTGGAGCGCCCTCGCCGTGGTCTGCAGGGGGTGGGGCGGTGGTGTCTGAGGGGTGGGCTGACATCGGGCGAAGATAACGTGTGTTCAGGCCCTCCGTGCTATCCTCACGCCCGGCTCACCCGCTTTGGGTGCCACCCCTTTGCTGCTCAGGAGAGCGCTGTGAAAGACCTCGTAGATGTCCTCAGGAGCACTATTCGTGACGTTCCGGACTTCCCCAAGCCGGGAATCCTGTTCAAGGACATCACCCCGGTGCTGGCTGACGCCGCGCTGCTCAAGGCCACCGTCCAGTACTTCGCTGACAAGTTCCGAGGTGAGCGAATCGACGCCGTGGTGGGCATGGAGTCCCGGGGGTTCATCTTCGGGACGCCGCTGGCCATCGAGCTGGGCGCCGCCTTCGTTCCCGCCCGCAAGCCGGGCAAGCTGCCCTACAAGTGCATCGGCGTGGAGTACGCGCTGGAGTACGGGACCAACCGGCTCGAAGTGCACGTGGACGCCATTGAGGCCGGACAGCGGGTGCTGGTGATGGACGACCTGCTCGCCACTGGCGGCACGGCGCGCGCGACATGCGACCTCATTCAACAGCTCGGAGGCGAGGTGGTGGCGAACTGCTTCGTGGTGGAGTTGGGCTTCCTCAATGGTCGGGAGCAGCTCACCGGGCTGCCGATCGAGTCGCTGCTGGTCTACTGAGCGCGGCGAGCAGCCGTTGACCCCTGCAGGTTCTGAGCGCTCCGTGGGTTCTGCGCACCCCGTAGGTTCTGAGCGCGGGGCGCGCCCCCGTGAGCTGCTGCTGGCGGGGGCGGCGTTGTTCGTCGCAGCGTGGGTGGCCTTTGCATGGTCCTTCGGCCTCTGGCCGATGCTGGCCCCACCGGTCCACGACTCGGTGTCGCTGGTGGGGCCCACCTCCCAGGTGCACGCGCTGCAGACCCTGCCACAGGCGCTGCGCGCCGACCTGTTCTGGGTCACCGACGCGGTGCGCCCGTCGCCGTACTGGCGGCCTGTCGTGACGCTGAGCTACTACCTGGACAGCTTGTGGGGTGGGGGAGCGATCTGGGCATTTCACCTCACCAACGTGTTGGCCCTGGTGTTGGCCGGCCTGGGGCTGTTCGCGGGGGTGCGACGCAGCCTGCCCACAGGGCTGGCCCTGGGCCTGGCGGGTCTCTTTGTGCTGCACCCGCTGCAGGCAGAGGGGGCGGTGGATATCGCTGGACGCACGGATCTGTTCTGCGCTGCGGCGTTGGTTTGGCTGCTGTGGGCAGAGGGTCGCGTGGCGGTCGTGGTGCTCACAGCGCTGGCCTGTGGGAGCAAGGAGCTTGGGGTGCTGGCGCCCCTGCTGTTGTTGGCCTCTGGTCGGGGTGGCGCGGCCGCGAGCGGGGGCACGGTGGTGGTGTTCCTGTTGGCCCGTCACTGGGTGCTGGGTCAGGTGGGGATGGGCGCCGACGACCAGCCCGCACCGACTGCGGCCTCGATCGTGGGCGCGGGGTGGCGGGTCTCGGAGCTGCTGTCTCGACTCGTGGTACCGCTGGGCATCGCCCCGGCGGCTGAGGTCAAGGCCGCTGTGGGGGCGCAGGCCGCGGTGGGCTGGTCGCTGCTCGTGGCGACCGGCGCCATCTCGGCGCTCAAGGCGAACTGGCGCGCGCCGATGCTCCTGTTGGTGGGCGCGCTGCTGCCGGTGTCGGGTCTGGTGACATCGAGCGTGCGTCAGGGCGATACGCTGTTGGTGGTCCCTCTGCTTGGCGCGGCGCTGCTGCTGTGCCAGGGGCTCCCCCGAACCCGCGTGGCGGGTTGGGCCTTGTTTGGGGGGGCGCTGTTGGCGGGGATGGTCGGCACCACCCGGGCCGGCGCGTGGACCTCTGAGCTCCAGCTGTGGAGGCAGGCCCTCGAGGCCAACCCCGATGACCCGGTTCTCCGGCTGAACCTGGCCCGCACAGTGGTGCAGGAGCATCCCTTCACCGCCGGCGACCTGCTCCTCGGCGCTCCGGCGCCTGCGTCGACCCGGCTCGCCCGTGAGCGCGCCAGCGTGCTGACGCGCGCCTACCTGGGCCGCGACGACCCCAAGGAGGCGCTGCATTGGGCGTTGCTTGGTATGCAGGTGGGAGACCCGGAGTCCAGGTGGGTCAACGGCCAGGCGTGTCTGCTCGCGTCGTCTCAGGCCCACGCCCAGGCGGTCGCCGTCTGTGAGGCGGTCTTGACGAGCCAGCCCGGAGAGCCGGCCCTGCACAACGCGCTGGGTGTGGCGTGTGCGTCTCGTGGGCAGCTGGCCTGCGCTGTCCGGTCCTTCGGCCTGGCGGCGGACCTGGCGCCGGACCGCCCCGCCTTCTCCCTGAATCTCGAGCGGGCTGAACTGGCTCTACAGGCGGCGTCACAGTAGGTGGCGGACCTCGTCATGCCGCACAGTGCCGGCCCCTTGAAAGTACCCGCATTGTTCAGAACTCGAGGGTGTGCCAGACCTCCAGTGTCCTGCTGGTGAGCGCGTCGCGGTCGCCGTCGTTGCGAATGACAGCGTGGGCCAGTCGTTCTTTGTCCTCAAGCGGCAGCTGAGAGGAGATCCAGGCGCGGGCCGTGGTCTCATTGAGGTGGTTTCTCTGCATCAGGCGATGCAGCTGGCGCTGCGGCTCGCAGCTCACGACAAGCAGCCGGTCATACAGGGCATAGCTGCCCGTTTCGACCATCAGCGCGGCCTCGACCACCGCGACCGCGGCGCCTGTCGCCTCCAGCGCCGTGAGGCGGGCTTCAATCTCCTCGCGGATTCGCGGGTGGGTGATGCGCTCCAGGTGCGCCCGGGCCTCGTCGTTGCCCATCACAACGGCACCGAGCGCCTTTCGGTCCAGCTCCCCGGTGGGCGTGAGCATGTCGACGCCGAAGTGGTGCACAATCTCCGCGAGGGCGGGTCTGCCGGGCTCCACGACATGTCGTGACACCTGGTCGGCGTCGATGACCGGCACGCTCAGCTCTTTGCGCAGGATGTCCGCCACAGTGGACTTGCCAGTGGCGATTCCACCCGTCAGGCCGATTGTGATCATTGGGCCTCCGTGGCGGCCTTTATGCGGCCCACCGCCTTGTCGACCGCCCTGGCGTCGCGGCGCTTGAGCTCACCTGCGGAGAGCAGCTGCAGCCCGGGCAGCGCAGCAGGGTCTTCGAGCAGACCGAGCATGACCGCGCAGGGGCGCACCAGTGAAGGGTCCGAGAGCCCCCGGATGCAGGCCGGAACAACCTCGGCGTTCAGCTCGCCCAGAGTGAGCAGGGCCTCGGTGTGGGACATGCCACCTGGGCGGGCCTTGTCGGCGCGTGAGGTGGTGTAGCGAACCAGGCGCAGCAGCTCGCGGCTGGCCATGCGTTTGTCTGGGCCGGCTTCGGTGCGCAGCTCAAGGGCGAGCTGCTGAATGCTCATCTCCGCAACTTCGCCAGGGGCTTCATACACGGGGCGGGTGATGGGCGGGCCCGCCAACGCAGCGCCACAGAGCAGCGCCAGCACCTCAATCATCGAACTTCTCGATGTACCGGAAGATGGTGCGGGGGTCGACGCCCAGGTCTCGGGCAGTCTGCGCCTTGTTCCAGTTGTTCAGATCGAGCACTTCCTTGATGTAGCTCTTTTTGAAGTCCTCTTCGGCCTCGGCCAGGGGCTTCACGTGGCGCTTGGTGCCCTTGGACAGACCCATGTCCTCCGGGGTGAGCAGAGCGCGGTCGCTCATGATGACCGCCTTCTTGACCCGGTTCTCCAGCTGGCGCACGTTGCCCGGCCAGTAGTAGTTCTTGAGGGCCATGGTGGTGGCGTTCGTGAACCCCCGCACCTTCGAGCTGTAGCGCACCGCGTATCTGCTGAGCATGTACTGGCCAAGCTGCACGATGTCGTCGCCGCGGTCTCTCAGGGGAGGCAACTGCAGGGTCACCTCGTTGAGGCGGTAGAAGAGGTCCTCTCTGAAGCGCCCCGCCCGGATCTCCTCTTCGAGGTCCTTGTTGGTCGCCGCCACCACCCGAATGTCGATGGGCCGGCCTTCAAACTCCCCGACCCGCTCAATCACCCGGTCCTGCAGCACCCGGAGCAGCTTCACCTGCAGGTTCATCGGCATCTCGCCGATCTCATCCAGGAAGAGGGTGCCGCCGTCTGCAGCCTCGAACTTGCCGAGCTTGTCGGCCACCGCGCCGGTGAAGGAGCCCTTCTTGTGTCCGAAGAGCTCAGACTCCAGCAGGTTCTCCGGAATGGCCCCGCAGTTGATGCTGATGAAGGCCTTTCTGGACCGCGGAGACAGGCGGTGCACCTCCTGGGCCACCAGCTCCTTGCCTGTGCCTGTCTCTCCCAGCACCAGCGCGGACAGATCGGTGGGCGCGATGCGCCGAATCACCTTGAAGACCTGCTTCATCGGCGCACAAGAGCCGATCATGTCACCCTGAGACGCGCTGCGCAGCTGGTCTCGCAGGTTCTTGTTGCTCACCTTGAGCTCGTTGAGCATCAACGCGGTGTGCACGATCATCGAGGCCTGCGCCGAGAACACCTGGAGCAGCGCGAGCTTGCCCTGGTCGAACAGGTGCGTGACCGAGTCGTTGCCCAGATACAGCACCCCGAGCAGGTCCTTTCGGTAGATGAGCGGCACGCACATCACCGACGACAGGCGCAGGTCAACCACGCTCTTGGCGCGGCCAAAGCGGCTGTCCTGCATGGCGTCAGAGACGATCAGCGGCTCGCGTGCTTTGACCACCCGGTCGATGATGGAGTCGGAGACCCTGGACAGGTCGAGGGTCTCCTTGCCCACGTTGTAGGTGGCCGCCAGGTGCCGTTCGCCGTCCTTGAAGAAGATGACGAAGCCCTTCTCGGCTTCGGTCAGCTCGACCACAGCCTTGAGCAGCACCTTGAACAGCTTCCCGGGTGAGCTGTCCTCCATGAGCTGCTGTGAGAAGTCCACGAGCCGCGCGAGGGTCCGTACCTGCTCGTCGGGGCTGAGCTGCTCTGCGCCCTGGGGCTTGGGCTCGCCGTCCAGCAGGGTCAACTCGAAGCGCCCCACCAGCAGGCGGTCTCCAGCCTTGAGGTCTGCGTGACGAGCCCTGCGGCCGTTGACGTAGATCTCGTGGGAGCGGTCGAGCAGCATGACCGTCACATGGGAGGCCTTGCGCACCAGGTTGGCGTGGGAGGGGGCCACCGCGGGGTCGGTGAGCACGATGTCGTTGCCCTGCGCGCGCCCGATGGACACGATGGGCTTCCGCAGCGCGATGTCCTGGGTGGTTCGGCTCACTGGGTCGGTGCAGCGGACGAACATGTGCGACGCTCCAGGGGCCTGCGGTCGCGGCCACCTTAACATCGACCCACCGGACGGCTACCAGCGCAGGGTCAGCGCCGCCCCCTGAGGCGTCAGAACCACCTGCGCTGGCCTGTCGGGCGCAGCACGAACCGCACCCTGGGCCACCTAGAAGCCCCAAACCCCCAGGGCCGAGAAGCCCAGCGTGTTCTGGATCACCCGCAGGCTCTTGAGGCGTTGCAGCTCGGGCTCCAGCAAGCGCTGCTGCTCCTCGTTCTCAGCGTGCAGCTGCAGGCCCCACAGGTCCTTGTCGGCGTCTTGAGACTGCAGCCACAGGCGCAGACCGAGCGCGCCGCCGCCCATGCCCGCCACGCTGGCGATGGTGACGCTGGCCCAGACCGGCTGCTCGTTGTGAAGTTGCAGGCCGCCGGGCACCAGGTATCGCCAGGCCTCAGCAGGCACATGAACAGGAGGGGGCGGCGGAGGCGGTGGGGGCGTCTCCTTGACCTCCGTTGCGGCGCGAACGGCGTTGAAGAACGCCACCACGTCTGGCGGATGCCTGAACGGGTCGAGTCTGAGCTCCGGCTCATAGGTGAGGGCCGCCAGGTAGGTGTCTTCGGCTGCCTGGAACTCACCCATCACATACTCGATTTCACCCAACCACAGGCGAGTCTCCTGGAGCAGCTCAGCGCTGCGCCGCTCGTCGGAAACGATCCTCAACAGCGCGTTTCGCGCCTCAGCATTCTTACCTTCGATGTAAAGGCTGACCGCAGCGTCCAGCGCTTCCTGCCCTTCCTGCCCTGACGGGTTCACGGGCGCATCGGCCTGCGAGCGCGTCGAAGCGGGGCTGTCCTCCGCCTGGGGCATGTCTTGAGCAAGCGCAGTTGCTCCGCCAGAGATCCCGATGACCACCAACAACCCAAGGCGGGTCGTCAGCGATACCGGTGTCCATGGTGGGGCTGAGGGCATTCGCCGGAGGGTAGCGCCAGAAGCGCACACAGGCAATTCCACCCGCCCACCGGACGGCATGTCATGTAACTCGGATGTAAGCCTGACGTTTGTGGCATGTAGGTATTGTCTGTGGTAGTTCCTCACACAGCAAGGGCGTTTGACTGCCTGCAGACGGTTTCTTGCTGCCCTATTTCAGGAGTCCCCTCATCATGCGCAAACTTGAACAGATGGATTGGTGGCCAGATCTCGTGGCGAAGAAGGATGAGTACTCGCTCAGAGAGCTGTCCGAGCTGTTTGGCGCGACCCCCGGCGCCATCAACAACGCCCTCAAGCGCAACGGGATCGTTCGTAGCCCGGCCCCCCCAGGACCCCGTTCACGAAGGGGACGCCCCCCTGCGCCCAAGCAGACCGATGGCGACGGCCCCAGGTCGTCCACCGAGAAGCTCGCCCCCTACAAGGATATGCTCGGCAAGGTGCCCGACGCAGAGATTGCTGGCCTGGCGGGAGTCTCCACGCAGACAGTGGCCCGCCAGCGTCGCGCCTTGAACATCAAGGCGCCTAAGAAGAAGGCCAAGACGGGCACCCGCAGGGGCCCGGGGCGTTCGAGCATCGCCCCGTACCTGGAGCTCCTTGGCAAGGTCCCAGACGCGGAAATCGCCGATAAGGCAGGTGTCACGGTCAATGCGGTGCGAAACTACCGCTTCCGTCGCAACATCCCCGCCGCGTCCGTCGCAGCGAAGGCTCCCGCTGCAGCTCCGGTCCCGGCGGCCCCAGCGGCCGTCTCCGCGCCGGCCGCAGCACCTGCCCCGGTCGAGGAGCCCGCCGAAGAAGACGATGGCCTCCATGCGCAGCAGGCCACTCTCGAGGAGCTTCGGATCCAGGCGTCGCACGGTGCCCACGAAGACCTTCGGGTGGTGGGTCTTCTGGGCGCCTTCACCCTCCAGAGACAGCTCCTCGAAGAGCTTCTCTCCCGGGCGGGTACCCGTGAACTCGATCTTGATGTCTTCGTCGGGCTCGAGGCCGCTGAGGCGGATGAGCTCTCGCGCCATGTCGACGATGCGAATGGGCTCGCCCATGTCGAGGATGAAGACCTCGCCGCCCTCGCCGAGTCCGGCGGCCTCCAGCACCAACTGGGACGCCTCGGGGATGGTCATGAAGTACCGCATCATGTCCGGGTGGGTCACGGTCACCGGACCGCCGCGGGCGATCTGCTCCTTGAAGATGGGGACGACGGAGCCGTTCGACCCGAGCACGTTGCCGAAGCGCACGCTGACGAAGCGCGTCTTCGGATGGGCCGCCGTCATCTCCTGGACGATGAGCTCGGCCAGGCGCTTGGTGGCGCCCATGACGGACGTGGGGTTCACGGCCTTGTCGGTCGAGATCATGACGAAGTGGGTCGACTCGAACTGGCCCGCCAACCGCGCGACGTTTCTCGTGCCGAACACGTTGTTGTGCACGGCTTCGGCGGGGTTCTCCTCCATCAGGGGCACATGCTTGTGGGCTGCGGCGTGCAGCACCACCTGAGGCATCCACTTGCGGAAGACCGCCTCCATCCGGGCGCGATCGCAGACGTCGGCGATGATGGGGACCACCGGGGTCGTGATCCCGTGGGTCTTGAGCGACTTCTGCAGCTCGAAGATGGGGTTCTCGGACTGATCCAACGCGAGGATCCGCCGGGGCGCCCAGGCAGCGATCTGGCGGACGAGCTCGGAGCCGATGCTGCCGCCGCCGCCGGTGATGAGCACGGTCTTGCCTTCGAGCAGGCCGCTGACCACCTCGCTGTCGAGCTCCACGGGCTTGCGACCCAGGATGTCGTGGATGTCGACCTCCCGCAGCTTGCTCCAGGACACTCGTCCGTCCAGCAGGTCGCCGATGGCGGGCAGGACACGCGCTGGCGTCCCCGCGCGTCGGCACACGGCCACCATGCGCTGGATGTCCGCGCCGGAGGCTCGCGGGGTCGCGATGACCACCTCGTCGACCGTGCGGACGGCAGCGAATGGAGCAAAGTCCTCGGTGGGGCCGACCACCGCCACTCCCTGGACGCGGGTCCCGCGCAGCGCGACGTCGTCGTCGAACAGGGCGACCACCCGCTGCTGCATCGAGGGGTTGCGGTCAATCTCCCGCATCAGCTGCTCGGCGGAGTCCCCCGCGCCGAAGATGGCGATGCGCTGACGGTCACGACCCGCGAGCAGGCCCGTGATGCGGCCGCGGCTCACTCGGCCCAGGAGGCGCAGTCCGCCGAGGAAGAAGACCGACAAGAGCAGGTCGAGGACGAAGATCCCTCGCGGGACACTCAGGCCTTCGCCGGGGTCGAGGAGGAAGAAGATGATCAGGAGCAACCCGAACGAGGCCACCACCGACTTGATGATGGCTTCGAGGTCGCGCACGCCGGCGTAGCGCCACCAGTGGCGATGCAGGCGGAAGACGAGGAACGCGAACCCCTTGACCAGGGCGGCAATGCCCCAGGTGGCAAGGAGCAGGTCCTCGTAGTGGGGCGGGACCTGGAAGTCGAAGCGCACTCCGAACGCGAGCCCCCAAGCGCCCCCGAAGAGCAGGATCTGGAACAAGGCGGCGACGGACTGGCGTGCCCTCAGGCCCACACGTGGGCTCATCTCCATCATGGATTCGCTCCGAGAATGTCCCGGATGGCCTGGCAGACCGTGTCGATGGTCTCCTCGCTGATGTGCCCGTACAGGGGCACCGCCAGGCACTCGGCGGCGGCGGACTCCGCTTCAGGGAGCGATGCGCCATCGTGCATCGGGGCGAAGGCCGTCTGCTGGTGCAGGGCCGGGAAGAAGTACTTCTTGGTCTGGATGCCCCGCTCGGCGAGGGCCCCATACAGGTCGTTGCGGGGCATGGCGGCGCCGGCTCCGACCCGGATGACCATGTAGTTGCACGACGTCGTCCGGTCAGGACCGGGCCCCACGAAGGAGATGCCGGGCAGGCCGTCCAGGCGCTTCTTGTACTCCTCGATGCCCGCCAGGCGATGGGCGATGTACTCGTCGAGGTGCCGAAGCGTCGCTCTGGCGACGATGGCGTGGAACTCGGAGAGTCGAGCGCTCAGACCCACGAACTCCATGTCCTGGCCATCGGGGGCCTTGCCGTAGTCTCGGGAACGCTTGAGCCGCGCGGCCAGCTCCGGGTCTCGGGTGGTGATGACCCCCGCTTCGCAGGCGGTGGCGACCTTCGTGGGACTCATGGAGAAGACCTCGCCCACGCCGAAGCTGCCCATGGTCTTGCCCTTGTAGGTGGACCCCAGGGCCTGCGCCGAGTCGAGGATGAGCGGGATGCCCGCCTCCTCGGCGAGGGCGATGAGCTCGTCCATGTCCGGAGGCACGCCGAAGATGGTCGTCGCCATGATGGCGACGGTGTTCTCGGTCATGCGGTTCCGGGTGGACTCCACATCCAGGGTCAGGTCCGAGCGCTTGCAGTCGGCGAAGACGGGCGTCAGGCGGTTCCACACCACCGCGTGGGCGGTGGCGGCGAAGGTGAAGGCGGGCACAATCACCTCGCCCCCTTCGGGGAGGTTCATCGCCTGCACGAGCAGGATCAGGCCGGACGTGCACGACGACATGCTCACGGCGTGAGGAGCATCGCACCGGGCAGCGAACTCGGCTTCGAGGTCACGGCCGTTCTGGCCGACCGTCAGCATGCCGCTGGCCCAGACCTCGCGGAGGGCGCCTTCCACCTCGTCGAAGGGAGGCAGGGTGGGGCGAATGATCGGGATCTGAACAGTCATCGAAGGCTGACACTCCTATGGATACGACTACGCAACGTAGGGCTCCCTCCCGAGTCCCGACCACTCTTTCACGCCCCTGGCGATTCCCCCATGGAGCATGTCGGATCCGGACCACGCGACGTCACGCGCCAGCGTGATACTCCATGCCGCGCGCGAAGGAAAGCCACGACCACCCCCTGGCCAGCTGGTTGATCTCGGCGTTGGTAGAGTTCCGTCATGCGAACTGTCGACCCCCGCTCGGGACTCCAGGGCAAGTACCTCCTCGACCGCGTAGGAGCGCTCCTCGTCTTCCTCGTCGTGGCTCCGCTCATGGGCCTCATCGCGCTCGCCATCAAGCTCGGTGACGGCGGTGACATCTTCTACAAGCAGGAGCGGGTGGGACTGGGTGGCAAGCCGTTCTCCATCTGGAAGTTCCGCACGATGGTCCCCGACGCGTTCGAGATCGGGAAGGGCTACATCCCCGAAGGCGCGGACCTCATCACCAACGTCGGCAAGTTCCTTCGCCGGACCTCCCTCGACGAGCTGCCTCAGATCTTGAACATCCTGGCGGGCGACATGAGCTTCGTCGGGCCCAGGCCGACGCTCCTGAGCCAGGTCAAGCGCTACACCGCGAACCAGATGCGGCGCCTCGAAGTGAAGCCCGGTGTGGCGGGGCTCGCCCAGCTGCACGGGCGACACTCGCTGCCGTGGAGCAAGCGCATCGCGTACGACGTGGAGTACGTCGATCGCGCGGGGGTGCTGTACGACCTCCTGATCCTGTTGCGCACTCCGTGGAGCCTGCTGTTCGGGGGCGACTACACGAACCACGGCGACGGCGCGGCCATCGACGATCTCGGGCCCGCCCACACCTGACCCACCTCGGGCGTCAAGGAGCCGGTGCGGCCCGCGCCGTCCGACTCAGGGACGCAGCCAGCTCTCCAAGTCCGCGGCGATGCGCTCGCCCGCCCCGCCATCCCAGAGCTCCGGGACCGGGCGGTTGGGCCTCGCTTCGGCGCTCAGGGCGGCAGCGGCAGCCACGAGGACATCCGCTGGGTCGGTGCCCACGAGGGTGTTGGTGCCTTGCTCGATGGTCACCGCTCGCTCCGTGTTGTCACGAATGGTCAGGCAGGGGACGCCGAGTACGGCCGTCTCCTCCTGGATGCCGCCCGAGTCGGTGAGCACGAGGCGGGCGTGGTCCATGAGCCAGAGGAACTGCAGGTAGCGCACCGGCGGGGAGAGATGAAGGCGCGAGCCTGCCACCTGCGGCAGCGTGCGGGCGTCGGTGCCCTCGGGCACGAGTCCCGCCGCGACGAGGCGGGCCATGGACCGCGGGTGGGTGGGGTAGAGGAGCGGGAGGTCAGAGCTGATCTCGCTCAGGGCAGCGATCATGGCGCGCAGCGACGCGGGCTCGTCCACGAGCGCCGGCCGATGCAGCGTCACCAGCCCGTAGCTGTGCTCGGTCAGGTCGAAGCCCGCGAGCTCCGGCTTCGTCGACTGGGGCCTCAGCCGCAGCAGCGTGTCGATCATCACGTTGCCCACGAACCGAACGCGACTGGCCGGCACGCCCTCGGAGGCGAGGTTGTCGTCGGCCTCGCGGCAGTGGGTGTACAGCCGCTCGGAGAGTTGGTCCGTCACGAGGCGGTTCAGCTCCTCGGGCATCGTGCGGTCGCCGCTGCGCAGCCCCGCTTCCACGTGGGCGACCGGGATGTGCAGCTTGCTGGCCACCAGAGCGCAGGCGACGGTGCTGTTCACGTCCCCGAGCACGACGACCGCGTCGGGCTGCTCCTCGAGGCAGACGGTCTCGAAGGCCATCATCACGTGGGCCGTCTGGACCGCGTGGCTTCCGCTCCCCACGCCAAGCATGACGTCCGGGGGGGCGATGCCGAGGTCCTCGAAGAACATCGCCGACAGCTCGGGGTCGTAGTGCTGTCCGGTGTGGACGAGGAGGGGCGTGATGTCCTCCCGACCTCGCAGAGCCGCCAGGATGGGAGCGACCTTGGGGAAGTTGGGTCGGGCGCCGACCACGAAGACGATTTTGGAGGGTGTGCTCATGCGGGCCGCAGGGTAGGTCTGCGGGGTCCCGCGCGGCAAGCAAACCGGCATGGGAGGGACCGAGTGGCCAGGCCCTCGGGCGGGACCCACCTTGAAGCTGCGGCGGCTTGACCCGGGGCCTCATCGGCGGTCAGATGCGCCCCTTCCCGGAGACCCCATGCGCCTTCTGTACCTGCACCAGTTCTTCGCTACTCCCGAGTGCGCGGCAGGCACGCGCAGCTATGAGTTTGGGCGGGGTCTCGTCGAGCGCGGGCACGAGGTCACCATCATCACCGGGACGATGGGGCTGGAGCCCTGGCTCGGGAAGGACGTGCACCGCAAGCCTCAGACCGTGATGCGCGACGGCATCCGGGTCATGACCGTGGTGGACCAGTACGAACAGTCGCCCAGCGTGTTCAAGCGCTTGTCGGGCTTCGGACGGTTCGTGTCGGGGGCCATTCGGCGAGGACGGAAGGCGGGACCCTTCGACGCCGTGCTGGCGACCTCCCCTCCGCTCCCCATCGCCGTGGCGGGAATGACCCTCTCCCGCCTGCATCGGGTCCCCCTGGTGTTCGAGATCCGGGACTTGTGGCCCGAGTCGCTGGTGGAGTTCGGCGGCATCTCGGAGACCCATCCCGGAATCCTCGCCGGCAAGGTGCTGGAGAAGGCTGCCTACCGGGCCGCCGACCGCATCATCGCGACGACGCCCGGTGCGAAGCGGCGGCTGGTGAAGCGCGGCGTCGACCCGGCCTCCGTCGATGTGGTGGTGCTCGGCTCGGACCCGGACCTCTTCGACCCGGGATGCAGCGACGGTTCGTTCCGCCGCGAGCACGGACTCGAGGACAAGTTCGTCGCGATGTTCCCCGGCGCCCATGGGCTCGCCAACGGACTCCACAAGGTGATCGACGCCGCGAAGGTGCTCCAGGACCGAGGCAGCAACGTGCACATCGTGCTCATCGGGCGCGGTCAGCTGAAGCCCCAGCTTCAGGAGCAGGCGCGCAAGCTGGGCCTGAACAACGTCCTGTTTCACGACTCGGTCCCGAAGACGGACCTGGTCAAGATCGTGGATGAGACGGACGTGGGCCTCGCCACCCTCAAGGAGTGCCGCATCCTCGACTCCATCCTCTCCAACAAGCTCTTCGACTTCATGGCAGCCGGCAAGCCGGTCGTCGCCAACCTCCCCGGCGACATGAAGGAGATCCTCGAAGGAAAGGGGGCAGGTCGCTATGCGCCGGACATGAGCCCCGAGGGGTTTGCCGACACCCTGATGGAGCTCGCCGCCCTCCCGAAGGCCGAGCTCGAGGCCATGGGCGCCCGCGGCCGGGCCCTCGCGGCGGGGGAGTACGCCCGCAAGAACCTCGTGGACGACTTCGAGCGCACCCTGCTCACCGCCGTGGCGCAGCGCTCGTGAAGCGCAACATCCTGGTCCCCTGCGGGGGCAAGTGGGTCGGCGCGATCATGGCGCTCAAGGCGGCCCAGGCCGAGGTGCCCGAGCTAGCCGGCGGGAGCGTGTTCGTTGCGGACCGGGAGGCCCTCACTCCAGCTGGCTGTTTTGCGGATGGGAACTTCGTGGTGCCGTCGGTGGCCGACGAGGACTACATCGATGCGTTGCTGAGCATCTGCGAGCGGGCGGACATCCGCGTCATCGTGCCCCTCATCGACATCGACCTGGATCGGCAGTCTCCACACCTGGCGCGGTTCGAGGCCATCGGCACCACCGTCGTGACACCGCCCGAGCACCTCGTGCAGCTGTGCCTCGACAAGAACCAGTTCGATGCCTTCTGCGAGGAGGAGGGGCTGCCCGTCCCTCGTCGCGTGCACGTCGGAGACCTCGCCTCCGCGTCCTTCCCGCTCTTTGGCAAGCGACTACGCGGCTTCGGCTCCATCGGGGCGGGCGTGGTGAAGGACGCCGCCGAGGCGCGGGCTATGGAGGAGGTCGCCCCCAGCATCTTCCAAGAGGTCATCGACGCGGAGGAGGTGAGCGTCGACGTCTTCATCAACCGCGACGGAAAGCTCATCGCCCGGGTCCCCCGCCAGCGCGACAAGGTCATCGGCGGAGAGGCCCAGCGCTCCCACACCCTGACCGACCCGGCGGTGCTGGCCCTCGCCGACCGCACCGCGGAGGCCCTGGCCCGGCGTGGACTGCGTGGGCCCGCCAACATCCAGCTCTTCTTGAGCGACCCCCTGACCCTCATTGAGGTGAACACCCGCCTTGGCAGCTGCACCGTGCTCAGCAACGCCGCCACCGGCGGACGGATCTACCGCTCCGTGCTGCTCGAGGCCTGCGGGGGCACGGCGGAGGGCGACCCGGACGACTACAACCCGAAGCTGCACATCTACCGGTTCACGGGAGATGTCTTCTACGAGGGCGAGTCGATGGTCTCTGCGGCGCCGCCGGTGCCGGAGCGGGGGGAGGGGTGATTCGCGCCGTCGTCTTCGACATGGACGACACGCTCTACCCCGAGGCGCAGTATGTGCGCTCCGGGTTTCGGGCCGTGGGGCGCGAGCTCGAGACGCGCGGCGCAGGGCCCGCAGCGCGGGCGTCCGAACTCTTTGCCTCCATCCACTTCGGAGAGGGCCGCGACCGCGTGTTCAACAAGGCGGCAGAGCGGTTGGGCTTCCCCGAGGAGTGGGTACGAGACCTCATCGATGTCTACCGTGAGCACGTTCCGGACGGCCTGAGCCTCCACGAGGATGCTGTGGACGTGCTCGCAGCGCTCCGGGGGTCCTACAAGCTCGGGGTGGTCACGGACGGCTGGACCGTCGTCCAGCAGCACAAGGTGGATGCTCTGGGCGTGGCGGCCGAGGTGGACCACGTCTTCCTCACAGACCACCTTGGCCGGAGCATGTGGAAGCCCCACCCCGAGCCGTTTCGGCGGTGCCTCGCGGCCCTCGATGTCCACGACCCCGCCGAGGCGGTGTTCGTGGGGGACAACCCCGAGCGAGACGTCGAGGGCGCCTACAACGCCGGCATGGTGCCGGTCCTGATTCGTCGCGACGACGCGTACTTCGGGGCCGCCCAGTCCGCCCGGGAGCCCATGGCGACCATTCGCACCCTCGCCGAGCTGCCCGCGCTGCTCGCCCGCCTCTCGGAGAACGCGTGATGCCCGGACCTCGCGAGCGCATCTGGAACTGGTTCGAGTACCCGCATCGCTTGCGGGCGGTCGAGCATGCCCTGAAACGCCCTGGAGCGGTGCTCCTCGACGTGGGCTGCGGGAATCACTCTCCCTCCATCACGAAGCGCCACTTTCCCGAGGTCACCTATCACGGCATCGACCAGGAGAACTGGAACCGCGACGAGCGGGATGCCGAGGCCATCGACCGCTTCTTCTCGGTGAACATCGAGGACGCCGAGGCCCTCGCGAGCGTCGAGGACGGCGCCTACGACGCCCTCATCTGCAGTCACGTGCTCGAGCACCTCGTGGACCCGGTGGCGGCGGCGGCCGCCCTGGTTGCCAAGCTCAAGCCCAGCGGGGTGGCGTACTTCGAGGTGCCCTCGCGGGCGTCGCTCGACTTGCCGAAGGCGGAGCACGGCTGGATGGGCGTCAAGGGCTGCCTCAACTTCTGGGACGACCCCACTCATACGGAGTTCGTGGACATTCGCGACGTGGCGGCGCGGCTCCGCCAGGAGGGATGCACCGTGACCGGCCCCTTCCCTCGCCGAATGAAGCGGCGCCTGGCGTTGCTGCCGGTCTACGCGGCCACGGGAATTGTGCTGCGCGGCTACGTGCCGGCGAGCGTGCTGTGGGACGCCACCGGGTTCGCCGAGGGGATCCTGGTGACGCCGCCGTCGGCGTAGGTGACGCCGCCGTCGGTGTGGGTGTCGGGTCCCTGACCCCCGGAGTCAGGCACGGTAGGCGGGGAAGAACCCCGAGCTGCTGAGCTCCGACGCGGTGCGGCCGGTCTGCTCGGCGCGTCGTGCCGTCAAGACCCGGTACCGCTCGGGGTCGTGCACGCCGCGCAGCAGCCAAAAGGGGATCACGGTCCCCCCGAACTGCGCCTTGAACTTGAAGAGCGCGTCGCCGCTGGTGATGCCTCCGCCGAGATGCAGGGACTCGATTCCGTGCTCGAAGCCCCAGCCGATCATCCCGTCGAGGAGGAGGTTGTTGGCCCCCGCGCGGGCGGCCATGCGCTCCGAGCCCGCGAGGTGGTAGTGCAGGCGCGCCCCCCACCGCATGAAGAGGGCGGCCGCCACGAGCTGATCGCCCTCGTCCCGCACCTGGGCGAGCCGCAGTCCCTCGCCCAGGGCGGCCAGGAGCAGCTCGTAGTAGCGGGCGGAGAACATGTAGTAGGGCTTCGCGTCGACGGCGCGCATGGTGGCGTCGTACAGAGTGCGGAACTCTCCGCCGGTCTGAAGGTCCTGGAGCGTCGCGGGCGCCTCCGACCAGCGGAACCCCGCCTTCCGGGCCTTGCGCACCGAGGTGCGGTGCCGTCCCTGCGCTCCCGCCCAGAAGGTGTCGTAGTCCCCCTCGAAGAGAAGCCCCACGGTCTCGGCGTGCTCGATGAAGTCCGCTTCGTTGTCCGCCGCCATCAGCGCTTCGCGGCCCGGAAGCAGCCCACCGAGCCGCTGGAACTCCGAGACCACTCCTCGCTCCTTCTGGGCGGCGCGGAAGCTGGCGCGAAAGGCCGCGACCTCCTCCACCGACACTCCGGGCGCCACCCACGTACCGCCAAAGCCGTAGGGGCTGGAGGTGTCGAACAGCTCCTCGCCGAGAGCGAGCTCGGGAGGGATGGGGCGTAGGAGATACGGGCTGAGGATCCGGCCGCCCGCTCCGACGGCGGTCTCCCATCGGCCACCATCGCTCTCTTCGGACACCGCGCCGTATCCTGGGGAGAAGGCGACGTCGGGCCAGGAGAGATCCCGCCGTTGCAGGGCCTCAGCCACATTCAGGAATTCGATCATCGGTCCTCGTCTGCCGTCGGGGATTCCGCGGCTGGCGGGCTCCCTGAACCCGCGTTGACGCGATCTGAAGACGACACTACCTTAGCCGGCGAATCGGGGGCCCCGCCCCCGGAGAGGACGTCTCTTGCTCGACTACTTGCGCGTAATCCTCCTGGCCCTGGCGGTGTGTGTGACCGGCTGCGTCACCACCGGGTCCACCGGCCGGCTGCCACCTGCGGCGGCGAGCGCGGAGGGTGCCCTCGGGCCTAGCGACGTCGTGGAGATTCGGCTCCTCCAGGAGGCGGAGCTCTCGGGCTCCTATCAGATCGACGCGTCGGGGAACCTCGGCTTCCCCTACGTCGGCACGGTGAGGGTGGCCGGCATGACCCCCGAGGGGGTCGCCGAGGAACTCCAGAAGCGGCTGCGAGACGGAGGCTTCTTCCTCGACCCGGACGTCACGGTCCTGGTGCAGGAGTTCAACTCCCGCCTCGTCTACGTCCTGGGCTCCGTGCGGAACCCAGGCAGCTACCGATACACCGATGGCATGGGGGTCATCGATGCCATCTCCGCTGCCGGCGGAGTCATCGAGACCGGTCAGCCCGGCAAGACCACGGTCACGCGGAAGGTGGACGGGACCGACTACAGCGTGCAGGTCGCCGTGCCCGCCATCGTCAGCGGGCGCCGACCGGACCAGCTGCTCGCCGTCGGGGACATCGTGTTCGTCCCCGAGTCCCCGATCTAGACCCGGGAGGCGGGACCGAGCCCATGGCCGACGGCCAGCTGAACAGCGGCCGCGGTCGCGTCCTCGCCAGCGGGATTCTCTACGCGCTGCCGACGCTCGCTCTGCTCGGCCTGGGCGGCGCTCCCGCCCCCATCCTCGCCAGCCTCTTGGCGGTGGCCGCCGCGGGGGCGGCGCTGTCTCTCTCCCCGTCGAGTCCGAGGCGCCTGGTGGTCGGGCCCGCGGTGCTCGGACTCGTCCTCACATTGCTGTGGATGGGAGCCAGCCTGGTCCCGCTCCCGAGCGGGGTGCTGGGCGTGGTCGCGCCGTCCACCGCTGCCTTCGCCCAGGGCAGCTGGGAGGCGGCGGGCATGCCCTGGACGGGAGGTCCCTGGTCACTCTCCCCCGGGGACACCGCGGTGTCCGTCGCTCGGGTGGGGCTCGTGCTCGTGGCGCTGCTGTTCCTGCGGCTGCACCAGCGCGGGGGTGACCTGGCCCCACCGCGCCGCGCGCTCCTCGTCGCGGGCTGCGTCCTCCTGGTGGTGGTGGGGTTGCACGCGCTCCTGGGGCAAGGAGCGATCTACGGCGTCTTCCCGCGGGGGTCGCACAGCTTCAGTCCCCTCACCAGCCCCCTCCCCAACAGCAACGACCTCGCGGTGCTCGCTTGCGCGCTGGTGCCCGTCGCCGTGGCGGAGAGCCTGCGTCGGACGGGGGGGGGACGGGCGATGGCGGCGGCTCTCGCCCTCGTCCTCGCCTCCGTCGCCGTGATGTCCCTCGCTCGCTCGGCGACCCTCGGGCTGGGGGTGGGGCTCGGACTCGTGGCACTGGGGGTGCTCGCCTCGGGGAGCAAGCTGCGCGCGGCGGTCATCTCGGGAGTGTCCGTCCTCGCCTTCGCGAGCATCATCGTGGGCGTGGGCAGGCTCACATCGCGAGTGGGACTGCTCGTGGACTCGGAGTCTCTGAGTCGGTGGGATGGTCGACTCGAGATCTGGGCCGTGGCTCGGGAGGTCGCTCAGGCGCAGTGGATCACGGGGGTGGGCGCGCGTTCCTTCGGGGCGGCCTGGTGGTCCACCCGGTCCAGGGTGGCCGATGTGCACGCCCGGGACGCGGAGGGCCTGCTTCCGGAGATGTTCGCGACCCTCGGGGCGCCGCTGACCATCGTCCTCGTCGCTCTGGGGCTCTGGGTTCTGGGGCATGTGCTCCTCGGGGCCCTCGCGGCAGCGCGGGAGGGCGAACTGGAACGCCTGGGCGCCGCCGCGGGCCTGGGCGCGCTCCTCTCCATCGCCATGATCACGATGACCACGACCCAGCCGGCGATTGCCCTCGCAGCGGTCTACCTGTTCGTGGGCGCCGGGGGCGGGCCGGGCCGCACGGTCGGACGCCGAGCGATCTACGCGTGGGGGGCCGTGGCTCTGGCGCTGGTGGGCGTCTCTGCTCTCTCGTGGGCCGAGACCCGAAGCATGCGGGGCACGGACGCGTGGTTCGGGGCCCGCCTCAAGGCGGACGCTCTCGCCCAGGGGGACGACCCGATGCTCATGGCGCTTCGCCACCCGTCGGACCCCTACGGGTTTGCGTGGTCCGGGATTCTCCTCCGTCGGACCTCGCCCCAGCAGGCGCTGACGCTGGTCAACCGGTCGATGGTTCTCGACCCTCACGGCGCGGAACCGCACCGCGCCGCCGCGAACGTGCTTCTGGCCGTGGGCTGGACTCAGCAGGCGGTGGGCGAGATTCGACTTGCTCTGGCGGGAGCGACGACCGAGGAGCTGCCTCGGTTCGTGGACGACGCGCTGCGCCTCTACCCCGCCCGCGCGGACCGCATGGGCCTGCTTCCGATGGAGCCGTCGGCGGCGGTGCGCGTCGTCCGTCAGTTCGCCAAGGTGGATGCTGAGCTCGCCCTGGAGGCATGGCTCGTGTTGGCGCGTCGGCAGACGCCACCATTCGAGGCAGTGCGCGCCATCGCGGGCAGCTTGCCACCGAGCCGGCACCACGAAGCCCTGGTGATCACCTCCCGAGCTGCTGAGGGCCGGCCGGAGGACCCTCGCTTCCTGATCTTGCACGGCGAGGCCCAGCTCGCAGCCGGCCAGCGGCACGAGGGCATCGCCCTGCTGCATCGGTACCTCCGGGGCCCGGGGGCGGACGACATCTGGCGCTCCCGAGCCCTCTATCTGCTCGCCGAGGATGCGTTGGCATCTGAGCCCGGGGCCTTGGCGGCGCTGCTGGAGCATGAGACATTCGGCGGGGTCTCCGAGGAGGCCGTCCGGGCTTGGATTCGAGGCGAGTTGCTCTTCGCGGAGGGGCAGCTGTCGCGCGCCGCGCGGGAGATGAGCACCGCGGTGCGGCTCCGTCCCGACCTCACGACGTTCCGGGTGCGGCTGGCAGCCATCAGGGAGGAAGCCCGATGAGTGGACGACGGGGCCGGTCATTCGGCGCCAACGTATTGATCTCCTTTGCGTTCACCGGGCTCCTCACGGGCCTGGCGTTCACCAACAGCGTGGTCATCGCGCGTTGGGTGGGGGCGGAGGGGCGGGGGCTCTATGCCCTGGGCGTCGCAGCCCTGGGGATCCTGATCCCCCTGACCAACCTGGGCCTCAGCTTCTCATCGACCTGGGCTCTCGGCCGCCGCCAGTCCCTGCGCGATGTCTCGTCTCTCAACCACCTGTGGTCCGGCTTCGTCCTTCTGGTCTCGGGGGTGCTGGTGGCCGGTGGACTGCTCTGGTTCGGGGGAATCCCCGAGGTCGAGTGGGCGCTCGTTGCCATGGTCGCGCTGGGCACCCTTCCCGCTGCGGTCTACAGCGAGAACACGCGAGGGGTCCTTCTCGGGCTGGGCCAGGTGGTGCGCTACAACACGGTGCAGACCCTGCAGGTCGTGGCGCTGTTGGTCGGCAACCTCACGCTCCTGGGCTTCGGTCCCCGGGCCGTCCTCCTGACGTTGGTCCTCGGCTACTGGGCGCCGGCGGTCCTCCTCCTCCTGGGGCACGTCCCCCATGCGCTGAAGCTGACGGTCCCTCCCAAGGGGTTCCGTCAGACGCAGATTGGCTACGGGGTCAAAGCGACAGGAACCCACCTCGTCGAGGTGCTTCTCATTCGCCTGGACTACCTCTTGGTGACCCCCATCGTCGGGGTCGCTGCGCTCGGGCTGTACTCGGTGTCCGATCAGATCGCCACGGTCATGGCCTGGGGCGGTCAGATCGCCGGGCGGATGATGTTGGCCGAGAGCTCGGCCGACCAGGAAGGGGAGAACGCCCGCTGGAAGCTCGGGCTCGGCGTCCGCACACTCATCGTGGTGGTCGGGGTGGCCGCCATCGGTGCGGCGGCCACTGGGTGGTGGATCATCCCCACCGTGTTCGGGGCCGAGTTCGAGTCGGCCTTCGTGGGGATGCTGATCTTGCTCCCCGCCGCGGTGATGCGCGGCTCGACGGCCCTCATCGGCACCTACCTGATGGGGCGGAACGTCATTCGACCCGTCCTGGTCGCAGGGGCCGCGGCCATCGTGGTCATCGTGGTGGGGAGTCCCCTCGCCGCCTGGGCGTTCGGCTGGTTGGGCGTCGCGGCGGTGCGGGTCCTGGCGGTCTTCGTGCAACTGGCCCTGATTGCGCGCGCCTACCGAGCGACCACCGGCGAGCGCTTCCGCTGGGTCCTCGACGGCGACGACATCAGCGCGCTGGTGACGTGGACCAAGGTCCGTTTCGAGCGGGTACGCGGGCCACGACCACCTGAGAAGTGACCTGCTCGCGGGCGAAGCGCGCGCTCAACTCGACGCTCGCCAGGATGAGCCAGACGAGCCGGTTGTCCGGGGTGTCTCCGGTCGCGGAGATGTTGACGGCGTAGAACGCGAACGTCGCCAGGGAGCCGAGCAGGATGAACCGTGACTTGGGCTCCCGCGCCTTCAGCCACGCCACGAACCCACGGCCCAGGATGACGGCGAAGAGGACCCCGATGAGCAGGGCCATGGGGACGCCGTTCTCCGAGGCGATCTCCGCGAAGAAGTTGTGCGGGTACATCCGATGGTCGATGCCGTACACCGACACCGGCCACCCTCCTGTCCCCGCACCGATCAGCGGGTTGTCCACGATGACGGCCCAGGTGTCCGTGAGGTGGTTGACCCGGCCGTCGAGCCCCGCCTGGTTGGACTCCTTGGTGAGGTCGAAGCGCGTGTGCTCCAGCATCGTGGAGATGACGAGGTTCGCCGCCCACAACACCCCTGACCCAAAGACGACTCCCGCGATCATCACCCTCCAGTTCCCGTAGAGAGACAGCACGAGGACCGTGGCCAGCGCCGCGGCGAGCCCCAAGGCAGGGCCTCGGGACTGCGCGAGCACGAACCCGGGGATCAGGAGCCCCACCGCGGCGACGCACAAGAGGATGGCGCCGCGGTCCCGCCAGCGTGGAGCGCCTCGTTGGACGAGCCAGACCAGGGTCAACAGACCAATCAGAAGCGAGAGACCCACAGTGCGCGCGAACACGATGGGACCGCTGCCCAGACCGGTGAGACGGTTGCCCCCCATGGACTGCTCGAAGGTCAGCAGCGCCGCGCCGTTCAGAGCGAACCCAACCAAGAAGGTCGCTGCGATGAGGGGAGTGAGCGAGCGTCGCCGCAAGACCACGGTCGCGGCGATGACCACCCCAGGGATGACGACGAGCCAGGTGTGGGTGACCTTGTACAGGCCGTAGATGAGTCCGTAGCTCCAGCCGAGTCCCAGGACCATGACCAGGCCGAAGAGCAGGAGCGTGACCATCGTCCACGAGCGCAGAACGCGACCGAGGTGTGAGGCGTTCACCAGGGCGAGGCCGACGAGGCCTACCAGCATCATCTGGTTGACGCTGAGAGGGAGGTCGAACGGCGCCAGGCGCGCGTCGTACTCGTACCGACCCGCGAAGAGGTAGGCCATCACGAGGACTTCTGGCCAGAGGGCAGCCGAGAGGACCACTCCGCTGCTGGCGAGGATCGTGAAGAGGACGGTCTGGAGCAGACCCTCGGCCAGGACGACGCCGCCGGCCAGAAGAACGAGCAGCACGCCCAGGATGAGAACGGGCCGAATCTTGGAGCGGTCGAGAAACATGGCTACGCGTCGACGGGCTCCTCGGCGTCGTCGTCGGTGTACTCGGAGCGTCCGTAGCCGTAGCCGTAGCCGTAGCCGTAGCCGTAGCCGTAGCCGTAGCCGCCCTTGCTCATCCGCGCCGTTCCGTTGACGACGACCCCGAGCATCTCAGCGTTGACGGCCTCGAGGTTCCGCACTGCACGCTTGAGCATCCCGCGGTGCGTCGACTCGGCGCGCACGACGAGCAGGATCCCGTCGGCGCGCTGGCTCAGCATCGAGGCGTCGCTGAGCAAGGCAGCGGGAGGCGAGTCGAAGATCAGCATGTCGTACCGTCGTCGCAGCTCGGTGACGACCGCGGCGAAGGCGGACGAAGCCAGCTGCTCCGAGGGGTTGGGCGGCGTGGGTCCGCAACGGAGGATGTCGAGGTTGTGCTCGACCGTGACCATCGCGTCGTCCAGCGTCTGCTCCCCGATCATCACCATCGTGAGGCCGCCGTCGTTGTCGAGGTCGAAGACCTTGTGCACGCGGGGACGCCGGAGGTCGGTGTCGATGACGCAGACCCGACGCCCGGCCGAGGCGAGAGAGAGCGCGAGGTTCGTGGAGACCGTCGTCTTTCCTTCCCGTACACCGGCGGACGTGATCAGCAGCGACTTGAAGTCCGGCCGCGGGCGCATGAAGAGGAGGTTCGTGCGCAGGCCACGGAAGGCCTCCGCGATCTGCGAGCGCGGGTATCGGGCGACGTAGCGGTCGGCTTCACCTGCTCGCTCGCCCTTCTTCGCCAGCTTGTCGGCGCGCTCCCGGTCCTTCGCACGCACCAGGGGGATCGCGCCGATCACCTTGAGGCCGAGTCGCTCCTCGAGCTCGCGCTCGTTTCGCACGGACTGGTTGAGCTGGTCGAGGCCGAAGGCCGCGCCGAGCCCGAGCATGAGGCCCAGGAGGAGGGAGAGAACGACGTTGACCACCAGCCTCGGCCGCACGGGGTCGCCGTTGGGCTGAGCGATCTCGTGAGTCGTGATGTTGGAGGTGTCGAGGAGGGAGGCGAGCTCCATCGTCTTGAGGCGCTCCGACACCACCTCGAACAGCCGGCGGGAGTTCTCCATGTCGCGCTGAAGGGAGTCGTACTCGGTCTCGAGCTTGCTGACTTCCACCGCGTTGCGCGTCTGGGAGCCGAGCCGGTCCCGCAGCTTCTCCTCGGAGCGCTGCGCCGTCAGGAGCTCCGCTCGGAGGCCGTCGACGAGCTTGTCGACCTCCGCGTCGAAGCGCTCGCGGGTGTAGGCGAGCTCGGCCCGGAGCGTCTTGACCTTGTGGTGGTTCGGGCCGAGGGAGGCTGCGAGCTCCGCTTCCTTCTGCTCGAGCTCGATGAGCTGCGCCTTGAGCCGCCCCGCGGTGGGGTCCGTCGCGATGAGGGCGGCGGACTGCACCTTGCCCTGCTCGAGGAGCTGCTCCGTCTCCTCCCACTTCGAGGAGAGCTTGATGCGCAGAACCTCGGCCTCGGTGAGGCGAGCTCCGAGGTCCTCCACCCGTTGGGCCTCGGTCGTCCGCCGCTCGGCGAGGGGCGTGTTGAGGAGCGCGTGGGTGCTACGGAAGGTGTAGAGGGCGCGCTCTGCGACGAGCACTTCGTCCTTGAGCTGGTTGGCTTGCTCGCGCAACCACTCGAGAGCTCCAGAGACCGACTCCTGCTGCTGGAGCTTCGTGTACGCGATGTACTCGGTGACGACCGAGTTGGCGATGAGCGCCGCCTGCTCGGCGTCGTAGTCCCAGGCCACGACCCCCACCATCTGCGTGTCCTGGACCGGCACGACCAGCGTGCGGTTGCTCAGGGTGTCGACGGCCTTCTCTTCCTTCTCCTGGGCGGTCAGGGGCGGAGCGTCCGTGGAGTCGACGAGTCCCAGGAAGGTCTCGTCGGTCGCGAGCTGAAGCCGGTTGACCACGCGTCGGAGGACGGGCTTGCTGACGATGACGTGGAGCTGGGTCTCCAGGTACTGGGTGTACTCGAAGCGGGTGCGGGGACCTCGCTGGAGCTGCACGTCCTTCTCTTCGTCGCCGAGGAATCGAGGGGCCTCGGTGCCGATGATGACCGTGGCCTCGGCGGAGTACTCCTTGGGCATGAAGCGTGTCAGGACCACGCTGAGCGTCACCGACGCGATGACGATGAGGACGATGACCCACCAGAATCGGCGCACGGGCTCGATGAACTCGTGCAGCGACGGCAAGCCATCACCCTGCGGTCCGCTCGGCGGATGCAGCAGCTCGATGCGTGGGTCGGCGGAGTCCGCCGCTCTCAAGACCTTACTCACAGGTCGCACTCCTCAGTCGTACGCGCGGTTTACTAGACCCTACGCCGGCGAAGCGCAAGGACGACGCCGAACAGCAGCAGCACGCTGGGCCCTCCTGCACCGTTGCCGGTGTCACACCCGTCGCAGCCGGCACATCCCCCGCCGTCGCCATCGCTGGAGTCGTCGTCGTCGCTGGTGATGTCGTCGTCATCGTCTCCCGAGTCGTCGTCGTCACCACACGTCGCGTCCGCGCCATCGCAGTCCTGGTCGATTCCGTCCTCACAGATGTCCTCGGCGCCCGGGTTGCGCTCGGCGTCGCTGTCGTCGCAGTCGGCACACGAGTACCAGCCATCCTCGTCAGCATCCTCGCCGACGGAGATGAGCTCGGAGTCGTAGGCGACGATGACGCCGTTCTCGTCCTTGCCGCGGGCGACGAGGCCGAAGCTGCCTGTGGAGGGCGCCTCAGCGGGCGCGGTCCAGGAGCCGGCGGAGGCGTCGACGTCCCCCGAGATGCTGCTTCCGGCGACGAAGACGTCCACCTGCGCCACGCCGACGGAGGTGCCCGTGACATCGAACTCGGTGGAGGGAATGCAGTCGGCTCCGCCGGGAGAGGTGATCTGCAGGGAGACACCGATCCCATCGATCACCGAGCCGCTGCCGTCGTTCGTGGAGACCAGGATCTCGTCGTACCCGTCGCCGTCGGTGTCGGCGGCGGCCAGGGCGCGCACGGCTGCTGCCATGGCGAAGGACCACTCGAGCCCCGGAGCGTCGGGGTCGTCCGTGGCGACGTTCACCGCGTAGACGATGCCGTCCGACGAGCCCACGATGGCCTCCTCGTAGCCGTCGTCATCGACGTCGAGCGCCATCAGGGACAAGAGGTTCGCCGCGGAGGCGGGCGGAGTGGTCGTGAGGGCGCCATCAGCCACGTACACGGGCAGCCCGGGCACGACAGCCCCGGTGGCCCCCGAGTACGCGTGCACTCCGCCGTCACCGCTGATGTAGAGGACGTCGAGCCCAGCGACGGCATCGACATCGGCGATGGCCATGACTTGGAGCTGGTCGGTGGGCAGGGGCAGCGCGTCGGGGCCCCAGGTGGTGGAGGGGGTGGACAGGTCGAGGTCGTCGATCACCTCGATGACGTTCCCCGTCGTCACCGACAGTGTGGCGACCAGCTCGGCGTCCCCGTCCCCGTCCGTGTCGGCGTAGGCGCCGACGCCGTGAATGAACCCACCGACGTCCACGCTCCAGAGTTCGCCGCTCGCGATGGTGTGCAGGCTCATGAGCTGTGCGCCGTCGATGAGTACGTCGTCGATGCCGTCGGGGAAGGGGTCTCCGTCGTCGTTGACGAGGTCCGCGACCAGGAGGCCCGAGGACGTGGCGACCCGCTGGGTCGGCGTCAGGGTCGCGTCGAGCTCTCCGGTGTCCCCGTCGATCACCGCGTAGATGAAGACACCTCCGGCGCCCAGCTCGATCACGATGTCCCGGGAGCCTTGCCCGTCGAAGTCGCCGCTGGCGACGTGCAGCTCCGAGACCACCCCGTAGCCAGTGAGCTGCGCGTAGTCCTCGGAGTCGAGCTCCCAGACCTCCACGAACGCTTCGGTCGAGGTGTCCCAGCGATCCAGGCGAATCTCGAAGGACGCGTCGTCGAGCTCGAGGCTGCCGGGGTTGGCGTAGGTCAGAAGCTCGGCTGCGCCATCGCCATCGAGGTCCTCGGCGAGCCCGAACCCCGGGTACAGCTCGTGGTCCCCCTGATTCACGCTGGAGGGGGCCTCGTTGCTCATGAACACATTGCCGGAGAAGACGGGCGCCTCGCGCACTCCACCGTCGAAGGACGCGGCCTGGAATCTCCTCCACCCGCGGGAGGGAATGCGGATTGGGCTCCCGGTGGTCCCGAGCCCGTGGTTCAGCACAGTGAGGTTGGTGGCGGACGTGACGACCGCAGAGTTGGTGACTGCGTCGTCGTCGAGGAGAATCTCGTCGGGCAGAAGCAGTCGGCTCGCCGCGACGGTCACGCCCCCAGCGCCGTCGGCCGTCAGGGCCTCGAGGGTCGTGCCGTTGTAGCTCAACAACTCGCCGAAGCCATCGGTGTCCGTGTCCACCGTGAAGACACGCGGGGCGGGGAGAGCGTTGCCGTCGAAGGCGCTGAGCAGCGGGTGCATCGAGCCCGAGGGGGTCGTCCACACCTCGGTGAATACGCAGGTGGGACCGGAACAGTCGAGCTCGCTGCCGCTGAGCCCCGTGCCGAAGCCAAAGCCCGACGTAGGCGAGGTCACCAGCTCGACATCGCCATCGCCATCGAGGTCGACGACGCCCCAGGCGAAGGCGTCGAGGATGGAGGCCTCGAGGTCGCCCGTGGCGACGTCGAAGACGCCGATGGACACGGCGCTGGGGTGGTCGATGCCGTCGTCGTTGGGGACGAGCCCGGTGGCGTCCGTGTCGCCGCCGTCGTTGTTGTAGAACGACACGACCAGCTCCAGGTCGCCGTCGCCGTCCAGGTCGAGGGGACCTTCGGACAGGGCCTCCAGGCGTGGGGTGGGCGCGGTGGCCGTGTAGCGCCGATACCACTGACGCGTGGCGTCCGGCTGGGCGGGGATCGTGGCGAAGCCGTCGACGAAGTCGAGGGCGCCGAGGGCCTTGATGTAGGGGGCGGAGTTGGCGAGCTGGAGAAGCTCGTCATGCCCATCGCCGTCGGTGTCGAGGACCCAGCGGGGCCCGAACGAGTAGGTCGCGTGGATTCCGCTGAGTCCAAGGGGAGAGCAGAGACAGACGGTTCCCGCTCCATCGTCGCAGACCGCGTCCGGCGCGCTGGGCTCGCATGTGGGGTACAGGGTCAGGGCGGGGCCCTGGTCGACCACGATGACGGGGTCGCCGGTGCCGAGGAAGTCTCCAGTGAGGGCGGGGGTCGTGTTGGCGTACCCCCCCAGCGGCATCTCGAGGAAGCCCGGGCTACTGACCCCGTTCGTGACCGTGCTGACCCAGAGGGAGTTGACCGCGAGGCGACCCGGCGGATGCACGATCTCGTCGATGCCATCCCCATTGAGGTCCGCGAGGACGGTCTCCCGCGCGGACGCGCCCGACAGGGTGGGGAACGGGCCGAGGGAGCCGACGACTCCGCCCTGGGCCGGGTCCATGAGGAGGAATCCCCCGCCAGTTCCACTGGAGGAAGCGACGAGCTCGGGGCTGGACGTGTCGCCGTCGAGTTCACCAAAGCCGACGATCGCGTCGATGGCCTGGGCAGGAGACACCCAAGCGGGCGTGGCCTGCTGAGGGTTGAGCGCCCACACGCGACCCGATGCGACGAACAGAACCTCGGCGACCCCGTCGCCATCGAGGTCCTGCAGATCCGCCGAGCTCAGCGGCTCGGGCGCACGGGCGATGGTCCAGGCGATTCCCGGGCTGGTCTCGGCTGCGCTCGTGATCAGGGCGGTTCCGCCGGCACGGTTCTGGGCCCCAGGCCCGCCGAGCACGCCGGTCCATTCGCCGTAGGCCGGCGGGGAGAGGAGGAGGCTGGCGCCCAGGAGGAGCAAGGACCGCCTGAGCGCGGGAGAGGTCTTGGTCATTACATCCTCAGCGTCGCGTTTCGCGTACCAATGGAAGCTAAGGCGGGATTCTCACCCCGGCCAATGGAATGCCAATCGTACGTCGGACGCTGGCGAGGGGACCAGCCGGATTGCCCCTCCCTAGGCGGTCGACGGAGGCAGCTTCGTGACCATGGCCTGGCCGGTGCGCAGCACGACCAGCGACTCGGGCTTGTCGGCGAAGTAGTCGTCCGCAGCCTTGCGCGCGGCGTTCTTGTAGACCTCGAAGCCGTAGTCGTCGAAGAGCATCACACCGCCCGGCGCCAGCCGGGGGTAGAAGAACGCGCAGCAGTCTCGCACTGCGTCGTGGATGTCCACGTCCACGTGGACGAGAGCGAAGCTCAGGTCCTCCAGGGGTGCCAGCGTCCCGGGGATGAACCCCGGGTGGAACGTGATGTTCTCGAACTCGCTCAGGAACTCCTGCACGGACTCCAGGGAGGTGTCTCCGAAGTCCCCGGGATCGTGGCCGTCGCGGGCCTTCTCGGTGTCCGCGGGCATTCCCTCGAAGGAGTCCAGGGCGTGCAGCGTGCGGGAGTCCCCCGCTTCGCGCAGCAGGTGGGCGAGGAACCACGACGTTCCCCCCCGAAACACCCCAGCCTCCGCGAAGTCGCCGGGGACGTGCATGGCCTGCTTGGCGACCTGCTGAAGGATGTAGGCCCGGTCCCGAGCGCAGAGGGTCCGGTGGTTGAACCGCTCGTGCAGAGACCGAAACGACGCCTCCTCGCTGGGCGAGTAGGTCGGGTACGTGTTCGGCGGGCTGGGGACGTAGGTGGGGTCCTTCGCCGCGCGGGTGAGCTGGTAACCCAGGAGGCTGAGCCCCCCCTGGACGCCGTCGATGATGAGCTTGCTGACCATATGGCGCGGAATCTAGGGGCGGTCCGACAGCAGCGTCAAACGGATCCCCCCTGCGACGCACTACTTGTCTCGCAGCCGCCTCGCCAGGCCCGCGGCGATGCGCTCCATGATGCTCGGGTGTTGCCCGGACTGGATGCGCAGATCGACGGCCTTGATGACGAAGCAGCGCGCGGGCCCCTTCGCGCGGACCGTGGCGGAGCGGGGCTCTCCCGTCAGGAATGCGAACTCGCCGACGACCTCCCCCACAGCGCGCAGCCCCCGGGGGCTGTCCTGCTCGTCCCCAATGCTCCACTCCAGGGTTCCCTCGGCGACGATGAACACATCGGAGTTCTGCTCCCCACGCCAGAAGAGGGTCTCCCCGTCGTTCAGGCGCACTTCGAAGAGATGCTTCGCCACGTCGAGCATCGCTCGAGCCGGGAGCGCGCGGAATTGCTGGGTCCGGTCCAACAGGGCGAGCCTCTGCAGCGTCGCCGTCGCCGCGGGGTCGGGGCTGTCGAGGGTCGCCCGGCGCCAGACGGCACGGTCCGTTTCGTGGGGCAGGTCCACCTCCACCTCGTCCACATCGGGAGCCGTCTCGGCCATGCGGCCGGGGAAGAGTGGCCGGATGTCGGCGGGGGCGATGGCGCGCAGGAGGTCGAGCCGATCGCGACTCGAGTCCTCCCAGGTCTCCAGGAGGTGGGCTGGGTCCTTGCGGAACGTGGTGGTCGAGACCTCGGGGCGCGCCTCGGCCCCGCGGAGCAGCTCGACGAGGTACGCGCGGTACCTCTTGTAGAACCATCGCGCTGCGGTCTCGTTGGAGAGGGCCCGGCACGCCCGGGAGGCCGCGTGGAGCGCGCGCACCTGGCTCTTCGTCGCCACCTTCGCCCGCGCAGGAGTCCTCAGGCTCGGGGGGGAGAGCCCCAGGCGATTCGCCGCAAACTCCTGGGTGTAGCTGGTGTGTTGCGCGGCCAGGTCGATCTGAAGCCAGCCCAGCTGGAAGAAGAGGTAGTGCAGCAGGTTGCCCATGCCGCCGGTGTTGAACCGCTCGATGACCTCGTTCTCGTCTGTCACCGTGGTCGCGGCGCCCGTGGCGACCTGGCTGCGCAGGATGTCGCTCTGCTCCAAGTCGAAGGCCTGGCCCAACGCTTCGATGGCCATGCGCGTGGAGTCCCCCACCTGCTCGGTCTGGTACATGACCTCCAGTTGGGACTGGTAGCTCATCCGCACGTCCTTGATCGACCCGACCTTGCCCTTCAGCGCGGACATGGCTCGGTCGACGGAGGCCTTGAAGGCGTCGCGCTGCTCGGGGGAGAGGCGTCGGTTCTGGAGGGCGACGGCGAGCTCGTTGGCCACCTGCTCCTCCTCCCACAGGTTGTCTCCGAAGTGGCCGTAGGCGTCTCGCAGGGCGTGGCCCAGCTCGTGGGCGACGACGCGGCGCACGAACATCGGCAGGAAGCTGTCGAGGGTCTCGGCGTCCAGGCTGAGGAGGGACGACCAGAGGAAGCGGTACGTTGCCACGGTGGAGTCGTCGTCGGCGGGAGGCACCGCGACGTGGATCTTTCCGTTGTCGCGCGAGTAGTAGAAGACGATTCCGTCCACGCGCTCCAACGTCACCGACGCGGGAAGCTCGATGCCGCAGTTGGCGAGCTCTCGCTTGTACTCCGCGAAGGCCTCCGTCCCGAGTGTGAACAGGTCGGTGGGCTCCTCCAGAGTGGGGATCTCCCTCACGGGAGCAGCTCGAGGGTCCCCTCGGCGCCCATCGGCTCGAGGATCGCGCGGGCAGCGGCTTCGTGGTGTGATCGCTCGGCCGAGCCTTCGGCCGCGAACCGCGCCGCCTCCACGTGGACCCGCGCCTCGTCCCAGGGCATCGAGTATTGCTGCGCCGCCGCGATTCCCTTGGCCCAAGCGGTTCGGGCCTTGGCCGGCTTGCCATCGAGCATGGCGAGGGCGCCCTGGGCGAGGAACGCCCGAGGGCGGAAGTACCAGAAGAGCGCGGTGCCCTGCCCCCAGTTCTTCACGGCGGTGCGCGCGTGGCCCCGGATCTCCTCGACGGACATGCCCCCAATGGGGTCCCCCGCGTGGGCGGCCGCCAGGAGGACCTCAGCGATGGAGTGAAAGGGGCCCACGTAGGTGAAGAGCATCAAGGGCTTCGCCTTGAACATCGTCATTGCCTCGACGGCGGCATTCACCGCCACCTTCAGGTCGCCCTGCCGCCACGACACCGTGGCGCGCGCCGAGTACCAGGCGAGGCGTCCGAAGTAGTCGAACCTCTCCAGCCGAAGGGCCCCTTCGTCCAGCTGCGCGGCCGCTTCGCCGACCCGGTCGAGGGCGAGCAACGCCGGCACGGAGAAGACGAGTCCGTAGGCCTCCTGGGCGGGGTGGTCGCGATCTCTCATCAGCCGGGCGACCTCACCAAAAGTAGGGAGACATTCCCCCACGGGCTGAGTGAGGTAGGCGACCAGTGCCTTGATCGTCAGGCCGTTCCCCAGGGCCCACCAGTCGCCGGCGGCGCGGGCCTTGGATGTGCCCTCCTCGATGGTGGAGCGCGCGGCGTCCCAGTCACAGTGGAGGACGTCGACCACGGCCGTGGCCGAGTGCGCGATGATCTCCACGCGTCGCTCCGGGGAGAGCCTGGCGAGGCGCAGATAGACGCCCTCCAGTCTTCGTAGGTGCAGGGTGCCGAAGATGTTGGCGAGGTTGACGTACGCCGTCCCCGCGATCTCCGGGCTGCCGGCGTTCTCGGCGAGGTTGGCCGAGAGCAGCCCCGCGGCGAGCCACGGCAGCGCCTCCACCCGGAAGTAGGACGCGTTGGCGTACCAGCTCGCGGCGCGGCTGGCGGCGCGGAGGGCCTGGTGCTTGTGGGGTCGCGCGCGCCATCGGAGGAAGCGAGGCATGAGACGGTAGACGAGCTGGCGCGCACCCTCGGAGAGCAGTCGGGCCGTCCAGCCCAGACTGCTCGTGGGAAGCTTCTTGCCCAGGGCTGCCATCGAGGCGCGGAGGAGCTCTGCGGAGTCGTCGGGACGGCCGACCCCCTGGAGGGCCGTGCCGATCCCCGTGAGCACCGCCGCCTGCCGCACGGGCCCCACCTCCATGAGCTGGGTATTCGAGAGGTGTTCGACGATGTCTTGCGCCGCCTCGAGCGTCCCGAGGGCGTCTCGGTCGGAGCCGTTGTCGAGCGCGTGGAAGCCCGCCCGCTCGAGGTGCTCCAAGGCGCGCAGGGGCTCACCGGCGTTCTGCCAGTGGTGAGCGAGGCGCGCGGCGCTCTTCTCATCCGCGTCGTCGCTGCGCTCGTAGTGCACCGCGGCCGCGGCGTGAAGACCGCGTCGCTTGCTCAACACCAGCAGCTCGTAACAGGCCTCCTGAACGATGGCGTGCTTGAAGCCGTGGCTGCGCAGACCGTCCTCGTCCCGCTCCTGGGGGCACAAGTCCAGCTCGGCGAGGTGATCCAGCTGCGCGATCAGCTCGTCCCGGGGGTGCTCCACCGGATGCATGGCCATGAGCGTATCGAGCGTGAACGTGCGACCGAGCACCGAGGCGACCTTGAGGGTGAGCTGCTCCGCGGGAGGGAGTCGATCGAGGCGCGAGGTGACCACGCCCTGCAGCGTTCCGGGCAGATCCACCGACGAGGCGTCCTTGCCCGGGGCGAATCGGGCGAGCCCGCCGTCCGTGAGCAAGACCTTCGACTCCACCAGGGCGTACACCATCTCCTCGCAGAAGAACGGGTTGCCCGCCGCCCGGGACACCACGAGCTTCTGGAGCTCCGGTGACAGGTCGAGGACTCCGAGAAAGCGGGCGGCTAGGTCTGCCACGCTCGCGTCCGGGAGCGCGTCGAGCCGTACCCGGCGCGCGCCGTCGAGGGCGAGAATCGCGCGGAAGGACCGTGGTGGGTCCTTCTTCATGGGGCGATG
>JAGSHC010000462.1 GCA_023954745.1 Deltaproteobacteria bacterium | reverse complement strand
GGTCAAGGAGGCAAGCGAGGAGACGACTGAGGCGTGCTTCAGCACGTCGCAGGGAGCGACGAGCGCCGCCGAAGGCGAGATCGCTGAGGGCCGCGGAGCCGCGCGAGGTCAAGGAGGCAAGCGAGGAGACGACTGAGGCGTGCTTCAGCACGTCGCAGGGAGCGACGAGCGCCGCCGACGCAGAGATCGCGCGGCTCCGTGGCCCTCAGGTCATTTTGTAGTTGGGGCCTCCGCCACCTTCCGGCGGCGTCCACGTGATGATCTGGTACGGGTCCTTGATGTCGCACGTCTTGCAGTGCACGCAGTTGCTGAAGTTCACCTGCAGCTTCTGCCCACCGTTCTCCTTGTCGGTGACCATCTCGTACACCTGCGCCGGGCAGAACCGGGTGCAGGGGTTGCCGAACTCCTCGGCGCACTTCGTCCGGCAGATGTCCGGGTCCGCGACCTTGAGGTGGCTCGGCTGATCCTCGTCGTGCAGCACGCCCGACAGGTACACGTCATCGAGCTTGAGCATGTAGGTCGGAATGTCGACCTTCGGCCGCTCACTGGGCTTCGTGGCTCCACCCGTCGCCACCGGCACGGGCTCCAGGGCCAGGTGGTCGTGATGCCCGGCCTTGCGACCGTGGCTACCGAACATGATCGCCAGGCCATTCCGGATGAGCGCCTTGTAGAGGCCGCCCTGGAAGTTCTGGTGGAAGTTGCGGCTGCGCCACAGCTCCTCCTTCACCCAGCCGCCCTCGATGCGGTCCATGTAGGCCTTGAGCTGCGAAGCCGAGAAGTCGTCGGCCTCGATGGCCTCCCACGCCGTCTCCGCCGCGAGCATCCCGGACTTCATGCCCAGGTGCATGCCCTTGAGCCGCTCCAGATCGATGATCTGCGCCGCCTCCCCGATGAACATCCCGCCATCGAAGTAGGGCTGCTGCATCGAGTACCAACCGCCGGCGCTGAGGGCCTTGCCCCCGTAGGCCTCGACCTTGCCGCCCTCGATGATCTCGGCGATGGCCGGGTGGCTCTTGAACTGCTGCAGCATGTACTGCGGGTCGATGCCCGGGTCCCGGTAATCCAGCCCGACCACGAGACCCACGACCATGTAGTCGTCCTGGTACCCGTAGATGAAGGTGCCGCCGGTGGTCTGCGTGCTGAGCGGGTAGCCCAGGGTGTGCATGACGAAGCCGGGGCGGCCCTTGCCCTTCGGCAGCTTGATGATCTCCTTCACCCCGGTCTCGAACTGCCAGGGGTTGCGGCCGGCATCGAGTCCCAGGCGCCGCGTCACGATGCGGGTGCAGTGACCCAGCACGCCCTCACCGAAGATCGTGACCTTCGCCTTGATGTTCACACCCGCTTCGAAGTTCGCCTTCCGGCGACCGTGGGCGTCGATGCCCTTGTCGCCCGTCTGCACGCCGACGACCTTGTCGCCCTCCCACAGCACGTCCACCGCCGGGAAGCCGGGGAACATCATCACGCCCATCTGCTCGGCCTTGCGGCCCATGTAGCGAGCGATGCGGGAGGCGGACACCACCAGGTTGCCGTGGTTGGCGAGGTTGGGCGGAGGGATCGGGAAGTCGTAGGCCCCGTGGGTCGTCAGGGCGGAGACGCGCTCCTCCTTCACCTCGGACTCGATGGGGCCGTCTTCGCGCCAGCCCGGCAGCAACTCATCGAGAGCCCGGGGGTTCATCACCGCGCCCGAGAGGATGTGCGCTCCGACCTCGCTGCCCTTCTCGAGCACCGCGACGGTCATCTCGGGGACGTCTTCGCCCCGTCCCTTCGCGTCCTCGACGAGCTGCATGAACCGGATGGCGCCAGCGAGGCTGGACACCCCGGCGCCGACGAACAGGACATCGACGTCCATCGTCTCGCGCTCGATGGGCGGCTCGGGTTCGGGGGAGTCGGTCGGGGGGGCGTGGTCAGACATGGCTCATTCTCCGCGGCGGAGTCTAGAGCACTGCTCGCAGAGGCGCTCTGAGGGAACAGGCCCCCTGGGCGGAACCTGGGCGCTGACTCAGCGGCTGATCTTGGTGACGCCGAAGTCCTCGGGCGAACCGAGGGGGGAGCCGTCGTACAGGGCTCCGAAGTGGCCGTTCGTGTAGAGCACGAAGTCGTTGGCGGGCAGAAGGTCGGCGGCGAGCTCGAGC
>JAGSHC010000298.1 GCA_023954745.1 Deltaproteobacteria bacterium | reverse complement strand
CGAGCTCGGAGGCCACGACCCGCGCCGCCTCCACTGCCTTCACCGGATGGTTCGAGTGGTTCGTAAGGGAGCTGGCGTCGAGTCCTGCGACAACGGCGGCGTGGGCGATCTCATCGGTCGGGACGCCCTCGGCGAGCCACCGGGCGACGATGGGGAGCAGCTGGTCCCGGTCCGTGGTCGCGATCGTCGACACCCGGCGGGTCAGCGCCCCCGCGTCGCAGGGGGCGGCGGGCGTCACGCATCCCACGGCGAGGGCGGCCGCTCCCGTCCCCAGGAGGCGCCGTCGGGTCCACAGGACATCACCACGCCTCACGACGCCCCTGCGCCATGGCAGCAGATGTAGGAGCGTGCGTTCACCTGGGCGACGGTCCACCCGCCCTCCGGCAGGCACGTCCGGTTGGGCGAGTCACATCGTGTTGGCGCCGGACCCTGCTTGCAGGGGACGTTGTCGGACGAAGAGCAGGCTCGCTCCCAGCAGCGGGCGGCGATGCACCTGGGACCCGTGACGCTCAGGGGTTCGATGTCACGACGATGACGTCGCCTCCGACCGCCGCGCCCCACCGGTCCAACGCCACGAGCGCGAGGTCGTTGTCTCCCGGCTCCAGGGGGACGACCACCTGCCAGGTCACGTCGTCCAGCCAGGTCAGCTTCAGAGGCTGGCCGTCGATCTGGATGCCGCGCACATCCACCCAGGCCACCCCCTGCAGCGTGACCACCGGCGCCGCCACCTCGAAGTTCGCCCCTCCCTGGGTGGTGATGGCGAACTCGATGGGCGGGTAGAGGGCGTCGAGGGAGTCCGGTGACCCGGTCGTCACCCACTCCGCCCGCTGGTCCACGAACGCGCAGTGCGCGTCGAAGTCCTGCCCGGGCAGCAGGTCCCCGAGCTGGTCGCACCAGCGCGCGAGGTACTCGCCGTTGTAGGCGCGGTCGATGATGTCGTGGAGGTGCCCGTAGTAGGAGCGACTCCAGGTGGGCTCCTGGAGCAGCCGCGCGAGGTCGTTGTTGCCCACGACCGGCCTCTCCGCGCCCCCGAAGAAGTCGAGGTCGTGGGGGAAGAACAGGATCCGCTGGTCCGAGGGGCGGACGTAGAACTGCGCGTTGTGCTTGCTCCCGGCGCCGCCGTACTGATCGACGACCCCCGCCAGGTTCGCGAACGCAAAGGCGCGCAACCACTGCTCGAGGTCCAGGACCGACTCGGCCTCGTCCAGCAGGTCGGGTTCGGGCAGGTCGAAGAGCCGCCCCAGGTCCATCAGCCGCGTGTAGTCATCCTCGCGGCCGTTGTTCTTCCGCAGGAAGACCCACCGCCACTGCTCCTTGTCGGGCCCGAGGTCGGTGAGGGACGTGCCCACCACGCTGTCCGGCTGGGGCAGCTTGAAGCCCTCGGGGGTGCCGTCGTCGGTGGTGGTCGGGTAGTAGACGAGCTCGTACTCGAACCGATCCCCGGCAGAACCGTCCTCGAACTGCGCATCCAAGACCAGGTTGCTGAACCGATCGAGCTGGAGCTCCGCCGGGCCGGTGTGCTCCGGGCGCGGGGTCACCACGTGGACGACGTCGTTGTACTCGCCGAAGACGGAGCCGGCGGCGGTCATCACGAGGTTCAGCAGCACCTCCCGCTGGCCGAAGCCGACCCCCTCGGAGCGGTCGAGCATCACGGTGGTGTGGCTGCCCCGGAATGGATGGTCGGACGCGAAGCGGACCGCGTACCCCAGGCGGGGCTGACGGGGGCGGCCCCGCTGGCTCCCCTTGGGTCGCACGCCCACGTCGTAGAACACCTCGGTGCCACGCCACACGACGGTCGCGCCGAGCTGGTCGTTGCTCATGAGGTTGACGTCCTCGTGCATCCAGTCGGAGTCCGCGGCGGTCATGACGAGGCGGAAGTCGGCGAGCCCCGTGGTGCTGCCCCGGTCGTCTGCGATGGGGATCAGCGCGCGGGAGTCGGGGCCCGCGGCGGGAGAGGAGGCGGACGCCCCGACCCCGTCCTCGGCCTCCACGTAGAAGTGGACCGTCGCGCCGGCCGCCTGACCCTCCAGCGTCGCCTCCCAGCGCCCGGGCGCGGACTCGGCCATCGCTACGGACTGCCAGGCTCCGCCCTCGATCGAGGCCCACAGCGTGGCGCTCGCCACCCCGTCAGGATCGGTGATCGAGGCGGTGACGGTCATCGGCTCGCCCGGCTCGGGGACTGGTGGCTCGTGCTGGAGCGTGACGAAGGTCGGACCCGCGTTGTCGACCCCGGTCGAGTTCGGCGCGCCGGGGGTCCCCGCCCGCGCCGGCTGCGCCACCAGCGTGGTCCGGGCGAGCCGGTTGAAGTACAGCCGGGTGTTGAGCTGGTTGCTGCCCGTCACCCACCGGGCGCGGAACGAGATCTCGTAGTCCACGCCGTGGACCAGCGACTGCAGCAGGGTGGTCTCCACGTGGTTGTGCATGTGGCCGGTGGCGCCCGTGGCGACGAGGCGCAGCACGGGGTTCGCGCCGTCGTCGGGGTCCGGGACGACGCTGCTCCGCCCGTGGGTCCCCAGGAGTCGGAAGGCTCCGCCCCCCGCGTCGAAGCCGCCATCGGTGACGAGCTCGGTCCGGACTCCGTCCGGATCCTCCACGACGCTCACGTCGTCGATCAGCAACTCCCCGGCTTCGAGCAGGCCGAGCACGAGCTCCTCCCACTGACCGTCGGGACCCACGCCGCTGGGCTGGGCCGTGTCCCGGTAGCTGTACGAGACCCAGCCCGCGTGGTCCACCTCGTCACTCGCGCTCCAGGCCTCGGCCACCGCGTTGTCGGCCCACGGGTCCCGCAGCTCCAGGGTCGAACCGCCCCCGTCGGCGGCGCCTGGCCAGCGGCCCCCGTCCACGTAACGGACCTCGTCCGCGGGGTTGCCGCGGGCGTCGAGGAGCAGGATCCGGTCGCTGCGGTTGTTGAGCCGCCCCTCGAAGTCGCCGATGACCTCGAGCTCGGGCTCCTCGGACAGGAGCGCCGCGGCGTCGCCCGCCACCACCAGGTAGGAGTCGGGGGCCAGCGTGGCGTCCTCGGGGAACGTGTACGCCACCGCGTCCACGAGCTGCCAACCCGAGAGGTCGACGGCCGCGTCTCCCCGGTTGTAGAGCTCGATCCACTCGTCGAGCCGGTCGGTCACGGGCTCCCCGTCCACCGAGCGGGGGGCGCGGTGGTACTGGATCTCGTGGATCACGACGTCGTCGGTGAGCTCGATGACGTTGGCGGCGCCGGGCGTGGCCTCCGATGGGGCGAGCCAGGGGCCGCCGCTCTCCTCACGCCCCCGAAGGCCGCTCCCCACCCGGACCGCGTCGAGCAGCTCCGTCCGGTCCGCGGAGTACAGGAACAGCACGTCCCGCTCCTCGGGTGCGAAGCCCAGATCGTCGAGGAGGAGGAACCCTCCCGGGGCCAGCTCGCCGTCGGGCAGCACGAGCTCGTCGCCCTCGGACGAGACCAGCACGAGGCCGCCGACCGGCTGCGTCGCATTGCCGGCTCCCAGCAGCTCCACCCAGGGGGTCGACGCGGAGGCGGGAGCCACCTCGTTGAGCAGGACCGTCGCCGGTCGGTCCAGGGGGAGCGGGTGGACCTCGGCGGTCAGGGCGCAGCCGAAGGTGAGGTCCGGGTCGTCGAGTTCCGCCTGGTGCAGCTCGACGGCGAGGACCTCGACGTCCCCCGTCAGGGCGTCGGTGGGGAGGTCGGCGAACAGCTCGGTGGCCTGGTCCACCGGGCTCGAGGCGAGCGTGTCCGCGTCGATGGGGCCCGAGGGCATGTTGTGCCGGAGGACCTCGACCCCGTTCAGATGGACCACCATCCCGTCATCGACGAGGCACTCGAGGCTGAGCTTCGCCGCAGCCGGGTCGGCGTCCAGAACGAAGGTGGTGCGGAAGGTCGTCGTCGTCTCGATCGACGCCAGCTCCGTGGTGCCGCCCTCGGAGAGCAGGGGGGCGACGGAGCGGAAGAGGGCGTACGTCTCCTCCGTGTTGGTGACGGACTGGGCGGCGAACGTGTCGGCCCAGATGAAGTTCGTGCCGTCGGCGAAGGAAGACCCGACCGCTGCGCCCCAGGGGCTGGAGGTCCTGGGCGCCTCGGCATCCGGTGGGGCCCAGGTGCCCCCGCCGTTGGCGTCGGCGATCAACAGGTCCAGGTCCTCCACCGCCGGCGGCGCGGCCGGAGGCGCAGTGCCGGGAGTCGCTCCGGTGGGGCCCAGGAACCACTCGAAGGAGGCGGCGTCGGTGCCGGTGACGCCGTCCGGCAAGTCCACCTCGGCGATGACCATCTGGGGGCCGCCCGGGACCCCCGGCGCCTCCCATGCCGCGATGTAGAGGTGGTCGTCGTGGCCGATCTCGACGGAGAACTCCTCGACGCCGGTCCAAGCCGTGGGGGAGTCCACCCCGACGAGGCGGAGCCCGGTGGCGTCGGGACCTCCGAGATAGAGGCCGAAGAAGTTGTCCGCCGTCACCCGCGCGGTGGCCACGACCGTCTCGGGGCCGTCCCCGGCCCAGAAGACAGCATCGCCGCGGGCCCAGGCGGCGTCGTCATGGTCGGGCGACGCCCAGTCGGGATCGGGGTAGGCGCCCGACCCGTCGAAGGCCCAGGTCGACGCGAGGGGGATCAGCTCGAGGACGACCGGCGGCTCCAGCGGGTCGAGTCCGTTGGGCTGGCCCGGCGTCCCGCCCAGGGTCGCGCTCACCGTCCAGTGCTCGGCGCGGTCGCTGGCCGCGTCGGGGTCGATCTTCGCGAGGGAGAGCCCCGAGCCATCGGCGGTCACCGGCCAGGGAGCGTCGTCGTCGAACCGGACCGTGTCGATCAACCGCCCGGCTGCGTTGCGGAGGCGCAGCCGCTCGCCCCCGTTGGACAGCCGCCCCTCGTAGGGGCCCAACGCGTCGGCGAACCCGGTCTCCACGGCCAGAAGGCCAGGGTCGGCGGCCACGACCAGGTAGTCACCCGCGCCCAGCACGGTCCCCTCCGCGAAGACGTGCTCGACGCCCTCCAGGTGCCAGCCCGAGAGATCCAGGTCGAGGACCATGGGGTTGTGGAGCTCGAGCCACTCGAGGTCCTGGCCGCCGGGTGGGTTGTAGAGCAGCTCGGTGAAGGTGACCGTCCCCGGCGCCCGCTGCTCCTCCCGCGTCCAGGATTCCCCGGTCTGGTCGCCCACGTCGAGCAGGTCGTCGTCGTCAGCTTTGCTGCTGTCGTCGTCGTCCGGCGCCTCCGTCACGTCGTCGTCGTCCACAGGCGGGGCGGGGTCCTCGACACAACCCGAGTGGACGAGCAGGAGGGTCAGCGCGACGGCGTGGCTCAGGGGTCTGGGTGCGCTCTCCGACATCACGATCCAGGGTAGCGGGCACGCTCGCACGTCCGGGGCGATGGAGGCACCGAACACCCACGCCATCGCGGCGAAAGACCCAGCGGTCACCCCGCCGCCCCGGTTCGCGAAGGGCCATCGACCTGAGGGTTCGAGGGTCTCGCTACTCCCAGCCCATGTACCGCGAGGTGAACACAAGGGTGTCGATGAGCCCGTGGATGAGGATGATCGGCCACAGGTTGCGCTTGAAGACGAGGAACATGGTGCCGAAGGCCAGGCCGATCGCGCCGGTGACCAAGAGTCCCCGCAACCCCTGGTAGTACACATGGCCGTAGCCGAAGATGAGCGCTGCGATCATGACCGCGAGCGCCGAGCCGAGCCGCCCCTCACCGAAGACCTTCTGTCCCTGGGTGATCAGGAAGCCACGGAAGAACATCTCCTCCAGGAACGCTGCGCTGGTCCAGGTCAGTCCCAACCAGCCCAGGTAGAGGACGAGGTTTCCTTCCAGCCCCCCCCATCGGTCCTCCACCCCGGTGGGGACCTCGTTGATGAGATCTAGATCAAAGGCCGCGCCGAAACCGAGGATGGAGCCGACGGTGAGGCAAAACGCGAGAAACGTCAGGAAGGCCTTGGGGAGCACCAAGAGGCGGGCCCGCGCGTCGTCCAGCCGGACCAGCCCCATCGCGGCCCAGTTCCCCCCGGACCGGCGGACATACAAGCTCAGCACGAGCACAGTGAGGGCCAGCGAGATCGGGCCCGAGAAGCGCCACGTGACGAGGTCGACCACCCGCTTCGAAATCAGCGCGAGGGCGACGAAGGACACAAACTCCAGGAGAGCCACAGCCCTCGTCGACATCTGCATGGTTCCTTTCGAGGCTCGCTGGACCCCTCCCCGGAGACGGGAGGGGGTTGCCGTGTCACGGACCCAGGATTGCTCCGCATGCTCTTGCCGACCACAGGCATATGGAAAGGTCCACGCGCCGAGCGTCCGCTGCTTCGCCCTCCGCAACGAGCGCCGAGGGACCGCCTCCCTGCCTCGCTCCTCGGTCACGGGCCACGCCCCGCTCTGCTCGTCCCTCGTTGCGATCCGGCTCCTCGTCTCACCCCGAGTTGCGCCTCATCGTCATGAGAAGCCGTTTAGAGTGCCGAATCGTGACTGTCGTCGCCTACGCCCTCGCCGCCCTCTGCCTGATCTGGTGGCTTCTCGCCCTGGCGGTCGCGCGCATCGCCCTCGTCACCCAGCGCCTCGAGGACCTCCCACTTGTCGATCGGGACTCCTGGCCGTCCGTCGCAGTGGTCGCTCCCGCGAAGGACGAAGGTGCGGCCCTTGAGCCCGCCCTGCGGTCCCGCCTGCGCTCTGACTACCCGGCCCTCCGGATCGTCGTCATCGATGACCGCTCCGAGGACGGCACCGGGGCCACCGCCGACCGCCTGGCCGCGGCCGAGCCTCGCATCGAGGTCGTGCACGTCACCGAGCTCCCCCCCGATTGGCTGGGTAAGCTGAACGCGCTGCAGCGTGGCGTGAACGCAACCGATGCCGACTGGCTCCTCTTCTCCGACGCGGACGTACACATTGCACCCGGCACTCTGCGCCGCGCTGTCCACTACGCCGAGGAGCACGGGGTCGACCTGGTGACGGCGATGCCTCACGTCTTGCCCGGCGGTCTCGGTGTGAACAGCATCCACGCCGTGTTCCTCACCTTCCTCGCACCTGCCTTCGACGCTCCGAGAGCAGAGAACCCGGAGAGTTCGTTCGCGCCGGCCGTCGGCGCCTTTTCGCTCGTGCGCCGCAGCGCGCTGGCGAAGACGCCGGGCTTCCCCTCCATTCGGCTATGCGTCGACGACGACCTCCAGCTCGGTCTCATG
>JAGSHC010000255.1 GCA_023954745.1 Deltaproteobacteria bacterium | reverse complement strand
CTCAGTGTGCTCGCCGCCAACGCCATGGCGCTCGTGCGCCTCGACGCCATGACCGTCGTCCCGCTGATGGGGGTTCTCGGCGTGCTGCTTCTTGGGGTCGGGCGCGGGGCTCTGCTCGGCGCGGCTTGCTTCGTCACCACGATGCTGCACATGGCTGCGGCCTGGCGCATCAGCGGAGACCCCATCGGATTCGCCCGGGTGGCGAGCATGAACACCCAGCGCAACGCCGACGGCTTCGACTTCCTGGGTCCGTCGGTCTTGCCGGTGAACGTCGCCGGTGAAGTGGGGTGGACCGTGCTCCTGCTCGCGCTGCCGGGGGCCGTGTGGCTCTGGCGCGCTTGCGCCACCAAGAACCCAGACGCTCCGGGGTCGAGGCCTGCGGCCTTGGCGCTGTTGGGGGCGTGGGCGTGGATGTTCGTCGTGGACTTTGGGCTGACGACGCTAGGGGCCATGGAGGCGCGGACGATGCGCTACCTCGTTCCGCTGCTGGTGCTGGTCGTCGCCGTGGGGGCGGTAGGTGCGATCCGGTGGGGCGAGGCCCTCGCAGGACCCCGATGGGTGCGCTGGATGCTGCCTGCCGGCTTCGCCATCACGCTGCTCGCCCAGGGGCCCGCCATCCTGAGGCAGGCGACCCAGGAGCGGCTGCCCGCGGGGCTGACGGAGGCTGCAGGCTGGCTCGGTTCGCGAGGGGATGATCGCCCCGTCGTGGTGGGAGAGCAGCACCCGGTGTTCGTGGTGGTCGGGGGACTGGACTGGGCGCGGACTGGCGTGTTGCCGCCGGGGGCGCCGGGCGAGAATCGCGGGCCCGTGGTCGCCGACGTGGTGGGGCGCGCGGGAGCGGGCTGGCTGGTGCAGGGTGAGGGGGACCCGCCAGAGCCGGCCATCGAGAGCGGGGCGCCGGGGGCGACGGAGCGGCATCGCGCGGGGTGCTGCGTCGTGTGGGAGCTGCCCTGAAGCCGCCTGGTTGGGGCGCTTGCGATGTCGCGGCGGGCCGCGCTTGCGGATGGGCCTCCGCCCACGCGAGGGCGACGACGTCGCAGTTCAGCTTCACCATCTATCCCGGGGCCCCCGAAGTGTGCGTCGACGGCAACGACTGCCCCTGCCGGGGGGCCGTCTTCGTCATCCCCTGACGGCAGAGTCGGAGTTTCAGAAGCCTTCAGATCCTCTTCGATGACCCGCGGCCCAGTTCGCGGGAGCCTCCCTTCAGCCAGGGAGGCACCATGTTCATCGATGACCTTCTCTTCGCCCGCATCCTCGACGAGCTCGTCACCACTCGCGACGGTCAGCGCTGGATCCTGACCGAGCTGCTCGACGCCGAAGCCACCGCCAATGGCGTCGACGGTCTGTTCGAGCGGGTCGCGGCCGCGACTCCGTTCCCGAAGCTCGCGCGGCTGGTCCAGCGGCACCACAGGGACGAGGAGCGACACGAGCAACTGGTCCGGGATGCCCTCGATGGTCTCGGTGGGCCCATCCCAATGCCAAGGAGAGCGATGCTCCTCCACATTGCGGAAGAGCTGTGCGGTGTTCCGCCGAACCGCCCCATTCGGGACGCCGCGGACATCGTGGTCGTCTACTCGTTCATCCGAATCCTCGAGCAACGAGCCGTTCGCCAGATGCACGCGGTGGCGCGAGCCTTCGAAAGCGTCGATGCGGGCATCGCGCAGATGCTCCGGGGGCTGGCGGCAGACGAGGCCCGCCACGTGAGGTGGTGCACCGTCATCGTCGATGCCCACGCGGAGCGAGCCGGTCTCGATGGTCGTGCAATTGCTCGCTGGATGGCCCGTCGGGAGGAGTTGGCGTACCACCAGCACAATCGCCTCGGCGTCCCCCTCGTCTTCGAGCGAGGGCTGCTCCAGGGAGGCGCTCTTCGGCGGGGCGCGTGGTCCCTCCTCACCGCCACCTGGGCGACGTGGGTAAGGGCCGCAGTGCGGGCGACGGAGTGGCTCGCGTCCCTGCCCGAGCCGGCCCCGAGTCGACAGAGCCCGGGGATTCCGTCCGCGGCCCGGCCGGCAGGCTGCCCCGCAGCGCCCTCGAACTCGTGGGGGCGGTCCTTCGGCGCGGGCGCTGGTCTCAGAGTCCGAGGGCGGCCTCGATGTCCGACAGCCGGAACACCTGGATGCGGTTGTTGCCCTGGTCGGCGATGCCGAGGAGGTCCTGGGTGGCGTCCACAGCGACTCCGTCGGCCGAGCTGAACTGCCCGGGGCCGCTACCGCCTTCTCCGAAGGAGCCCAGGAAGGCGTAGTCGCGGGTGGGGTCGTAGAGGGCATCGCCCGCCGCGAGGTCGTGCACCATCACGCGTTGGTTCTGTTCGTCCTGGAGGAAGAGCCACTCGTGGATGGGGTCGATGATGATGCCCTCGACGACGTCGGCGACCCGGCCGGGCTCTGGCAGGCCGCCTCCTGCCGACTCGCTGACCTGGTTGTCCAGCCATGCGCCGGTGGCGAGGTCGAAGGTCTCGACGGTGCCGTAGTCCTCGTTGGTGGCGAAGAGCAGGTTGCGGGCGTCGTCCACGGCGAGGGCTTCGACCCGGCTGAACACGCCGTCCGTGGCGAAGGAGAACAGATACTCGCCGGACGGGCTCCAGGCTTCGATGCCGTCGGTGCCCTGATCGCCGATGTAGACGGTGCCGTCGGCGCTCAGGGCGAGGCCGGTGAGGTCCACCCAGTCGTTGTCTCCGAAGTCGAAGAGGAACTCGAAGGTGTCGCCGTCGTAGACGTTGACCTTGCTCCCCCCGCGGTCCGCGACGAAGACGCGGTTCGTGGGGTCCACCCGAATGGCCTCGGGGCCCATCTGGCCCGAGTTCCGATTCACGAACTGGCCGGGGCCGTTGCCCTCACCTCCGACGGAGCGCACGAAGGCGCCGTCGGGGCCGAAGACCTGGACGCGGAAGTTGTACTGGTCGCCGGCCCAGGTGTTTCCGTTGCGGTCAAAGGCCAGCTCGTTGGGCTCTTCCACCTCGACGCCAGGCTCGTCCCACTGGTCGAGTCCGCCGATGAACAGCGGGTCCACGGTCAGGGCGGGGTACTCGAGGAGGTTCTCGAACCCGAAGGTGGCGCGGGCGCACGAGGTCCAGGGACCGCTGCCGTCGGGGAAGCGGCACAGCGAGATGGCGGCGCTGCCCTCGGTCCAGGAGATCTCGTCGATGATGTCGTTCAGAGCGGAGCGCAGCTCGAGCCCGTCTTCGCCGCCAAGGCCGAAGGTGTGGTCGATGTCCTTCTCGAGGACTCGGAAGCTGCCGGCGGGGATGGTCCAGTCGTCGGGAAAGCGGAAGGCGCTGCCCCCGGAGTCGTGGAGGCGGCAGGAGCCGATGGCCATCTCCTCGGAGGTGGTGTTGTAGAGCTCGACCGGGTCGCCGGCGTTGCTCCTGACTTCGTTGAGGACGAGGCCCGTGCAGAGGTTCGGCTCGGCCGGAGGGGCGGGGGTCGGGTCGCCGCCGAGGGAGCCGCTGCCACCCCCGCAGCCCGAGAGCAGCACGAGGGCGAGAGCCGGGGCAAGTCGACGGTGGGAAGGGGGCATACCTGATAGTACGCAGGGCAGGTCCCTCAGGTTTCGAAGCCCCTCTTCGCCACCATGCGCACCATCGTGCACTCGTAGAGCTCTTCGAGGCCGATGACCCACATCAGACCGGCCAAGGCGCGGTCGTCCGTGGCCCACCCTGCGGCGAGTCCGAAGGTGGTCAGGCCCATCAGCAGGGTGCGCAGTCCCCCGGCCAGCGCGAAGACGTGCCGGTTCGGGTTGATTCCGGGGTTCACCAAGCCGGTACGGGCGATGGTGGCCACCCCCCACACGGTGGCCCAGATGCCGAGGAACGCGGCGATGGGGACGGCGAGGTCCCAGGTGGGGGTGAGCAGGAAGTCCATGTCTCCTCCAGTCCGCGGCGGGTTGGGGCCGCGCCCGAGGGAAGAGCAGGATTCGTGCCGGAAGACGCGAGGGCCGGAGATCGGGCGACTGCAAGCTCCCCCGGCCTACTCCCTGCGCACGAGAAGCGCCCCATGTGGCGGCCCCGCAACCTGGGGTTGCAGCCCCGCGACGCCGCAACCGAGGAGCCGTCGCGCCCGAGGGATGAGAAGCCGCTCAGTACAGCACCCCGTTGGAGGTGGGCTCGGGCCCGGGGATCTCCGTCTCGCCCAGGATCTGCCGGAGGTCGCGCTCGATGGCGATGCACAGCGCGTTCATGGGGACGTCGTTCATGCTGCGCTCGAAGGGGTCTTCGCTCGCGTCACCAATCCCCTCCATGGTGCGGAACACCCAGGCCACCAGCGTGGAGGCCGCCACCATGGGCACCGCCAGGATCCACGCCTGCCACTCCATGGCGATGTCGATCTGGTCAGCGAACACGTCGAGCATTCCCAGCGGGACCAGGAACACGAAGACCCTCGTGAAGATCCGGCTGTACTCGGCGTACATGCGCGGGAACGGCGTGTTTTTGATGCGCTCGCACTTGCCCTGGAGGTCATAGAGCTCGTTGAGCACGCCCATCATCTCCAGCTGCCGGAACATGTCGACCCGGCCTTCGTGGACGAGCTCTGCGAGTCGGGTCCCCTGCTTCACCACCATGTGTGTCGCGGGGTTTACGTTCTCGCTCACCGAATCGAACTCGGTCTTGTCGAGGAACTTGGAGATCTCCTTCTCCCAGTCGTTTCGCATGATCTCCGCGTCGCGGTCGAGGCGCATCTTTGTTCCTCGGGCGGGCTTGTCGAAGAAGCGGGAGCTCTTGCGGAGCTGCACGCGAAGCGCGTTGATCCACGCCATGTGGCGGTAGATGAGCTCCTTCTGGGTCGCGTGGGTGGCCGGTGTTGCGTCCCCGGGGTCCACGTAGCTCATCACCGCGTTGGCCCACTTCCGACTGGAGTTGACGACGCCCCCCCAGATCTTGCGCCCCTCCCAGAATCGCTCATAGGCGGCGTTGTTCTTGAAGCCGACGTAGAACGCAACCGCGGTACCGATGGTGGCGATGGGCAGGAAGGGGATCCGCAGGAAGTGAAAGCCCGCGTAGGCGTACAGGACGAACACGAGAACGGCCCACGCGGCACCCGGAAGACTTGCGAAGAGGCCAAAGAAGATGACGGAACGGCGGTTGAGCCGGCGGTTCTTGAGCATGTAGGGACCCTACAGGCAGTTCACCGACGGTGACTCCCAGGTTCCTCCGGTCGAACAGGTCACGCTGCCGTCGTCGACGGTCACGGACCCGACGGGGCCCGCCGCGTCGCCGGAGACCGATGCCTCCCATCTGTGCCCTGCAAAGGCCGAGTAGCTCAACCTCACGGTGATGGACGAGACGGCGAAGTCCACCGTCGTTGCGCTGCGGGAGCTCGGCGTCCAGTCGGCCACCCGCGTCGTGGCTCCGTCGGGAGTCGTGGTGTGCAGCTCGGCGGATCGGGAGCCAGAGTTGTCCATGGTGTAGTCGCCCGCCTGCGACTCGGCGGCCCAGGTGCCGGCCAACGAGGTAGCCCCCACCGTGTAGGTGGCGCTCACCCCGCGGATCGTCCACGTGGCGCCGCAGTCTCCTTCTCCGGTATCAGCGGCGAAGCTTCCACTGAGGTAACCGCCGTCGAGCGAGTAGCAGAGCATGCAGTCGCCGACGGTCGCGCAGACCTCGGCGTGCGTTCGGGGGGGACTTCAGGCTCAAGCCCCCCTCCAACGCACGCCTTCGTCTACTGAGGGGCCCGTCAGCGTGCGTTCGGGGGGGACTTCAGGCTCAAGCCCCCCTCCAACGCACGCCTTCGTCCACTCAGGGGCATCGGGCGAGGGCCGCAGCACTGGCGGGGGCCGGAGCGCAGCGGGCTCTGGCGCGCAACCGACGAGCAGCACGGTGCGGGGGTCCCTCCGCCAGCCAGCGTGACTCATGTCAATGAGCAGCCGTCAGAGCGGCGCGAACGGGTCCTCCCGGTCGGTCGCCGTGCGCGACGGAGCAGCCGGCTTCGAACCGAACAACAAGACGACGCTGATGTCGCCGATGGGAAGCGCGGTGACGCAGACGTCGTCGAAGCACGGCCCCACGATGGCGCCGGCGCTCCAGCTGACCCCGACCCAGGCGGCACGCTCAGGGGTCCCCACGGGCGGAGGGGCCATCACGGTCCAGCGGGCGGCGACCACCGGCCCTCCCACGTTGAGGTATCCCGCTCCCGGCCACGAGTCGACCCCTCCTCCTCCCTCGACGACCACCGAGAGCGCCACTCCCTTGGGGAACACCCTCCGTCCGCCAAGGAACACGCGCCCGCCAAACCAGACCCCCCCGATGCCTGCCGAAGCCTCACCCGCCGCACCAAGGACGAAGCCGCGTCCGAACGTTCCTTGCCCGCCAACCCTGATCGCCGCCTGCGCCAGGTTGAAGGGGTGGATCTGGTACCCCGGGGCAAGAAGAAGGTGACCCTCTGCGCGCGGTGGCGCACCAAGCACTGGGCGGGGCCCTCCCATGAGGACCAGAGCCGACAGGATGGTCCAGCAGACCTGGGACCTGGAGAGCATGCCTGGCGGGTGTGCAAGGCGAACGCCAGGGGATCGGGCACCGCCGATGGAGCGCGCCAACTCTCAGCGCCGCGCAGCCCCCAGCGCGTCCGCGATCTTGTCCGGCGCCACGACCGAGAACACCCGACCGATGCGGCCATCGTCGTTGGGCACGAGGAACAGGATGGAGTGGTGTCCCCATCGTCGGGGCGGGTCCTTGATGGTCGTCACCACGGCGGGAGAACCGTTGAACATGCGGACCTCGGCCGTCGTGTCTCCGGAGCGGGCCTTCGCGAGCCCGAAGTAGACCGCAGCCACGTGGTCGCCCCCCAGGACGGGCTTGTTGGCCGCGCGCACCACGCCACCTCCGTCGCTCAGCAACACCACGTCGTCGGCCATCACGGCCCGCACCCGCTCGAGCTCCCCGGACTGCAGCGCCGCCGCGAAGCGCGCGATGAGCCCCATGACGGCGGAGGCGTCGGCGAGCGAGGACGCAGCCGTCACCCGATCCCGCTCCAGGGCCTTGCGCGCCCGGTGCAGCGTCACCTTGACGTTCCCCACCGACAACCCCAAGAGCTCCGCCGTCTCTGCCCCCGAGCAGTCACACACATCCCGCAGCACCAGCACAGCGCGCTGTTGCGGCGTCAGCGCCTCCACGGCCAGCAGAAACGCCATGGACACCGACTCCAGCAGCTCGATGCGCGCGTCGGGGCGGGACGAGCCGAAGAGCGAGTCCACCCGCAAGGGCTCGACGCTCTCCGTCGACACCGGAGCCGGCAGCCACGGCCCCGGGTACCCCACGTGCTTTCGCTTCCGCAGCCGGTCCCGGCAGGCGTTCATCAGCACCCGGACGAGCCACGGCTTCCAGGGGCGCTCGAGGTCCGCGGGCGGCCGCTCCATCGCCCGCACGAAGGCGTCCTGCACGGCGTCCTCGGCGTCCGAAGCGGTCCCCAGCATCCGGTACCCCAGCGCCCAGAGCGCCTGGCGGTGTGCGGAGAACGCTTCGCTGAGGCCGGGAGGGCTCATGCGGCGGCCACCGCCAGTCCTGCGATGCGGTCCGCGACCTCGGCTCCCGAGGCGAGGGATCCCTCCACGAGGAAGCCCGTTGCCCCCACCCAGTCGCCCGCGAGCCACAGGCCAGGGACGCTCTGGACATCCGGTCGTCCGGCCAGGCCCGAGGCCGGCGGCAACGCAGACACCACCACCATCCGCGGCAGGAATCGCTGGGTCACCACAACCTCGCGCCACCCCGGCTGGACCAGGTCCAGCGCCTCCTCGAGCACCGCGCGGTCCTCCCGTGGACGCCGGGTGGGCGACGGCGGCAGGTACAGCGCGGCGTGAAGCACCGCTCCCCCCTCGGGCGCCAGCTTTGCGCTCTCGGTGTGCACGGAGATGTAGAGCGGCTCGTCGAAGCCCAGGGCGAGGGTGCGCTTCGGGCTGGGCAGGGACGACAGGGCCACGTCGAGGCAGGCCGCGCGCACGGGCGGCCCCATGGGCTCGAGCGACTGCTTCAGGGAGGTGGCCGCTTCCTCCCACCTTGCGAGGAGAGTGCCCGTCACTTCGGGGGGCACGGCCAGCACGATCTGATCGGCTGAGACGACCTCCTCCCCGAGGTGAACCTCCCCCCTCCGCACCGCCGTGACGCGGGCTCCCACCCGCAGGCTCGCGCCCGCCGCCCTCGCGGTCTCGGCGAGCTGATCGACCAGCTGCTGCCAGCCCCCGTCGAGGTAGGTGACGCTGTGGCGGACCGCCGCCTGGACCTGCTGCAGCGCCACGCTCGCCGGCAAGAGCTCGGGGCAGTGCGCATAGGTGGCCACGCGCACTGTGGCCTCGAGCACCGCGCGCACGTCGGGGTCCGAGGTCAGGCGCCGCAGGAGCGCATCGGTGCTGCCCGTGGCGGAGGTGGCGCGCATGGCGAGGAGGCGGGTCAGCGCCGCTCCCAGGGCGAACCGCTGGCCCACCCGCAAGGCTGTGGTCCCGAGCAGCGAGCCGGCGCCGGCGGGGAGGGCGTGCAGCGCCCCGTCCCGAATCAAGGAGCCCGCGGGCTTGGGGACCCCGCCCTGGGTGCGGACCCCGAGGCTGTGGAGGACTCGCTCGCCCACGCCTTTGCGATACAGCGCGTGGGGGCCGAGGTTGAGGAGGTATCCGTCGAGGTCGTCGGTGACGGCGCGGCCCCCGAGGCGGGTCCCGGCTTCGACCAGGGTGACGGGGTGGCCGGCGCGGGCGAGCTTGGCGGCGGCGACGAGGCCGGCGAGCCCACCACCGACGATGCAGACCGAAGGGTGTGTGGTGTTCATACCTTCTCCACGTTCGGTCACAGCGAAAGGTTACAGCGCACGTGACAACCTGTGACCCGCAGGGCGCGAGGCCCCAGCTAGAACAGCGGGGCTTCGCGAGCTCCCCACTCGCGCAGCGCAACGGGCCGACCCTCCACCTTTGGGCTGTCGGAGGGTCGGCCCGGGCCCATCGGGCCCTACGAATCACGCGAGCCGCGCTCGCTAGAGAGAGAGTTGACCCATGACCTTGTTCCGCATGCGCACCACCCTTGCCTTCCTCCTCTTGCTGACCCTGCTCGCGTCCGCGTGCACCCCCACTCGAGGCCGCGGCCGCGGAGGGAGCGGCGGTGGCGGCGACGACGACGACGCGGCCAGCAACGACGACGACGCGGCCG
>JAGSHC010000442.1 GCA_023954745.1 Deltaproteobacteria bacterium | reverse complement strand
GCGGCGGTGCGACTCCCCTCTTTCTTGCCCCACCGATGATGGAAGAGCCACTCGACGGGAAAGTCCTCCTTGCGCGCGTCTACGGCTGCTGCAACGCGAACCACCTCAGCGATGGCGAGGCGGAGGCGGTCGCGCTCGGCCGAGTCGAGGTCGTGCACGCGCCTCCTTGGATCGAGACGCGCGAGGTACAGGACCTCGTCCGCGATCCAGTTCCCTACCCCCGCGGCGAACGCCTGGTTGAGCAGCAGCGACTTGATCACGGTCTTCTTCCGGCCGATTCGTCTCTCGAAGTCCTCCAAGGACGGGAGCGCGAGGAGGGGGTCGTATCCGAGCTTCGAGACGGGCGCGGTCCCCAGGACATCCTCCCGGAGCCGGATCCGGCCGAGGCGTCGCGCGTTCGTCATGGCGAGCTCCCCCCCGTCGTCAAACAGCAGGTGCAGCTTCCAGAACCGCGGGGGCCACGTGCGGTCGACCTCCGCCGCGCTGTTCTCCAACCGGAGCGGTTCGTCCTGCCGAGTACGAAATCCACCGGTCATCCCAAAGTGCAGGAGGAGCGAGGGGCGATCAGCCAGCTCGAGCCACAGGTGTTTGCCTCGGCGCCCGGTCCCGGTGACCTCGGCCCCCTGCAGCACAGAGCGCACGAGGGCGGGTGTCGTACCGTCGACAACGATGTCGTCGTCCGCCACGTGGGCGCGTTCGATGGTACGGCCGACGGCGATCGCGTGGGCGATCCGACGCCCGTGTTCGACTTCGGCCAGCTCGGGCATCGATTCATCTCCCGGGGGACAATGGGACCGTCAGGTAGGCATCTGGCGGCGTCATCACTATGATCCGTGCTCACTGAAGATCGAAAGAAGGACCGTCATTGCCTGAGCCGATCCCATTCGGACGCTACCGTCTCGTCAGCCTTCTCGGCGAAGGAGGCATGGCGCGCGTCTACAAGGCGGTTCTCTCTGGCCAGATGGGCTTCGAGAAGATGGTTGCCCTGAAGCGGATCCCCCGATCCGTGACTCAGGACGAGCGCATGCTCAAGGCCCTCATCAACGAGGCACGCCTGGGCGGCCAGCTGGTCCACAAGAACATCGTCGAGACGTACGAGTTCGACGACGTCGGCGGCCACTACTACCTCGCCATGGAGATGGTCGACGGTTGGACTCTGTCTGCGGTGCTCCAGGCGTGCCGCGAGAATCGCCACTGGATGCCGATCTCGGTCGTGGTCGAGGTCTTCGACAACATCATGAAGGGCCTGGTCTATGCCCACGAGGTCACCGACAGCCAAGGCGTCGTCCAGAACCTCGTGCACCGCGATCTGAAGCCGGGGAACATCATCGTGTCCCGCGGTGGAGACGTGAAGGTCATGGACTTCGGCATCGCCAAGGCCGAGTCGAACCTCTACAAGACGACCGACAGCAACGCGACCAAGGGCACGCCGGTCTACATGTCTCCCGAGCAGGTGCGGGCGAAGGACCTCGACCAGCGCAGTGACATCTTCTCCATGGGCTCCGTGCTTCACGAGATGATCACGCTCCAGGTGCCGTTCCAGGGCGAGTCCCTGGTGGCCATCGTGCACGGGATCCTCGAGACGGATCTGACCCGACCGCTGGAGCGCGTCGCGGCGCGCTGCCCGGAGTTGGTCCCCCTCGTCGAGAAGATGATGGCCAAGGAGGTCGATGACCGCTTCGAGAGTGGCAAGGCCGTCCGCAAGGCGCTGCGGGAGATCCGCGCGAGCCTGCCCCACTCCCCGACCTTGGCCGACTGGCTCGAGGAGATTGACGACGAGCTCCCCGGAAGCACCCCCGATGGTGAGTTCGGAGACGACGGCCCCCCCGCGGGCGTGCTCGCCGATGGCACGAAGTCCGGCGAGATCAAGGTCCCCAATCAGCCGTCCCGTGTCGACGAGACCCTCGAGGTCAGCGGGACCCGCCGCAACACGGGCAAGAAGCGTCGCAAGAAGAAGAAGCAGTCCTCCAGCGCCCTCCCGATCGTCCTCGGGCTTGCCGCGGCGGGTCTCCTCGGCGCTGGGGTCGTGGCGGTGATGCTTCAGAGCCAGAAGGCCGACCCTGAGCCGGTCCCCGTGCAAGCGGCCGCGGTCCAGCCGACGCCGGCCGCTCCCGAGCCCACCCCGGAGCCCACCCCCGCACCGGTCGCTGCACCCACTCCCAGGCCCACTCCGGTGGCCGCCCCGGAGCCGACCCCCGCGCCAGTGGTCGTGTCCGCCGACCCAGGCTTCCTGGACCTGAACTCCCGTCCTTGGTCGACCGTGAAGATCGACGGGAAGGACGTCGGGACGGTGCCGATCAAGCAGCACGAGGTCTCCCCTGGATCTCACCAGGTGACGTTCGTGTGTGGCCCGTGTGATCCGCCGGCCGAGCGCACCGTGGTCGTCAACGCCAAGTCAGGCGAGACGGCTCGCGAGGTCATTCGCTTCGAGTAGTCGGGCGTGCCGCCCGGGGCTTGAAGTCGCCTTCCGTCCGGCGCTCAGTCGTCCAGGAAGTCCCAGTTCCAGTCCTCTTCCTGCTCCTTCACGGGCTCTGGCTTGGCTGCTTGAGGCAGCGGTGAGAGCGCGGGGCGGGTCTTATTGAGGTCCGCCGGCGGGGCGGGCGTCGGGTTCGCACGCGGCGCCGGTCCTGGGGCCGGCCGCCGGGC
>JAGSHC010000386.1 GCA_023954745.1 Deltaproteobacteria bacterium | reverse complement strand
GACGCATCCTTGTAAGGAGGCCACCTTCTGTCGCACACGCTCTCGTGGTCGCGTTCGCAGAGGGTTGCGCAATTGGCCCAGTCGTCGTCGTCGCCGCCCCCGTCGTCGCCGCTGTCCCCGTCGTCGCCGCTGTCCCCGTCGTCTCCGCCGTCGCTGTCACCTCCGGCGTCGCTGTCATCTCCGCTGCTGCCGTCATCTCCGCTGCTGCCGTCATCTTCGCTGCTGCTGTCGTCGCCTGCTTCGGAGGTGGCGGTGTCGTCGTCCTTGTCTCCGCACCCCAAGAGCGCGAGACCGAGGAGGCTGGTGAGTAGGATGTTCCGGGTCATGAGGGCTCCATCTGGGGGGCCGGCACACTCGCTCGAGGCAGGTGTCCCGTTGGTTGAAGGCCCGGGGGGCCGATGGAGGCAGTCAAAGCAAGAGGCGTGCCGGCGAGAGCCAGGCTCCAGCTCAACTGCAAAGGTCCCTTTTGGCGAGATGGGGTCGCTGGACCTGTCCAGGATCTCGTCAGCCCTGACGAGATCCTGGACAACGCCGGTGGCGGCAGCAGATCGACCTCGTGAACCGGGTCCAGAGTGACCCGTCCAACTCCACGGGGGACGGCGGCACCCTCATCTGATCCCCGCGGGGACCACCCGCTTGTCTGGTCAGGCCTGGGCGGAGTCAGTCGGATGCCCAGAGGGCAGCTCTCCCAGAGCCGGCAGCTTGGGCTTCGGCGGCAGGGGGCGCGGGATGCGGTCACGGAGCTGATGTCGGGCGGCGAGGACGCCGTGGTACAGCACCCCGTGCGCCCCGGTGCCATCTGACCACCCCCGCTTCAAGTGGATGCGTATGCGCCCGTCGGCGAGCTGCTCAAGCGCCTGGCCTGGAACAGAGCACTCCCCAACCGTCGCGAACCCCGCCTCAGGCAACCAGCTCCATCCCACCCCCTACGGCGGACCCCGCGCTGACCGACCCAGAGACCCCAGCACACGAAGCGTCGCCGGAGGCAGCACCACCGTACGAGCACCATCCCCTCCCCACACTTCGGGCACGCAAAGCCGTTCACCCCAAACACACGCCAAAGCAGCGCGCTCCAAGACCGCCAGCGCGAACGCCCCTGCGGACGCCACGACAGCCGCGTCCCCACCCTCGCCGGGCGCTTCCGCGCCTTCGGAGGCTTCGGCCGAACCCGACCCCGAAGCCGCGACCGAGACGCCAGCACCCCATGATAGTGCACCTGGTTCGCCCGAGGCGATGACGACCCCCGCATGCACCGAGTACCCATCGCAGCTCGCGCACAGCGGCGGGAGCTGGAACGGACGCCCCCCAGCACCTGCACCCGCTTCGCCCGACGACCCCCACCCACCGCAGACCGGTCGGCCACCGACGCCGACTGAATCACCGACAGAGCGCCTTCTTCTCCGCGCCCACGCCCGCCGTCGCCCGCGCGGCCAAACCCCTGCCGCGCCAGCCACGCCTCCGCCCGGTCCGCAATCCGAACCACCAGCCCCTCCACATCGGCCGTGGTCCACCGCCGCGACCGGCGCCACCGCACCCGCCCCGTCGCCCGGTCTTCCACGTACACCCCGTCCAACACCAGCGCGTGGAAGTGAAGGTTCAGGTTCAGAGCCGAGCCAAAGAAGCTCAGGATTCAGCATCTGTACGCCGTACCCGGTGCAATCGATGCATGGGATTATAAGTAGGATGAACCCGGAGGTCTCGTGTCCGAACGCCCATCCGCGGCCTTGTACGCCGTCGGTCGACTCTGCCTGACACTCGCGGTGCTGGGAAGCGGGGCCGCGCTCGGCGTGACCGCTCTGGTCGCGGTCGTGGTGGTGGAGCTCCTGTTGGTGGGCACTGGCATCGTGATCTTTGCGTTGGCGGTGCTCTCCACGCGGCCCGCGAGGGACGACGTGATCGCGCGCCTCTCCCCCAGGCGCACGGGGCACACGGGGTGGATTCGTGTCGTATCGACAGCCAGGACGGTTGGGGACGTCCTCGTGCTGCTAAGTGCCGGGTACGCGATGCTGGCGGGGGTGTACGTGGTGATCTGGGGCGTCGTCTTGAGCGCCGTCGTGTTCGCGTGGCACGCCCACCGGGAGCTGGGTTCCAAAGGGTAGCGAGCGGGACGTCGTGATGCGCGCGTGGGGGATAGGTCATTCTAAGAGCCCCCATCGGTCATCGCAGCACGTACTCAAGGGGTCACGGGCGGCCTCCCACCCATCGAACGAGGCCACAGCGCCTTGCTGAGCCTGTTTTCAGCAGCCCAACGGGTTCGCGACAGAGAAGCCCCCGCCCGAGGATCAACGGAGTCATGATTGCGGTGAATCCAATGTGGGTGATGGATCCTGCTCGCGGCTCACGGACGTGGTTCGTCTGAGCGACACCATGCTATAGTCCGTCGAAACCGAGGCCAGATGTCCGCTCTCCGCTCTCCGTTCCCTGCTCTCCGCTCCCTGCTCTGGCTGGCCTGGATGCTCTCTGCCTGTGCAGCCACCTCCGCGCCAACCTGTGACGACGCCGAGATCATCACGGCGCTGGCGGCAGCCGACGCGGCGCCGGCCGACAACCAGGTCCGGATCGTGATGGGCTGGCTCGACCTGGCGTGCACGGGCACCGAGCTCCGAGGGGAGCGGGCTTCTGTGGAGATCCGCGAGGCCATTGCGCGCGAGGACGTCCGGAAGGACTCCAGCGCCTGGAATACCGCCTGCATCGGCGGCACCGACGTCCTCGATGAACTCTCGGACCTGCCCGACGAGAAGCGCGCCGCCCATGCCGTCGACCGGTGCGGTCTCGAGCGTCTGGGCATCGACACCGAGATCGCTCGAGGGTGGCAGGGCGACCTCGTCCTTTACATCACCGCCGTGGGGCTAGCGCAGGGTCTGGACGCATCCCGCCAGGGAATGATCATGGACATCCTGCGCCGACCGGTGGCGGTCCGACCCGAACCAACCACGGTCCCGCCGGAGGAGCTGAACCTCGCGGTCGCGATCACGCCGTCGGGCTTTCGGGTGACGGCGAGCGAGGTCGATCCAGTAGACCTCCCGTGCAAGCAGAAGGGCTGCACCATCGAGCCTCGGGACATCCAGAGCGTGCGTGCGGCATACGACTTCGAGGGACTGCGTCGAGTGGCCAAGAAGCTCAAGGATCGTCACCCCGCCGAGAAGAACGTGATCATCGTGCCGCATGGCGATCTGGAGTACGTCGTGGTGGTCGAGAGCATGAACGTCCTGCGCGAGGACCCGTCCGGGCCAGCCGATGCCGATGGCGAGTGCGAAGGACGGTGCCTGTTCCCCTACGTAGTCCTCGCCGGAGGTGCCCCATGAGGCCGATGTTCCTGATTCTCTGGGCGAACTTGGGTTTTGCGGATCCGCTCGAGGATGGCAAGGACGCTGTGGACGCTGTGCACGTGGTGGTCACCGCCGATGCGATCGCGGTGGACGGAAAGAAGGTGGTGACGCTCGACACGTCGTCCGGGATCAGTCGAATAAAGGAGACGGACTTGAAGGCTCACCTCATCGAGCCCCTGTTCGACCACCTGAATGGCCTGCGGGGAGAGACGTCGGGCGGCCAGACGCCAGTGGTGACGCTGGAGGCCCTGCCGGAGACGCGGTTTCACGTGCTGCGGGCGGTGATGAGTACGGCGGGGCAAGCCGAGCTGGGCGCGTTCAAGTTCGTGGTCACGGGAATGCCCGTCGAGTAGGAGTCGTTGGAGCGAACCCTTGGGGCGCCCTACGGAGGCGCCGCCGGACAGTCAATCCGATATGCAGACATCCATGCACATCATCAACCGATCTCCTCCCCGCAGCATCACATCCACGCTGGTGGCCGCGGCGCTCATCTTCGCTGCAGTCACGACGCTGTATGTGCTGGCGACTGCTCACCTGCCCTCGGGCCCTCACGTGCCCGACTGCGACGAGCTCTCGCACCCTGTGCTCCACCAACCCTGCATACCGCCCCCGCCCCGTTAGTGGGCTGACGCTCAAACTCAGCACCCCACGCTCGCCAGCCCCGTCACCCGGCCCAGCGCCTGGCCCTCTTCGGCGGCCGGGGACAGCCACAGCGCCGGCTGGCTCAGGTTGTAGTGCCAGGACTCCTCGATGATGAGGTCCAACAGGCCGTCCAGGTCGAGGTCCCCGGCCCACATCGCGCTGGGCATGGACTCCTCCACCCCGCAGCAGCATGTGCACCACCTGCGCGCCCTGCACCTCGACCCGGCGGCCGCTGCGCTCGCCCTCGGTGTCGAGCACCGGGTCGAACTCGGGCAGCACCTCCACCTGCAGGGGATAGGTCATTCCAACACCCCCATCCAGCATCCATGCTCGTACGCAAGGGGTCACGGGCGGCCTCCCAGCCATCGAACGAGGCCAGAACCCAGGTCCGCAATTTGCTGCAGTGGGCTGCAAGGCGTTCCCGTGGTGTTCCCAGGGAACTCCTGGACCTGCCCGAAAGGAGAGCTGCTTCTGTGCGCCCCTGTACGCAGCCCGTTGGTCGCCTGACGCCTTCGAGCCGCCAAGCCT
>JAGSHC010000460.1 GCA_023954745.1 Deltaproteobacteria bacterium | reverse complement strand
GCCAGGTCCCCCCTTGGCGGGCGTGCACTGCAGCCGTAGGCCCGAAGGGCCGAAGGCGAAGCGCAGGTCCGGTAATACAGGCCCGAAGGGCCGTGACCCCGGAGCTCGCCGCCAACGTCACCCGCCGTCTAAGACGACCGAAGGCGAAGCGCAGGTCCGGTAATACAGGCCCGAAGGGCCGTGACCCCGGAGCTCGCAGCCAACGTCACCCGCCGTCTAAGACGACCCTGGACGCCGTCCTCTGCTCGAGGACCAGAAACCGGAGACCAGCTTTGCCCGCGCACGTACAGAGCTCCTACCAGACCGCCTCATACCCATTGGCCGCCAGATCCCACTGCGCTCCATACACATGAACCCGCTTCGTCGCACCACCCTCCCCGACGAGCTCTCCGCCCACATGCGTCCACGCCAGCACGCTCCCCACCAGGTTCTCCACGTCCACGCCCCGCTCCATCAGCTCGAGCGCGTAGTTCCCGCTCCTCGCCCCAATCGTGCAGTAGACGACCACCGCATCCCCTGGCGCCGCAGCCGCCTCGTACTCCTCGACAGACAGGGCCCCCGGGAGCATGGACACGGCCCGCTCCTCCGCACCGCGCACATCGACGAGCACGACCCGCTGACCCTCCTCAAGCCTCTGCTTGAGCTCTTCCGCGCGAACCTCCGGCACCGCCGCAAACGCCCGGCGATAGACCTCGTACATCTCGTCGACGGCCTCGAGCCGGGCAGCATCCTCCGTGGGTCGCGCAGAGAACCAGCGCGTGCCAAACAACACCGACATCAACCCACGAAGCCGCACGCGGACCTAGTCCTCGAGGAACTGAACCACGTGCGCGGCGAGTTCCTTGTACTGAGCCGCGCCACGGCTGCCGCCGTCGAAGGCGAAGATGTCTCGACCTTCCATCTGAGCCTTGGCGAGCGCCGAGCTGATGCCGATGCGCATGGGCAAGAGCGCCGGGCCATACGTGGCCTGAATCTCGTCCACGACAGCCCCGTTCAGCGAGGTGTTTCGCCCGTCCACGCGGGTGAGCAGCACGCCCAGCACGTCGATGGTCGGGTTGAGCCGGGTCGCGATGGTCTGGATGGTCTCGACCAGCGACGACACACCCGTCAACGCCAGTGGAGACGGGTCGCACGGAATGAGCACCTGGTCGGCGGCCACGAGGCCGTTGAGCGTCAGGTTGCCTAGGTTCGGCGGGCAGTCGAGGACGATGACGTCGTAGTGCGTCCGGGTCGCCTCGAGGGCCTCTCGGAGGATGAACTCCTTACCGATACGGGTCGAGAGCAGGTTCTCGGTGTTGCCGAGGGACTTGTCGATGGGCGTCACGTAGAGGTTCGGCACGCTGGTCGAGGTGACGACATCCATCACCTCACCCTCGCGCTTCTCATCGAGCAGGATGCCGGAGAGCGGCCCCCCGCCGACGCGAACGGAGGAGTGGAGCGCGGTCGCCACGTGGCCTTGCGGGTCCAGGTCGATGAGCAGCACACGCAAGCCGTGGTACCGGGCGAGTGCTGAGGCGAGCGACACCGACGTGGTGGTCTTGCCCACTCCGCCCTTCTGCGCAGACACGGCGATGACCGTGGCCTTCTTCGTGCCTAGTGGCCGCTTGGGGGTCTCGGAGAGGTTGGCGAGGCGACGAAGCCCGCCCTTGAGTAGGTTGCGCATGGGTGCACCGGGGAGGAGCGAGGGGGAGAATGGGGCGAGTGCCCGCGGGGAGCCAGGAAGGCGCGGTCAGTATAGCCCAGGAGCGGGAGATCGGCTCCAGAGCCCGACATTGACGACACGTCGTCACACAAGTCGCCCACTCGGGTACTCTGCGCCCATGACTCGCACTCGCATCGCAGCCCTCGTCATCGTGCTCCTCGGCCTCGGCTTCGCCATCTGGTCACGGGTGACCCCATCTGAAGCTCCGGCAGTCTCGGCCAAGGCCTCCCCGCTCACCAAACGCGGTCCACCGCCAGATCTGAAGCGTCCGCAGACCCTGGAAGGCGAACTGATCCGCGGAGGAAAGCACCCCGAAGGTCCGCCACCCGGCGACATTCCCCAGATGGCGCCGCCCCCCCTCGACCCCACCCCGTACACCGGAGAAGACGGGGAACCCCGCTCCGCCTGGCCCCTCACCAAGGACGGCTTCATGGGCGCAATGGAAGAGGCCACGCCGGCGGTGCGCGAGTGCTACGACGG
>JAGSHC010000048.1 GCA_023954745.1 Deltaproteobacteria bacterium | reverse complement strand
CGTCGCCGGACCCAGCGGAGACGAACCCCGCGGTGGGATGGTCGGGACAGGAGCTCATTGACCGAGCCACCGGAGTCTTCGCCCACCCCGACGGGGTGTGGTCCAACGGCGACGGGACCACCGTCTACGTGAATCTCACGGCGGACCCCAGCACCCTGACCCTGCACACCCTCACGGAGCAGGAAGCCCCGGTGGGAGTGCCGGTGGCGTCCATCGCCCCGCTCTGCTTCGACTACCTGTCGGTGGAGGCAGAGGTTCAGATCGACGCCGACCCTGGGCTGGATGCGCGCTTCGACGCCCAGGTCATCGTGAGCGAGGGCGACGACAACCCCGCCATGCGCTCGGCGTTCCTCTCCCACGTCATCGCGCCGTCGGACCTGTCAGACCCGTGGATCTGGCGGGAGCTCGTCCCGGCGGAGTGGGACAGCACCGCGGTCCAGCTGAACCTGCGGCTCACGCCAGAGATCTCGGCGCCAGGCACCCTCTCGGAGACCGGAGAGCGCACGGGCGCCGACGTCGCAGAGGCGGCCAGCACGGAGGTTCTCTCCTGGGGCTCCGCTGCGGGTGACGACGACGACGCGACGGGTGACGACGACGACGCGACGGGTGACGACGACGACGCGACGGGTGACGACGATGACGACGATGCGACCGGCGACGACGACGACGACGACGATGACGACGACGACTCGGCAGGCACCGACTGCGCCAGCGCGCAGGCGGCCCTCTCCTCCACCATCTACAGCGGAATCCAGGGCTGCACCGCGGTGGTGCGCCTGGACCACCAAAGCCTCGCCCTGCTCGGTTGGGAGCTGCTCTGCGGCAACTACGGCGCGATCACGGAGGTCGCGGCCCGGGCCACCGCAGAAGCCGCGACGGGTTACGGGGACGGCAGCTCCCTGCTCGGAGGCCCGACGCCGGAGGACCAGTGGGTGTTCTGGGAGGCCGCGGGTGACTTCGGGGGCGCGAGCGCCGTCGACGCGCGGACGGGCCTCGTCACCTTCGGCGGCTCCACCGTGTGGGATGGCGCCGGGGACATCACCTACCCCACGTCCTGGCAGGCAGCGGCCGCCCTCAGCTCGTGCCCGGCCATGGCCCTCCCAGCCATCCGCCGGGGCTTCAGCCTCCTCGACGGACAAGCCCTGACCTCGCCGGCCGTCGACGCAGCCGTCAGCGTGGTCTACGGGACGGCGCTTCCGGGTGCGTTCTGGTCCGGGGGGTATGTCTTCGACGCCATGGTCCTCGAGTACCCCCGGTCCGTCGGCGCCTTCGACCCCAGCACGGCCGAGTGGGTCGTCCTGCTCGCTGGCGGCTGGCTGGACTGAGTGGGAACGCCGGAGGCGCCCTTTCAGAGGGGAGATCCCTCGAGGAACGCCAGCACCGACCTCCCGAGCCACTCCCGAAACGCCGCGATGCGGGGCACGTCTCGCAGGGCCCGGTGATAGACGAGATACACATCCCTCCCCTGCACAGGCTCGCGATCAGCGCCCACCCGCACCAACCCCGCAGGCTCCGCGACCAGGGGCGAGAGCAAGCCGGCGCCGAGTCCCTGTTGCACCGCAGCGAAGAGCGCGTTCCAGAGCGAGACGCGCATGGTGCGCTGGGGTCCCACCTCGGCCGTCACCCATTGCGTCTCCAGGAGGTTCTCCTCGGGGTCGTCGAAGACAATCCAGCGCATCTCCTCCAGGGGGCTCTCGGCGATGCTCGCGTGGGCGTAGGGCGCGATGGCCAGGTGCCCCAGCTTCCGCACGACGAGGTCCGGCTGGGTGGGGCGGATGAAGCGCACTGCCATGTCGGCCTCGCGGCGCACGAGGTCGACGACCGCGTGACCAATGACGAGGTCCACGTCCACCTCGGGACAGTCGGCGTAGAAGGTGGCGAGGTGCGGGAGGAGCCAGGAGGAGGCGATGCCGTCGGGGAGCGCGAGGCGGACCCGACCGCGGGGCTGCATCTCCTGGCCGTGGGCGAGGCGCGTGATGTCGGCCATGTGCCCCTGAATCAGGCGCGCGATGGGTTCGAGGTCCATGGCGAAGGCGGTGGGGGCTAGACCCTCGGGCGTGCGGTCGAAGAGGTGGGCCCCGAGACGGTCCTCCAGGCGCGCCAGGCGTCGCGACGCGGTGGACTGACCGATGCGCAGGGCGGCGGCTGCTCGGTTGAGGGAGCGGTGCTCGAAGGCGGCGAGCACGACCGAGAGGTCTTCCCAGGCAACGCCTTGGAGGGTCTGCACATCCATAGGGGGGCACTCTATCCGTTTTCGGATACATATGGCCCGCTCACGCCTATTCCTATCCGCATTCGGAACAACAACACTCTGGGCGTCGAAAGGAGCCACTCATGGCCAAGTCCGTCCGCCGCGTCTTCCCTCCCGCTCCCACCTCAGCCCGCGCAGTTGTCCTGCGCGCCCACCCTCTCGCTTCGAGCTTCAACAGCGCGTTGGCCGATGCCTGGGTCCATGGAGCTCGCGACGGCGGCGCCGAAGTGCACGTCCTGGACGTACACGACCTCGCGTTCGACCCGGTCTTGCGGCTCGCCCACACCGGCGAGCAACCCTTGGAAGAGGACCTGCTCCGGGTGCAGGCGGAGATCGCCGCTGCCGCCCACGTCACCGTGGCCTACCCCGTGTGGTGGGGGAGCCTGCCGGCGAAACTGAAGGGCTTGTTCGACCGCGCGTTCCAGCCAGGCTGGGCCTACGCCGCAGGAGACGGTGTGCTGCCCGACAAAGGGCTCAGCGGGCGCACTGGACGCATCCTGGTGACCATGGACGCCTTTGGCTGGTACGACCGGCTGGTCTACGGGGCCTCGGCCCGGCGGCAGGTGCGCAACGCCACCTTCCACTTCACGGGCATCAAGCCCACGCGAGTCAGCACGTTCGGGGGCATCGAGACGAGCACGCCAGCCTCCCGCGCGACGATGCTCCAGCGGGCGCAGGCAGCGGGGGTCGAGGACGGCAAGGCGCTCGTGAACCGGTTCGGGGCGCCGGTGCAGGCGCGCGCGACGCGCGACGTGATCTGCGAAGCCCCTCCCGGTCCTGCCGGCGAGGGGCTTCGCTCTTCCGGAGGGCCTCCGGCGCGGGTCTACGCCAACCGGTAGAGCACGTCGGCTCAGATGCGGCGGGATCCCGGTTCGACCCCGGGGGCGGGCACCAAACCAAACGTGGCCGCGGGGGCCGGGCTACCGGTCCTTGCCGTCCCGCTGGAAGCGGGCGAGCTCGTCCCCTTTGATGTCGTCGGCGAGGACCGCCAGCTTCGCCGCGAGCCCAAACAGCACCTTGATGCGCGGACTGAACTCCGTCGCCTTGCTCATGCACAGGTCCACTCCGGCCCGGTGAGTCGAGCGCGCCAGACCAGCCGCCTCGGAGCGCATCGCCCGGCGACGACGCGCATCCCCTGCGCGGTACTCCTCCAGGAAGGTCCTGGCGCGATGCTCGGGCACGTCCGACCTCCCAGCCACCAGCTACATGTTCCGGCGGTACTGACCGCCCACGCGGTACAGGCTGCGCGACAGCTGACCCAACGTGCAGACCCGGCAGGCCTGCATGAGCTCGTCGAACACGTTGTCGCCTCGCAGCGCCGCCGCCTCCAGCGAGGCGAGGGCTACCTCGGCCGCCTCGGCGTTGCGCGCCTGGAACGCATCCCGGCAGGCGATGGCGTACTCCTTCTCCTCCGTAGTCGAGCGAATGACCTCGTCGGGGATGATGGTGGGGCTGCCCTTGCTGTCGAGGAACGTGTTCACGCCCACGATGGGCATCTCGCCCGTGTGCTTGAGCCGCTCGTACACCAGGGACTCCTCCTGGATCTTGCTGCGCTGGTACTGCCGCTCCATGGCCCCGAGCACGCCGCCCCGCTCGCTGATGCGCCGGAACTCCTCGAGGACCGCCGCCTCCACCGCATCGGTCATCTCATCGATGGCGAAGCTGCCCTGAAGCGGGTTCTCGTTCATGGACGAGCCCAGCTCCTTGTTGATGATGAGCTGGATGGCCAGGGCGCGCCGCACCGACTCCTCCGTGGGAGTGGTGATGGCCTCGTCGTAGGCGTTGGTGTGCAGGGAGTTGCAGTTGTCTTGCAGGGCGTACAGCGCCTGCAGCGTCGTGCGGATGTCGTTGAAGGCGATCTCCTGCGCGTGCAGCGATCGACCGCTCGTCTGGATGTGGTACTTCAGCTTCTGGCTTCGCGCGTTTGCGCCGTAGCGCAGCTTCATGGCCTTCGCCCAGATCCGCCGCGCCACCCGCCCAATGACCGAGTACTCCGGGTCGAGGCCATTGCTGAAGAAGAAGCTCAGGTTCGGGGCGAAGTCATCCACGTCCATGCCGCGCGCCAGGTAGTACTCGACGTACGTCAGGCCGTTGGACAGGGTCAGCGCGAGCTGGGTGATGGGGTTCGCTCCCGCCTCGGCGATGTGGTAGCCGCTGATGGAGACCGAGTAGAAGTTGCGCACGCCGTGCTCGATGAACCACGACTGGATGTCGCCCATCATCCGCAGGGCGAACTCGGTGCTGAAGATGCAGGTGTTCTGGGCCTGATCCTCCTTGAGGATGTCGGCCTGCACCGTGCCGCGCACCGCGGCGAGGGTCGTGGCGCGGATGACCTCGTAGGTGTCCGCATCGAGGACCTGGTCCCCGGACAGCCCGAGCAGCATCAAGCCGAGGCCGTTGTGTCCCTCGGGCAGCTCGCCGTTGTAGGTCGGGCGCGCGATGCCCTTGCTGTCGTAGTGGGTGACGAAGGCTTCCTCGACGAGGTGCTCGAGACCGAGGTCCTTGATGTGCGTCTCGCAGGCCTGGTCGATGGCCGCGTTGAGGAAGAAGCCCAGCAACATCGGCGCGGGGCCGTTGATGGTCATGCTGACGGAGGTGGTCTTGGCGCACAGATCGAAGCCCGAGTAGAGCTTCTTCGCGTCGTCCACGTTGGCGATGGAGACGCCGGAGTTGCCGACCTTGCCGTAGATGTCGGGGCGGTGGTCGGGGTCCTCGCCGTAGAGCGTGACGCTATCGAAGGCCGTGGAGAGACGGGTCGCCGGCGTGCCCACCGACAGGTAGTGGAAGCGTCGGTTGGTGCGCTCGGGGCCACCCTCTCCGGCGAACTGGCGGGCGGGGTCCTCGCCGGTGCGCTTGATGGGGAAGACGCCGGCGGCGTAGGGGAAGCCCCCGGGCACGTTCTCGTGCATGAGCCACGACAGCGTGTCGCCCCAGTCGCTGAAGCGAGGCAAGACCACCTTGCGCACGTTCGTGCCGGAGAGGGACCTGCGCACCAGCGGCTGCTCGATGGTTCGGCCGCGCACCTCGTAGCTGTAGGTGTCCCCGCCGTACTGGTCCTGCAGCGCCGGCCAGGCCAGGAGCAGCTCCCGGGCGTCGTGCTCCATGCGCGAGCGCAGCTCGGTGTACATGGCGAGGAGCCCGGCCACGGCATCGTTGTCGCCGTCTTCAGCGACGAGCTCCGGCGCCACGCCTTGCAGGTCCTTGCCCCGCAGCGCGGCGATGGTCCCGGCGAGCTGGAAGAGGCGCCGCGCGATGCCAGCCTGCTTGCTGACGTGGGCCGCGTAGTCGTCGACGGACTCGGCGATCTCGGCCAGGTACCGCACGCGGTCCGGCGGGATGACCATCATCTTCTCGCTCGGCTCGGCGCCGCTCTCCAGGCTGCTGCTCAGCTTGGCCTGGGTCCGGGCCACCAGGGTATCCATGAGCGTGCGGTAGAGCCGGTTGATGCCGGGGTCGTTGAACTGCGAGGCGATGGTTCCGGCCACGGGCAGCTCGTCGTCCCGGGCATCCCACAGCTGACGGTTCCGGCGCACCTGCTTGCGCACGTCCCGCAGCGCGTCCAGGGACCCGCGCTTGTCGAACTTGTTGATGGCCACGACGTCGGCGAAGTCGAGCATGTCGATCTTCTCCAGCTGCGTGGCGGCGCCGTACTCGCTGGTCATGACGTAGAGCGACACGTCGCTGTGGTCGACGATCTCGGTGTCGGACTGGCCGATGCCGCTCGTCTCGACGATGACGAGGTCGAAGCCCGCCGCCTTGCAGATGGCGATGGCGTCCTTCACGTGGGCCGACATGGACAGGTTGCTCTGCCGCGTCGCCAGCGAACGCATGTACACCCGCGGGTGGTCGACGCTGTTCATGCGGATGCGGTCCCCGAGCAACGCGCCACCGGTGCGCCGGCGGGACGGATCGATGGACAGCACCGCGATGGACTTGTCCTCGAAGTCCCGCAGGAAGCGGAGCACGAGCTCATCCACCAGCGACGACTTGCCGGCGCCGCCGGTGCCCGTGATGCCGAGGACGGGGACGACCTTGTCGGACGTGACCGCGGCGAGGCGCTCCCGGAGCAGCTCGCGAGACTCGGGGTGGTTCTCGGCCACGGTGATCAGCGAAGCGATGGTTGCGTCGCGACGCTGGGACAGCTCGTCGATCTCACCGTTGATGGCGGGGCCGCGGACTTCGAAGTCGCACGCGGTGAGGAGGTGGTTGATCATCCCTTGGAGCCCCATGGAGCGTCCGTCGTCGGGGGAGTAGATGCGGGTGACGCCGTGGGCGTGCAGTTCGTCGATCTCGCTGGGGAGGATGGTGCCGCCGCCGCCCCCGAAGACCTTGATGTTGGCGCCCCGCTCGGAGATGAGCTCCACCATGTACTTGAAGTACTCGACGTGGCCGCCCTGGTAGCTCGTGATGGCGATGCCCTGGGCGTCCTCCTGGATGGCGCAGTCCACGATCTCCTGGACGGAGCGGTTGTGGCCCAGGTGAATCACCTCGGCGCCGCTCGACTGCAGGATGCGCCGCATGATGTTGATGGCGGCGTCGTGTCCGTCGAACAGCGACGCGGCAGTGACGATGCGCACGTGGTTCGTGGGGTTGTAGGGCGCGGCGGGAGCGGGATGCGGGGATGCAGTGGCCATGGAGGGGATCTAGCACCGCGCGGGTGAGGTGACGACCAGCCTTCTGTGAGTCGCGCGCGTGAGTGATGCGAGGATCCCGTCGGGCTCGCCGACCGTCTAGTCCCGTAGCGCCTCGTCCACCGCCATCCACGCCTGGCGCTTCATGAGCCAGTCCAAGTGGGAGAACCCAGCAATCTCCCGGTTGTCTGCTCCGTCGACCCGGGCCGTCTCGGCCGGCTGCATCAGAGGATCTGCCGGCGACCAGAAGCAGACGAGCTTTGTGGGCCGCCTCCAGGGCACGTCGGACTCCAGCCGGGCGATCACCCCGGAGTCCCGCCGCAGCGAGGTCGTGAACCGCGTGCCCGTGAACCGCGCCGCCCAAGTACCGCCGTGGGGCGTGCCCAGAGTCACCAGGCGATGCACGCGCCCCGCCGTCTTCGGGTCCTTGAGGGCGAGGCGACTCACGAGTCCGCCCGCGCTGTGCGCGACGATGTCCACCTGCTTGCCCTTGAGCCCGTTGATGACCAACACCCGGGCGATGTAGCTCCTCAGCTCCTCGGCCTGCTCCACCATCGTTCGCGACTTCAACCCGATGGAGTAGGACCGGGTCCGCCCGTGCAGGCGCAGCCACGTCCGCATGGGCAGGAAGTTGCCGCGGTACCCAGCGAGCCCGTGCACGAAGATCACGGGCCGAAAGCCATCGTCGGGCAGCGCCTTCAACTCCGGGAACCTCGGGCCCACGCTCGCGAGCGCCAGCACGGGGACCCAGGCGATGTCACGGCGAGCGTCCCCGTCGACCGCTTCGTGGGAGCGGGCCGCGGCCCGTCCGATGCCTCCGCCGAGGGAGGTGAAGAATGAACCGAGCATCTCGGCGGTGGCGGCCAGGGTGGGATTGGCGGTCATCTTGTCTCCTTGGAAGCGACAGAGCGCAGGAAGTACGCGAGGTGCGACTCGACGAAGTCCGCGAGGTCGGGGCCCCCGTCGTCGAAGGGAGCCAACGAAGCCCCGTGCAGCTGCGCCCAGAACACCGGTGCGAGCAGCAGGTGGGTGGCCTCCCGCACATCGATGGAGGCGAACTCGCCGTCGCGGACGCCCCGCTTGAGGACCCGTGCCACGAGCCTTCGCACCCGCGAAAGCACGCTGGATACATAGTCCTCGGCCAGCTCGGGAAAGTTGTTCGCCTCGGCCATCACGAGCTTCGGTACGCCGGCGACTCCCCGCTCGTCGAACTCCGCCACCCACCGGCGCAACAGGGTGCCCAGGAGCTCCGACGCGGTTCCGTCGGCGTCGACCTCGAGCTCGTCCACGACATCGACGATGGGCACCACCGAGGTTCGAACCGCTGCACGGAGCAGGTCCTCCTTGCTTCGGAAGTACAGGTAGACCGTGCCCTTGCTGACCCCCGCCCGCTTGGCCACGTCCTTGAGGTTCGTCGCAGCGAACCCCTGCTCCGCAAACAGCGCCACCGCCGCGCTGATCAGCTCCTCGGGCCGTGCCCCCTTTCTGCGGCGAAACCGTGGAGGCTTCTCGGGCTTCGGCGGGGTTGAGGGCTTGCTTGGCGCATCCGCCGCGGGGTCGACTGCGGGGGCTGGCGCCTCTGCGTCGGGTTCCACGGCGTGCAAGGTACGGTCTGCGTCGGGCACGGGCGCTCCAAATAGGTTACTGACCAGTCAGTAACTTATACTTCCCGCTTTAATGAAAGCGCAAGCGCCTTTCTGCAGGGTGCGCACAACTAGCCGTCGAGTCAGCAAACATCCGCGCGCCCGCCTGCGAGAGCAGCCGCTCGGCGTCGCAGCCGCCCGCGGGATAGGTCGCGAGGCGTCCGAAGCGCGCAGTCCCCGTGCTTGACTCCCGCGAGACCCGGGTCAGTCTGCCCCCCGGTGTCCTCACCTCCACCCCAGGATCGCTCCGGCCCGCTGTACGCCCTCGGCGCCTACGCGCTCTGGGGCTTCTTCCCCCTCTACTGGGCCATGCTCAAGGCCGCTTCGGCCCCCGAGGTCCTGGGACATCGCATCGCGGGGACCTTCGCCTTGCTGCTCGTCTGGATGGCAGCCACTCGCCGCTGGACCCTGCTCCTCGGATTGGACCGGCGGCGTCTCGGTCTTCTCGCTGGCGCCTCGGCCCTCGTCACACTCAACTGGCTCACCTACATCTGGGGAGTCCAGAATGGGCACGTGGTGGAGACCTCGCTCGGGTACTTCATCAACCCCCTGGTCAACGTGGGCCTCGGAGTGTGGCTGCTCGGCGAACGCATGCGGCGACCGCAGCTCGTCGCCATCGGGCTCGCCGCGGTCGCGGTGCTCATCCTGACCGTCGACTACGGCCGCGTCCCATGGATCGCCTTCACCCTGGCGCTGACCTTCGCGTTCTACGGACTACTCAAGAAGAAAGCGGGGGTCCCGTCGGTGCCCGCCCTCTTCGTGGAGACCGCGTTCGTCGCGCCCCTCGCGGTCGCCTACCTGGTCTCCTTGCGACTGGAGGGCACGGACACCCTCCTTCGACTTGGAGCGACCCACGATCTGCTGCTCCTCGGAGCCGGCGTCGCCACCGCCATCCCATTGCTGCTCTTCGGAGCGGCCGCCAACCGGGTGGCGCTCTCCACGCTCGGCGTCCTTCAGTATCTGGCCCCGAGCATCCAGTTCGTCTGCGGCGTGGCGTTCCTGGGCGAGGAGATGCCCCCCACCCGGTGGGCAGGATTCGCGTTCGTGTGGGTCGCCCTGATGGTGTTCAGCTGGGACGCGCTGCGTACGGCGCGCAGGCAGCGCCGGGCCGAGCCCTGAATCAGAGGGCTTCAGACCAGACGGCGTCCTTGAACCCCACGAGAACCACCGCACCGAGGTCCAGAATTGGGCGCTTGATCAGCATCCCGTCGGCCGCGAGGGCGTCGTACTGCTCCTGCTCGCTCATGAGGGACAGCCGATCCTTGAACCCGCCGTTGCGGTAGCTCTGACCGGCGGTGTTGAAGAACTTCTTCAGCGGGAGCCCGGAGCGGCGGTGCAGGTCTGCGAGGGTCGCAGACCCGGGCGGGTCCGTCTTGAGTTCGACCACGGTCGGAGCGACGTCGTGAGCTGCGAGGAACTTGCGCGCACGCTTGCACGTGGAGCAACCGGAGTACCAATACAGGGTAGTCATGGGGCGGGACCCTACTCCACCCAGGTCCCGATGCCGTGCCCCGCGTAGAGTTGTTGTCTTCTGCATCCTCGAAGTGAGCCCTCCTCACACCTGATGGCTGGGGAGCAGGTTTGGAGACCCGGTCGATGAGTCTGTTGAGCCTGAGCGACAGCGAGCTCGCGGCGTTGGGGGCAACCCACAGCCCGACCCACGTGCTCGTTCTCGACGCGGACCTCCGGGTTCGCTACGTGAATCGCTTCGTGGGTGGCCTGACCCGGAAGACGACCTTGGGCGCGGCTGCCCTCGACTTCGTGCCTCCCGAACACCGCGATCGCGTGCACGGGCACCTGGTCCGCGTCCTTACGTCCGGCGAGCCGAGCACCTACGAAACTGGCTTCGAGGGCCCCGACGGCCAGCGCAGGTACCACGAGAGCCGCGTCGCCCGAGTCGAGGTCGAGGGGGAGTTCGGACTCGTGATCAGCACGTCGGACATCTCCGACCGCAAGGCCGCGCTCTTCGACCTCGAGGAGTTCTTCCACCGCACCGACAACCTCATGGCCGTGCTCGACGTCGACGGGCACTTCCTCCGGGTCAACCGGTCCTTCACCAAGGCCATGGGCTTCACCACAGAGGAGATGGCCGGCCAGCACCAGAGTGGCTTCGTGCACCCCGAGGATCTCGAGGCCCTGGCGACCGCCATGGGTCAAGACGTCCCGCAGGTCGAGGTGACCTTTCGGGCCCTCCCGGCGGACGGCGACCCACTCCTCCTCGAGGTCACGTTCGTGCGGGTCGTGGACCACGACCACTTCATCGCCGTGGGACGCGACGTCACCTCCGCGCGCTCCATGGAGCGCCAGCTCATCCGCAGCCAGAAGATGGAAGCCATCGGGCGACTCGCGGGAGGGGTGGCCCACGACTTCAACAACCTGCTCACCAGTGTGCTGGTGAACACCCAGCTGGCCCTGGACGAGCTCGAGAAGAATCACCCCGCACGGGAGCTCCTCGAGTCGGTCGTGCACGCAGGCAACCTCTCGGCCGACCTGACCAGGCAGCTGCTCGCCATGTCCCGGCGCGGCGAGATCAAGCGCTCCGAACTCAGCCTCAACCGTCTCATCGAGAAGCTTCTCACGATGCTGAAACGGACGATTCCAGCGACGGTGGAGATCGACTTCATCCCGGGGCGCCGGCTACCCAAGGTGCGCGCCGACGGGAGCCAGCTGGAGCAGGTGCTCCTGAACCTCTGCCTCAACGCGCGAGACGCCATGGCGGCCGGAGGCCGGCTGACCATCTCCACGGACGCGGTCATCGTGAACGGCGAGTACACCCGCGCCCACCCCTGGGCGCGCCCCGGACGCTACGTGTTGGTCCAAGTGTCGGACACCGGAGTCGGCATGCCGGCGGAGCTGCAGGACCGCATCTTCGAACCGTTCTTCACGACCAAGGCGCCCGGCCACGGGACCGGGCTGGGGATGACCATCGCCTACGAGGTCGTGCAGCGGCACGAGGGCATGCTGCACGTCTATTCCGAGCCCGGGCGAGGCACCACGATCAAGGTCTACCTCCCGGCCACCGTCGGGCAGGCTTCTGCGATCCCCAGCCGCCCCGAGGGTGGGGTGCCACAGGGACGCGAACGCATCCTGCTCTCCGAGGACGAGCCGCTCGTTCGCGCGGTGATCGAACGGGTGCTCAAGCGCGCCGGCTACGTGGTGACCTCGACCACGAACGGCGCCGAAGCCCTCGCGGTGCTCGACGCGAAGACCGAGTTCGACCTCATCATGATGGACGTGGTGATGCCGCAGATGGGCGGGGCCGACGTCGCCCGGGTCCTTCGGGACCGCGGAGACACGACCCCCATCGTCCTGGCGAGCGGATACAGCCATGGGGCCCTGGACTCGCCCGAGTTCCGAGAGATTCCCCTCCTGCAGAAGCCCTTCGATCCCGACACGCTCCTGCGCGTCGTGCGCAAGCTCCTCGACGGCGACGACGACGGCTGAGCGCCTTCGCCATCCAGCGATGCCGCTCGGCGCCTACAGCTCCGTGAGCCGAAAGGCACCGTCGGTGATGCTGACGGTGTTGCTCCCGTCTTGGGACACCGCAGTCAGGTTGAAGCAACCCACGACCTCCTCGGGCGCGCCCTCGTCCGCATCGGCCGGCACGCCCACGGAGGTGAACCGCAAGAACCCCTCAGCGTCACCCTCGCCCGTGCTCATGCTCGGGCCGCTGGTCGTGACCGTGGCGTTGGCGCCCTCGTCGTTCGCGTCGCCGAGGACGAAGTCGTAGGGCGTCTCCTGCGCCGAGAGCGCCTCTTCGATGGCGACGCCCTCATCGACCTCGACGGTCTCCCCGTCCTCGGCGACGGAGTGCACCGACGAGCGGAGAAGGCGGAGCACCACGTTGACGGTGTCGCCGTCGTCATCCTGCCCCGTGGCGGAGACCTGCATCGCCGGGCCCGCCGCGACGATCTGGAACCCCGCAGTCGCTCCGATCCACGCATCGCCCTCCACCTGGGCGGAGACCGTGTTGAGAGCGAGGTCGTCCGGCGCCGTGCACGAAGGCAACAGGTCGTCCCCCGCGGAGGGACAGCCCGCCAAGCTGGCGGAGAGGAGGACGAAAGCGAGCAGCACAGGTGTCGGACGGTTCATGCACGCGGGTCTAGCCGACCGGCGCGGTCCCGACAACGTTCCGTCGCAGGTACCCTCACAGACGGGGGACCACGACCATCATCCGAGGAGCCATGCGCGAACGAGGAGCCGCAGACCCTGTGTTCCTCGCCGAGGTCGCCCTCGTGGTGCTCGGTCTGTTCTTCGTGGGCTGGTTGTTCACCGACTCGTACCGGCAGCCCACCGCCCCCCTCGCCTTCTCTCTGGATGCCAGCTCCGAAGGTGTCTCCGAGACCTGGTCGGGGCTCTACGTCGCTGAGGAGAAGATTGGGTACTCCGTCAACCGCACCGCCTCCCGCGACGATGGCGGTCTCATCCTCCAGGAGCGCACGCGCCTCAAGCTGATGCTCCTGGGCGCCCCCAACGAAGTCACCCTGGCCAACGATGTCCACATCGCCCCCGCCGGTCACGTGGAGCGGCTCCGGTCGCAGGTGCGCACCACGGTGCAGGGCGTCCCCGTCACCCTGCGGGCCGAAGGCCGAAGCACCGGCGGAAAGGGGATGGAGCTGGAGCTGTTTCAGGCGGGAGTCAAGCTCTCCACGATGCAGCTGGACGAAGTCCCCGCCACGGCCGCGACCCTGTACCGAGCCGTGGTCGAACGGAGCCCCAAGGCCGGCGACCGCTTCTCGCTCCCCTACTTCAACCCCATGTCCCTGGGCTCCGCCGCAGCGGAGGTCACCGTGCAGGGCACCGAGCGTGCGACCCAGCCAGACGGAGTCGAGGTGGACGCCGTCCGGGTGGAGGTGAACAACAGCGGCCAACGTCTCTCGGTGCTCATCGCCCCCGACGGCACCCGAATCAGCGAGGAGGAGGAGGAGGGCGGCCTCGGCATGCGGGTTCTCTGGGAGACGCAGGAGGACGCGCTCCAGAAGGGTTGGCCGGCCGACGAAGCCGACGCCGTCGATCTCATCGCGCTCTCCTCCATCCCGCTGGACCAGCGACTCCCCGGCGGCGGTCGCACCATCTCGCGGCTCGTCCTGAAGGTGGATGGCCCCCAGGCAGTGAGCGACCTGCTGACGCGCTTCCATGGCGCCAACTGGGACCCCGCCACCGCCCAACTCACGCTGGAGCGCAGCAGCAGTGAAGGGGCCGCCGACTTCCAGCTGCCGTCCCAGGACCGGGCGATGCAGCCGTGGCTCCGCTCGACGGCCTTCGTCCAGGCAGACGACCCGAAGATGGTGCGCGCCGCCGGCGAGGCTCTGGGGGACCGACTTCAGGCGGTCGCAGCAACGGAGGTCCTCGAGAACTGGGTGTATCGCACCGTGGAGAAGGTCCCTGTGGCGGGGGTTCCTTCCGCTTCGGAGGTCCTGGCGAGCAAGCGCGGGGACTGCAACGAACACACGACTCTGTTTGCCGCCCTCGCCCGAAGCGTGGGGCTGCCTACACGTCTCGCCGCGGGCATCGTCTACAGCGAGAGCATCTTCGCCGACGGCGCGTTCTACTACCACGCGTGGCCCGAGGTCTGGCTGGGGGACCGGTGGTTCGCCGTCGACCCCACGTTCGGCCAGACCCCCGCCGACGCCACGCACGTGAAGCTGGTCGAGGGCGAGTTGGACAAGCAGACGGAGCTCATGGGAGTCATCGGACGGCTGAGGCTGTCTGTCGTGGAGGTGCAGGAGTGATTCGGATCGAAGGACTTCGCAAGCGCTATGGCCGGTTCGAAGCCGTGCGCGGCATCGATCTGCACGTCAAGGAGGGCGAGGTCTTCGGCTTCCTGGGCCCCAACGGTGCTGGCAAGACCACGACCATCAAGATGGTCGCTGGCCTCCTCAAGCCCACCGCAGGCTCCGTGCGCATCGGCGGCATCGACACCTCTGTGGACCCCGTGGGCGCGAAGCGCCTCATTGGCTACATCCCCGACCGTCCCTATCTCTACGAGCGCCTGACCGGCGACGAGTTCCTCGCCTTCGTGGGCGGTGTGTTCGGCATGACCGACGCCGATGTGCGCTCCCGCGGAACGGAGCTCCTGGCGTTCTTTGGGCTGGGCAACTTCGGTGGCGAGCTCGTCGAGGGGTACTCCCACGGGATGAAGCAGCGGCTGACCCTCGCGGCGGCGATGCTGCACCGCCCTCGCCTCCTGGTCGTCGATGAGCCGATGGTGGGACTGGACCCCGCGGGCGCGAAGCTCATCAAGCGGGTCTTTCGAGAGATGGCAAACGAAGGCAACACCGTGTTCCTCTCGACTCACACGCTGGAGGTCGCGGAGGCGATCTGCGACCGCGTGGCCATCATCAACGAGGGACAGGTCGCCACGATGGGCACCGTCGCCGAGCTGAAGGACTTGCACACGCACGGTGGGGGGAACCTCGAGGATGTGTTCCTGGAGCTCATCGGCAGCCCCGATGACCGAGAGGTCATTCAGGTGCTGCGCGAAGACCGTCACACCCAGGAGTAGGCGCTCCCTGGTGGTCGCCTGCAGATGACGGCGTCCAGGGCCCTCCCCCTGCGAATCGCGTACCCTCGCTCCATGCACCGCGCTGTCGTCCTGCTCCTGTCCCTCATCCTGCTCGCCAGCTGCGCGACCACGCAGGGAAGTGGCCGCACGACGTCGGACGGCTGGACCGTGCAGCGCATCCCCAACGGGAACGACAAGGGCAAGGAGGTGGCGTGGCGGGCCGGCTCCCCCGGCTCGGATTGGTCCCGAGACTCCGCCCAGACGGCGGACTTCGCCTGGGTCCACCGCAGCGCCCCGGCGACCATCTACGGCGACTCGACCTGTGGCAAGAAGTACTACGACGTGCCACTGAGCGTGCTCATCAACCACCTCACCTTCGGCTTCGAGGACCTCCAGACCGACGCCCAGGAGGAGATCGACCTCGCCGGGCGTGCCGGCCTGCGCCGGGTGTTCAGCGCCTCGCTGGATGGAATCCCGGTGAAGCTCGCGAGCACCGTCGTCAAGAAGGGCCCCTGCATCTTCGACCTCGTGTACGTCACCGCGGACGTCGCGCGCTTCGACGCCGAGCTGGCCGACTACGAGACGGTCGTGGCTGGCCTCGCCATCCGAGAAGGCCGTTGACGGACGAGGAGGGGCCCTCGGCGACCTTCTCGGCCTTCCCCGACGCCCTCGCGGCGATCGGCGGGAGCACGCTCAGCTTTCTGAGCACCTTCGGCGCCATGTCGCGGCTCACCTGGGAGACCCTGCTGGCGTTCACGTTGCGGCCCTTCCCGTTCCGCGAGCTGCTGCGCCAGATCCTTCAGTTGGGCGTGCAGTCCATCTCCATCGGTTTTCTCACGGCGCTCTTCACCGGCGCAGTGATGGCCCTGCAGTTCGGCTGGAGCCTCGCGCGCTTCGGCGCCTCCAACTACGTGGGAAGCGTGATCTCCGTGGGCTTCGTGATGGAGCTCGGACCAGTGCTGACGGCGTTGCTCGTGGGAGGACGCGTGGGCGCCGGGATCACCGCGGAGATCGGCTCCATGAAGGTGACCGAGCAGATCGACGCCATCCGGGCCATGGGCGCGAGTCCGGTGCACAAGCTGGTCCTTCCCCGCGTGCTCGCCTGCGTCATCACGATGCCCATGCTCGCTCTCATGGCCGACGTGGTCGGCATCACCGGCGGAGGGCTCGTCGCCATCGCCGAGCAGGGGCTCACCCCCTCCTACTACTTCGACCAGGTGCTGCGCAGCACCGACATCTCCGAGGTCGTCCATGGCCTCGTGAAGGCCGTGTTCTTCGGCTTCATCTACGGGATGGTCGGGTGCTACGAGGGCATGCAGACCAAGGGGGGCACCGCGGGGGTCGGCGTGGCCACCACCCGCACCGTGGTGATCCTCTCCATCAGCATCCTCGTCTCCGACTTCATCCTCGGGAAGATGCTCCTGCCCTTCACCTAGGGCTCAGCCGCGCCTCCCTCGTCCGTCGCGGCGCCGAGCCCGCGTGGTCCCACCCCGCGTCCGCGGCATCGCGGCGTCTGCGCCTGAACAGCCTGTAGCGAAGCCGCTGCTCCACCCGCGAAGGGGCAAGGGCCGCCTGCTACAAGTCCGCCCGTGCCCCGCCCCGACCTCCTCATCATCGGTGCCCAGAAAGCGGGGACCACCTCGCTGCACCGTTACCTGGGACAGCACCCGCGCATCCTCATGTCGCGGGTGAAGGAGCCGGGGTATCTGTCGTGGCCGGACGAGCAGGACTGTGGAGGTCCCGCAGGGGAGCCGGTGGTCGCTCGAGACCTGGCGAAGTGGGAGGAGATCTTCGAGGGCTGCGAGGAGATGCGAGCCGACGGGGCGCCCTGTGCCGTCGGGGAGTCCACGACGGCCTACCTCTACGCCCGCGGGGCACCCACACGCGCCCACGAGCTCGTGCCCGACGCCCGCATCGTGGTGCTCCTTCGGCAGCCAGCGGAGCGAGCCTTCAGCAATTGGTTGCACGCCCGTCGGGAGGGCCGAGAGCCCATCTCGGACTTCCGCTCGGCCCTCGGAGCGGAGTCGGGACGCATCGGCTCCAACTGGGGCCCCATGTGGCACTACGTCCGCAAGTCGCAGTACGCCGGACAGCTCCGCCGCTGGGCGGCCCGGTTCGGGGACCAGATGCTCGTGCTCACCACCGACGAGCTCGCATCCGACGGGGTCGCCACCTGCCAGCGCGTGTTCGCGTTTCTCGGGCTCGACGCGACGTTCAGCCCGGACTGCTCCCGACGATGGAACGCCGGCGGTGCCCCACGGGGAATCAAGATCGAGAGCAAGCTCCAGCGCGGCCTCATCGCCTTCGGAGCTCGCATTCCTCCTGCCTATCGGCGCCAGGTCCGCGACGCCCTGTTCCCACGGGTGGAGCTGGACGCCGCCACCCGCAGGGAGCTGACCAAGCAGTACTTTCTCGATGACATCGCCCGGACCTCGGAGTTTCTGGACCGCGATCTGTCCGCCTGGCTCCATTGAGCCGCGCGCCCGGTCCTACCTTGGACCGCCCCCGAAGGAGACCCCATGCGACTGCTGATCTCGACCCTGCTGCTGAGCCTCGCCCTTCCCGCCGCCGCGCAGGCGAAGTGCAAGGAGTTCAAGAAGCTCGCCAAGGCCGACTACGACACGGTCGTGGAGGCTCTGGGCGCCAGGGATGAGGACTGCCGCAGCGATGCTGCGAAGGCGCTCGGCGACGCCGTGGGAGACAAGCGCTTCTCCACCGATCAGGCCCGGGAGTCGCTCCCGACCCTGGAGATGCTCATGATCGCCGACGACGACTACGGCGTCCGCCGCGACGGCCTCCGGGCCATCGAGGAGTACATGAACAACGCCAACCTCCGGTCCACGGCCCTCGAGACCATCCAGGCGACCTTCGAACAAGACGAGCAGGACTCCGGCTTCTTCATCAAGGCCCTGGCCATCCTGATGAAGCAGGACAGCGCGCGCGCGCGCAGCGGAGTCGTCGTCCACCTCAGCCGATACCGCCGGCACAAGCCCGCGTTCGTGATGGCCTTGCTCGGCGCGGTGCAGGACCTCAACCAGCCCGAGGCCCGAGACCTCGCCCTCGTGGTCGCGATGGACGCCGGTCAGCCGCGCAACGTGCGCCTCGCGGCGCTGACCACGCTGGAGAAGCTCTCTCACCCGGGGCTGGCCGACGCCTACCTCGCGCTGCTCGGCGACAGCGACAAGAAGGTCCAGATCCGGTGCGTGGACGGTCTGTCCCGCGCGGGATTGCCGCCGGCCAAGGTGCAGTCGGCACTCTCGGGTGTGGTGCGCAACGAGAGCAAGGGCGACGTGCGCGCGAAGGCCCTCAAGGGGCTCAAGCGGTACGTCTCTCCCGAACTCTTGCCGCTGCTGAACAGCCAGATCACGTCCGAGAAGCACGTCATGGCCTGGTACCACTCGCTGGAGATGCTCCTGTCGGTGGCCGATGACACCTCATTCGGCGCGCTGAACCAGCTGCTGGTCCGAGACTGGTCGTTCCGAGACGACCTCGTCATCGAGGTGTTCCACACCCTGGCACGCATCGCCATCGCCGCTCCCGACGACCGCTTCGGACCCATGGCGGACCAGGCCATCGCCTCCATCGCGGCGCGCATCGACAAGCCCGAGGACAACGTGGGAGCCGTCGGCCCCGAGGCGCGCGCCGCGGGCCGCGACATCATCGCCCTGCTCAGCCCCCGACAGCCCGCCCAGGTCATCCACGTGGTGCAAGGCTGGGGACTTCCGACCTACGACGAGGTCGTCATCGTGGACATGAGCTCCTACGACGAGAGTGCGTTCTCCTACGAGATGTCGGTCGAGGTAGGCGACAACGGAGACATCCTCAGCGCTGGCGGCACCGCCTTCGGCTTCGAGGCGTCCGTGCGCGTCAGCGAGTAGCGCACCAGGCCGCGGCGCCGCGGAACTACCGCGCGATGAGCAGACGCAGGCGGTTGCAGGACTTCTTGCTGAAGTCGGCGACGTCGCCCATGGTCTCGATCAGGCGAAGCCACATCAAGACCCCCACCGCGCCGACCTCGTCCTCGTGCTGGAACAGCAGCCTGAGCAACACATCCTCTGCGCGGTCGGCGTCGGCCTCGAGAGTCTGCACCTCCTCGATGAGCTTCTCGGTCCGGGCCAGCTCGGGCCCGACGAACGCAGTCTCGACGAGCTCGTCGAGGTGGTCCATCACCCGGCCCGCCCCTTCGGCGGCCGCCACGACGGACGCGGCGAGGACCTTGAGGGGCGCGCGCATGTCGGCGGGGACGACCCAGGCCCGCATCACGAGGAGATCACCCACGTCCTCGGCGGCGTCGGCGATGGAGTCCTGCAGGTCGAGGACCTCGAGCAGGTCGCGGCGGTCCACCGGCAGAAACAGCCGTCGGGGAAGGTGCGCCCGCAGCTTGTTCTTGATCTCGTCGCACTCACTCTCCAGAGCCGCCGTGCGCTCCTGACGCGCCGCGAGATCCGCGGTGTCACCGGCGATGAGAGCGCCCACGAGTCCCGTGACCTCCTGAGCGCAAGACACGGCCTTCTCCATGTGGTCCTGGAGGGGGCGGAACGGCGAGGGGCCAAACAGGTTTGCTAGCGAGCGCATGCCCGCATGCTACGCCGAGGCTGCGGCCCCGTGTGACGGCTCCGTGGCGGACAGGTGTCGAGCGTGGTTGCTGTGGCCGCAGTAGGCTGCGGTCATGGGAACCCGCAAGCGAGAACGCACAATGGTCGTCGGCCCGGAGGGGAGCTACCGGTTCCAGACTGGAATGGTGACGGCGGCACTCATCCAGCGGGGGCTGCTCATGCCCCAGGCGTTTGACGGCTCCGCCCGCATCCGCGACGCGCTCCGAGGCCGCGCGGAGATCGGCGTCGACGAGCTCGAGGCGTCCATCGATGCCCTGGCCGCCGAGGCCCTTGGCCACGCCCTCGTCCCGGAGCGCGTCTCCGACCTGCCCCAGGTGCGTGGCACCGCAGGGATGGCCCCCTTCTCCACCAACCGGCTGCTTCGTTTTGCTCTCACCGCGGGCTTGACCCCCGATCAGGCCATCGACCTGGCCCACCTCGTCGAGGGGAGACTGCGCGTCCTCGGCCGGGCGATCATCGACGAGGGCGAGGCCGAGGACATCGTCTTCGGTGTGCTTGCCGAGGAGTTTGGGGAGCGCGAACGCCGCCGCTACGAGCTGATCACGTCGATCCGCCTCTCCGAGCGACCACTCATCGTGCTCATCGGCGGCGCCACGGGCACCGGCAAGAGCACGGTCGCCACCGAGCTGGCCTTCCGACTCGGCATCTCCCAGGTCACCAGCACGGACATGGTCCGCGAGGCCATGCGCTCCGTCCTGTCCCGCGAGGTCGTCCCGGGTCTGCACGACCACAGCTTTCGGGGGATGGCCCTGGGCGGGCAGGCTCTGTCGGACCCTCGGGAGCGGGTGCTCGCCGGATTCCGACAGCAGGCCGACCAGGTGGCCGTGGGGCTCCGGGCGATCGTGCGGCGCGCCGCGCGCGAGTCCACCTCGATGGTCATCGAGGGCACCCATGTCCTTCCGCCCTTTCATCGATACGTCCCCGCCGACGCTCGGGTGGTGGTCGCCGGCCTCGTCCTCGCCCTGAACAGCAAGCGCGCCCACCGGCAGCGCTTTCCTCAGCGAGCCAGCGCCCAACCCCAGCGCCCCTCCGCGGACTACCTGGGCTCCTTCCAGGCGGTCCGGTGGATTCACGACGACCTCCTCGCCGAGGCCGAGGAGCACGGAGCCCTGGTCGTCCCCAGCAGCTCGCTCGACTCGACGGTGGATCAGGTCCTCGAAGTGCTCAGCCGCTCCATCGACTTCGCACCGGGCGCGCCCTCCACGACCTCCTTCCAGCGCCTCGAGCCCCGCACGTTGTTCCTCATCCTCGACGGGGTCGCGGACCGGCCATCGACCGCGCTCGGGGGACAGACACCGCTGGGAGCGGCCCATCTCCCGGTGCTACGCCGGCTCGCCGCGGCGGGGGGACAGGGACAAGTCCAGACGGGCAGCGGCGGCGACACCCCCCCCGAGACCGACGAAGGCCTGCTCTCCCTCCTCGCGGGGCCACGGGACCGAGGCGGGCGTCTCGGGCGCGGACTCCTCGAGGCGTTGGGGATGGGGGTGAACGTGCCCCGCGACGCTGTGGTGTTCCGGGGGAACTTCGCCACCTGCCGAGGCCAGGGTGAGATCGTCGACCGACGGGCCGGCCGCATCCGGTCGGGGACGGGCGACCTCCTGGCAGAGCTTCGCGACGTCCGCCTCAGCGACGGCATCCGTGGCTCCCTGACCCCTGCCCACGAGCATCGTGTGGTGGTCATGCTCCGCGGGCCCGGCCTGAGCGACGCGGTCTCAGACACGGATCCTGGGTCCTCCGCCTTGGACCAGCGCGTGCTGGACGCTCACCCGAAGGACGGGAGCCCCGAAGCCGCCCGCACCAGCCGGGCCCTCAAGGAGCTGCTCGTGCGGGCTCGAGAGCATCTCGCCGCTCATCCGCTGAACGCGGAACGCGCCCGGCAGGGACTGGCCATCGCGAACTGCATCATCACGCGGGGCGCGGCGTCCGGCCGGGAGCTCCCCAAGCCCCGCATTTCGCCACTGCAGGCAGCCATGGTCGCTGGCTGCACGACCGCCCATGGCGTAGCTCGGGCTGTAGGGCTCCAGCCTGTCACCTCCCATGCCATGACGGCGAACCTCGACACCGACCTCGGCGCGAAGTTCGAGGCAGCGGCTGACCTCTTGACCGACCGAGGCCTCGTCGTCGTGCACATCAAGGGCACAGACATCGCGGCACACGATCGACGGCCCCTGGAGAAGCGCGACTTCCTCGAACGGGTCGACAAGGCGCTCGGCGCGATGCTCGAGGCGCACCCCACCCTCGCCGAGGGCCTGCGGATCGTCCTGTCCGCAGATCACGGGACCGACAGCTCCACGGGAGATCATCTCCCCGACCCCGTCCCCTTGCTGGTGGCTCGGTGGTCCGAAGAGGTAGCCGAAGGCGACGAGCAGCCGTTCGATGAGCAGAGTTCGGCGTCCGGCGCCCTGGGTCTGCTCCTCCCCGGAGAGCTGCAGGAGCTGCTCTGGGGGGCGTGAGCCGCGCGCTGCCCTACTCGCCCCAATCTTCGCTTTCTGCTTGCGCTGGGTCCACGCGATAAGTAAACAGCCTTTACCAACTGGTAAACGCTCTTGACCAAATCACCTCCCAGCCCTGATCGCTCCCGCCTCGTCGAGGCGATCCGCGTGCTCGAGCCCAACACCTTGGGCCACGTGCTCACCCGTTCAGCTCGCCTGCTCAACGCCCGGGTCGTCGCCGCGGTGCACGCTGAGGGCTTCACCGAGGTACGGGACAGCTGGCTGGGCATGCTGCGGCACTTGGACGCCGAGGGAGTACGCTCGACCGTGCTCGCCGAGCGCCTCGAGGTGACCAAGCAGGCCGCGGGACAGCTCGTGAGCGAACTGGAGCGCAAGGGGTACCTCGAGCGCATCCCGGACCCCACCGATGGCCGCGCCAAGCTCGTGCGCATCACCGAGCGGGGCTTGCAGGCCTGGCTCGCCGGCCTGCAGGCCTTTCGCGCCCTCGAGACCGAGCTCGACTCCGTCCTCGGCGCGCACCTTCTCACCACACTTCGCGATGGAGGCGGCGCCCTCCTCGCTCATCTCGAGACCCTGGAGAACCACTGAAATGTACGACCTGAAGATCACTGGCGGCACCCTCGTCGACGGCACCGGAGCCCCCACCCGCACCGGCGACGTCGCCATCAAGGACGGCACCATCGTCGCCATCGGCGACTGCCCCGGCGAGGCAACGGAGACCATCGACGCCACGGGGCACATCGTGACCCCGGGCTTCGTCGACATCCACACCCACTACGACGGCCAGGTGTCCTGGGACTCGGACATGGCGCCCAGCTCGATCCACGGCGTGACCACCGCCGTCATCGGCTCCTGCGGCGTGGGGTTCGCGCCGTGCCGCGAGGGAGACCGTGACCAGCTCATCAAGCTCATGGAGGGGGTCGAGGACATCCCGGGCAGCGCCCTCGCCGAGGGCATGCAGTGGGACTGGGAGACCTTCCCCGAGTACATGGACGCCATCGACAAGATCCCCCACACCATCGACCTGTGCACCCAGGTGCCCCACGACTCCCTGCGTGTCTACGTGATGGGGGACCGGGCCCTCGCCGAGGAGCCCGCCACCGAGGCCGACATCGCGGGCATGCAGAAGGTGCTCGCCGAAGCCCTGGACGCAGGAGCGTTCGGCTTCTCTACTGGACGATCCGACAACCACCGCAGCGCCGAGGGGCTGCCGACCCCCGCGTCGGAGGCGCACGAGAACGAGTTGGTGGGCCTCGCCGAGGTCTTTGCGGGCCGCGACCACGGCGTGCTCCAGTTCGTCAACGACTTCGACATCCTCGACGGCGACGACAACTTCCACAACGAGTTCGACCTGGTGGAAGCCATGGTCCGCGCTGGCGGCGGCCGTCCCCTCTCGCTCTCCCTGATGCAGCGCGATCAGAGCCCCGACCAGTGGACCTGGGTCATCGACCGCGTCGAGAAGCTGCGAGCCGAGGGCCTGCCGGTGCACTTCCAGTGCGCTCCCCGCGGCATCGGCGTCATCCTGGGGCTCGAGGCGACCTTCCACCCCTTCATCGGCTTCCCCTCCTACAAGGCGATCCACGATCTGCCCCTGGCGGAGCGCGTCGCGCGCATGCAGGACCCCGAGTTCAAGGCGCAGCTCCTGACGGAGAGCAGCGAGCCCCTCGCCGGCGACGGCAGCTCCATCCCGCCCCTGGCGGACATGCTGCTCCAGGCGATCTCCTGGATCGTCTGGCGCGTCTTCAAGCTGGGCGAGGTCCCGAACTACGAGCCCGAGCTCTCCACCTCCATCGGATTCCAGGCCGACGCGGCAGGCATCGATCCCCTCGACGCCATCTATGACGCCATGCTCGAGAACGAGGGCCACGCGCTGCTGTACTTCCCCATCTACAACTACCTCGAGGGCAACCTCGAGAACGTCGCCACGATGATGAAGCACGACGCCGCGCTGCCCGGCCTCTCCGACGGAGGCGCCCACGTCGGCACCATCTGCGACGCCAGCTTCCCGACGTTCTATCTGACCCACTGGGTGCGGGACCGTCCCGAGGGACGCGTGGCGCTCGAGACCGCCATCCATTGGCAGACGAAGCGCACCGCCGACTACATGGGCCTCAACGACCGGGGAAGCCTGGAGGTCGGCAAGCGGGCGGACATCAATGTCATCGACCTCGAGGGCCTTACGCTCGAGCCCCCGAAGCTGGTCCAGGACCTGCCCGCGGGCGGACAGCGCCTGATCCAGAAGGCCCACGGCTACAAGGCGACCCTGGTCGCCGGACAGGTCATCACGCGCAACGGAGAGCTCACTGGAGCGATGCCGGGTCGGGTGGTGCGCGCGGGCGCCTGAGCCTGTTATCCCTTGGGCGATGACCACACCCGCTCTCGTCCTCGCGTCCGCCTCCCCCCGCCGGTCTGAGCTCCTCCAACGGGTGGGCCTCACGTTCGAGGTTCGCCCCGCCGACATCGACGAACGACCGCTGGAGGGGGAGGCGCCGGCCGCGATGGTGGAGCGGGTCTCGCTGGCCAAGGCCCGCGCCGTCGGCCTGAGCCTCCAGGGGCCCCACCTGATCCTCGCCGCCGACACCATCGTGGTCCGGGACGGCACCATTCTGGGCAAGCCAGCGACCGCCGAGGAGGCCATCACCACGGTCACATCCCTCGCCGGGCGCGCCCACGAGGTGATCACGGGCTACGCCCTCCTGCGGGAGGATGGCCGTCACGTCGCCGGACACTGCACCACCACGGTCCGCTTCCGGCCCCTCACCCCCGGGACGATCGCGCGATACGTGGCCACCGGCGAACCCATGGACAAGGCCGGGGCGTACGGCATTCAAGGAATCGGCGCGATGCTCGTGCAGTCCATCGAGGGCAGCTACACCAACGTCGTGGGCCTACCGCTCGTCGAGGTGTTGGAGCGTCTGCCGGAGCTCGGCGGACCCGCGCTGTGAGCGAGCTGGCAGATCGCTGGCAGTCGGTGCGCGATCGGGTACATGCGGCGTGCGCGCGAGTCGGGAGGGCGCCCGACGAGGTCACGATCGTGGCGGTCAGCAAGGTGCACCCCGCGTCTGCCGTCGCCGAGGCGTGGGCTGCAGGTGCCCGGGACTTCGGGGAGAACTACGTGCAGGAGTGGCAACGAAAGGCCGAAGATCCCGCGCTCCTGGCGCGCAGCGGCCTGCGCTGGAGCTTCATTGGACACCTTCAGCGCAACAAGGTGAGACACCTCCTGGGTCGGGTGGATCTCATCGAAACTGTGGACAGCACGCGTCTCGCAAGGGAAATCAGCCGGCGGGGCGCAAGCCGAGGCGGCTCCTTCGCCCAGAAGATCCTTCTCCAGGTGAATCTGGCTGGCGAAGAAGGAAAGGGGGGCTTCCACCCGGACGCTCTGAGGTCGGCGATGTCGGAGCTCACGGCCCTCCCAGGGGTCGATGTTCGGGGATTGATGCACATTCCCCCGGCTCGCCGGAACCCGTCGGAGACCCGGGTCGACCACCGCGCTCTTCGCACCCTTCGGGATGGGCTCGAAGCCGCATATCCCGTGGGGTTGCCGGTGCTCTCGATGGGAATGAGCAGCGACTTTGAGGTGGCCATCGAGGAAGGCGCGACACGAGTTCGCGTGGGTACTGCGGTCTTCGGAGCGCGACCGCGATGAGCGCGCCCCCCCACACTCTTGATAAGATCCCCCGCGATGTCGCTAGAACCTGGACAGACCATTGACCGCTATGTCGTGGAAGAGATGCTCGGCCACGCGGACACCAGTTCGACGTACCGCGTCAAGCACTCCATTCACGGCACCGTGCACGTGCTCAAGATGCTTCCCGCGGAGCTCGCCGAGGAGGAGGTGCGCGAGCGCTTCCTCCGCGAGTCGAGGACGCTGAGCCGGCTCAAGAAGCCGCACCTTGCAGCCATCACCGACGTCCTCATCGAGCCAGGCATCGCTGGGCTGGTGCGGGACCACATGGTCGGCCGCGACCTGCGGTCGGTGCTCGACCAGAAGGGCTCCCTCGATCTCAACGAGATCGCGGGCTACCTCGTCCCCGTGCTCAATGCGCTGCACCAGGTGCACGAGCGCGGGATCGTGCATCGCGACCTCAAGCCCTCGAACATCTTCCTGCAGGACGCCGAAGACGGTGTCTCGCCGGTCCTCCTCGACTTCGGCATCGCCCGGCTCACGGAGCGCACGCTTCGGGAGAAGCGCAATCACCGCCTCCCTCCTCGGGTCGGAACGCCGAACTACATGAGTCCCGAGCAGGTGCGGTCGGAGCCCGACATCGACCGCCGCTGCGATCTGTGGGCCGCCGGCGTCGTTCTGTACGAGGCCCTCGTTGGGCGCCCCGCCTTCGCGGCGAAGAACGACTTCGACACGATGCAAGAGGTCGTGAGCGGCAGCTGGGGCGACGAAAAGGGTCGCGCCTTCCTGCCGGACGAGGTGAAGCTCCCTCTCAAGCGTTGCCTCGCCGTGAGTCGGGACAAGCGCTACCCCACCGCGCGCGCCCTGCGGGCAGCCGTGGAGCAAGCGGTGAAGCGAGCGGGTCAGGCCTTGGCGGCCTCCCAGAGCTGAGCGCTTCGGGCTACTGGTCCGGCTGCGGAGACTGAACGGCCTCGGGGCCGGGCCCCACCGTGCGATCGAGGAAGAGGCGGATCTCCGTCATCTGCTCGGCGCCGAGTCCCTGTCCGATGAAGGTCGCGCCGTACACGAAGCCGATCAGCGCGACGCCTGCAGCGGTGCCCCCAAAGGCCCAGGGCGGCTCGGCCAGCGTGATCTGAGCGAAGCCGTACATGGCGGCCAGGGTCGCAAGAAGGCCCAGCACCGCGTAGATGAACATGAACATGCTCCACACGCTGGGGTGGGGCGCGAAGCGCCCTCGAAGCCAGGTGCCCTGCTCCGGCTCGTCGGCCTCCGTCTCCTCGAGCATCAGGTCCAGCGTCGGGGACCAGAAGTGGCGAGCCTCCGCGCGCACGTGGATCCAGGCGTGCGCCTGGCTGACGCTTCCGACGCAGGGCGTCCCGTCCATCGTCAGCCCCTGCTCGAGGAGCGAGGTCACCTCCGCGCGATCGCGGTGGACGAGGAACCGGAACCTGGGTCGCTGATGAGGTCTCTCCATTGGAGCACCGTAGGACGGGCGCGAACGAGGAACATGATCATCCTCGGTCTTGGGAACAGCTGGGGCGAACCACGCGGCGCGAGGCCCGCGGGGTCCCGGTTGTGGCACCCTTCGCCGGATGTCGGAAGGCAATCAGTACGCGGCGATCGACCTGGGCTCGAGCTCCTTCCACATGGTGGTGGCTCGCGTCGACCAAGGCGGGGTGCATGTCATGGATCGCTTGCGCGAGCGGGTGGGTCTCGCGGCGGGCATGGATGCCGATCAGAACCTCGACGCCGACACCCGCAAGCGCGCCCTCGACTGCCTGCTGAAGTTCGGGGAGCGGCTCGCGGAGCTTCCCACCACCGCGACGCGCGCCGTGGGCACCAACACGCTTCGTCGCGCCAAGAATGCCCGCGAGTTCCTCCCGAAGTTCGAGGAGGCGCTGGGGCACTCCATCGAGCTGGTCTCGGGCCAGGAGGAAGCACGCCTCGTGTACCTCGGCGTCGCTCGATCGGTGCCGGAGTACCCGCAGCGGCGGCTCGTTGTGGACATCGGTGGGAGCTCCACCGAGCTCATCGTGGGTCAGGGGAACCGACCCATTGAGCGGGACTCCGTGCAGATGGGTCATCTGCGGTGGTCCATCAAGTTCTTCCAAGACGGTTTCACGAAGCAGGCCTTCGAGGACGCCCACACCCGCGCCCGCATCGAGCTGGGCGGGATCAAGCGTCGCTACCGCGCCCTGGGGTGGGAGGCGGTCTATGGAAGCTCTGGCACCATCAAGTCCATCGAGGCGATCACCCGTGAGGCTGGGTGGGCGCAGTCCGGGATCACTCTGGACGCGCTGAACTCCCTCAAGGCTGAGATCCTCTCCGCCGGCGACGTAGCGTCCCTCCGAGCGCGCAACCTCGCGGGATTGAGTCACGACCGAGCCGTCTCCATTGCCGGTGGGGGCGCCATTCTCCGGGCGGTGTTCGAGACGTTTCACATCGAGGAGATGGTCGCGTCCCAGGGAGCCCTGCGTGAAGGGGTGCTCCACGACTTGCTGGGGCGGCTGCACCACGAAGACGCGCGGGACCTCACCATCGCCAGCTTTCAGCAACGGTACTCCGTGGATCGCGAGCACGCGGCCCGTGTGGAGCGGACCGCGCTGAGTCTGTTTCACCAGGTGTGCGACGCCTGGAGCATCGACCGGCTCGACGGGCAGCGCTTCGTCTCTTGGGCCTGCCTGCTCCACGAGGTGGGGCTCTCGGTGAACCACAGCGGGTACCACAAGCACGGCGCCTATCTGCTGCGGCACGCGGACATGCCCGGGTTCTCCCGCGCGGACCAGGCCCTGTTGGCGTCGGCGGTGGGCAACCACCGTCGCAAGCTCCACCTCGACCGGGTGAGCGAGCACATCGGTCCATCCCAGCTCCAGTTGGCCTTGCAATTCACCGTGCTGCTGCGCCTCGCGGTGCGGCTGCATCGCACCCGATCGTCGCGCTCGCAGCCTCCGATCGCGATGTCGGCCAAGGGCAACGACCTCGTCCTGAGGTTCCCCGTGGGCTGGCTGGCGGAGCACCCGCTCAAGCACGCAGACCTGGTGGATGAGGCCAGCCTCCTCCCCGCGGTCGGGTTCTCGCTGAACATCGTGTGATTCCGCACAGCCTCGGCTGTGCCATCGCCCACAGTCCTGGCACAACGACCCCTGTGCCAGCTGGCTCTTCTGCGTCCAACAAGCTGGTCCGGTTCTTGCTCTCCCTCTGAACACCCCGCGCATTCCCGCGGGAGGGAGATCCGAATGTCCAACTACGCGAACATCAGAACCCAGCTCGAAGAGCAGGCGGCCAGCCTCTCGCAGCGGGTGCAGAAGATCGAGGCCCACCTTCGAGGCGTTGACCGCGAGGCGCCCGATGACTGGAGCGACCGCGCCCAGTTCCTCGAGAACGACGAGGTCCTCGAGGCCCTCGATGAGCACGACCGGGCGACCCTGTCCCAGATTCGTACCGCCATCGGCCGCATCGACTCTGGGGACTACGGCGAGTGCGCCGGTTGCGGAGAGAGCATCCCTGTTGGCCGGCTCAAGGCCGTGCCCTTCACCACCGTCTGCGTTTCCTGCGCGGCCTGAGGAAGAGAAGACCCATGCTGCATCACGTCACTGGAGACATCCTCCTGTCCGAGTCCGAAGCCATCGCCCACGGCGTGGCTCCCGGGGACCACTTCGAGAACGGACTGGCCCTCGCCCTGCGCAAGCAGTGGCCCGGGATGTACAAGGACTTCCGCCACTACTGCCACGTCAGCCATCCGAAGCCCGGTGGGCTCTGGGCCTGGGGCGGGCCGGGCGGTGTTCGCATCGTCAACCTGTTCACCCAGGATCCGCCGAAGGGGCACCACGGCACGGGGCACCCGGGACCTGCGAAGGTCAAGCACGTCAACCACTCCTTGAAGGCGCTGGCGAAGCTGATCAAGAAGGAAAAGTGGGCCTCCGTGGCTCTCCCGAAGCTCGCCACGGGCGTCGGCCACCTCGACTGGGACGACGTGGAGCCTCTGATCGAACACCACCTGGGCGAGCTCGACGTCGAGATCTACGTGTACGACGTGTACCACTCCGGTGAAAAGGCGATCGAGGAGTAGCGCGCGCGACTCTCGAGGGTCAGGGGGCGACAGGAGACGTATCCTGTCGTCCCCATGCGCTCCCTTTTCATCGCGGCCCTCTCCTTCGTCGCCGCTGGCTGCGTCGGCGGCGGCGGACTCTTGGTCGAACCGGAGCTCGGTCCCGAGGTTCCGCCTTGGAGCGTCCCTGTCGAGTGGGAGGCCTGCACCCTGTTCACCGGGGGCGGCGGTGGCCCCGCGGAGTGCGCCAACGTGCGGATGCCGCTGGACTGGGCCGAGCCCACCGAAGCGCAGATCTCCGTGTTCGTAAAGCGAGTGACCGGCTCCGGGGTCGACCCCGACGACGCCGAGTTCGCCGTGTGGCCGCTGTCGGGGGGACCTGGCGGCGCCGGCAACATGCAGGAGTCGCTCGCGGAGCTGTTTCTCAGCAACGACGACTCCCTCGTCTTCTACCTCCTCGACCATCGCGGGACCGGCCGCAGCATGCGCCTCGGCTGCGCAGCGGAGGGCAGCGACACCCCAGGCGGGCGCACCATCACGGTCGACGAGCTCGCGCAGTGCGGTGAAGAGGTCCGTGAGCGGTGGGACGACGACCTCAGCGGCTTCACCACCACCCAGGCTGCCATCGATCTCGCCTGGCTGATCGACACCACCCGCCCCGAGGGCCAGTCCGTGCACATCCACGGTGGAAGCTACGGAACGCGCTGGATGCAGCGGACGCTGCAGGTGGCCCCCAACATCGCGGACGGAGCCTCCGGCCTCGGAGTCGTCCCGCCGGGGTTCTCCTTCGCGGACTACGACGCCTCCTACGAGGCAGTGGGCGCTGCGTACATGGACCTGTGCATCGACGACATCGACTGCGTCGCTCGCCTGGGCGGCGATCCGCTCGCCACGATGCGCGAGGCACTGGGGAACCTGCAGACGGGCGCCTGCCCGGTGGGCGACGACTCCCTGACCCGAGAGCGGCTTCGCTCCTTCTTCGGCGCCCTCTTGCTCGCCGGAGGAGATGCCCGCGTCGCGATTCCAGCCGTGGCCCACCGCCTCGACCGGTGCAACGGCGACGATCGCGAGGCTCTGCGGTGGTTCGCGGAGAACGTGGCGGACCCCCTGGAGGGGCTACGGAACGACCCCATGTACTCCCAGGTCCTCGGAAACCTCGTGATCCTGAGCGAGCTCTGGGACGACGGCCCATCGGTCGACGACGCCCTGGACCTGCACCGGCAAGGGCTGTTTTCTCTGGGCTCCACGCTGCGCGTGGCTCAGTTGGAGGAGGCCGACTGGCCGCGAGCAGCGAGAGATCCCCGCGCAGACGAGGCCCTCGTCGAGACGACACCGCTCCTGTGGATCAACGGGTCTCTGGACCCCGCGACCCCCCTGGAGCCCGTCATCGACATGCTCGACGACATGCCCGACCGCGCCGAGGAACACCTGCTCGTCATCCCCGGGGGCGGGCATGGGTGGGACTCCCCCACCATCGAGGGCTACGACTGCGCTCGCACCGCTTGGTGGAACTTCGTGCGCGAGCCGGGGAGCACGCTCTTCGCCTGCGATGCGCAGATCCTCCCACCCGACCTGAGCGGCGACACCACCACGGCACAGTGGCTCTTTGGGCGCGACGATCTGTGGGGCTCGTACCAGGGCGACTAGCGCCCCGGGCGGAGCGCCCGCCGATCACCCGTTCTTGCGCTTGCTCTTCTTCCGGTTCTTCTTCCGGTCAGCCTTGCGGCGTCGACCTGCGTCCCCTGCGGGGGCCCGACCCAGCTTGCCGAGGCGCTCCAACAGCATCGACTGCGCGCGAAAGGTGGGGTCGCCGGCCCGCTTGACCTTGCCGTAGCTCCCGTCGGGGTTCATCTCCCACGACTGACGGTTGTCGTCGAGGTAAGCCTGCAGGCCCTCGTCGATGACTCGCTGCTTGAGGACCGGGTCGTCGACGGGGAAGGCCACCTCGACCCTGCGGTGCAGGTTGCGCACCATCCAGTCCGCGCTCGCCAGGTAGAGGCGCTCCTCCCCGCCGTGCTGGAACCAGTAGGCGCGGGAGTGCTCGAGGAATCGGCCCACGACGGAGCGCACACGGATGTTCTCCGAGAGCCCCGGGACCCCAGGCCGGAGGCAGCACACGCCGCGCACGATGAGGTCGATCTGCACGCCCGCGCGACTGGCGATGTACAGAGCGTGCATCACGCCAACATCGGTCAAGGCGTTCATGCGGGCGATGATGCGCGCCGGGCGGCCCGCCTTGGCCTCCTCCGCCTCGAACGCGATGAGCTCGAGCATCGTGGGCAGGAGCGTGAACGGGGACTGCAGCAGGCGCTCCAGCTTCACTCCACGGCCCACCGACGTCAGCTGCATGAACACCTGATGGACGTCCGCCCCGATCTCGGGATCGGCCGTGATCATTCCGAAGTCGGTGTAGAGCTTGGCGGTGCGGTGGTGGTAGTTGCCGGTGCCCAGGTGGGTGAAGCGACGCAGGGATCCGTCTTCCTCCCGCCGCACCACCATCAGCATCTTGGCGTGAGTCTTGTAACCCACGACCCCGTACACCACGTTGGCGCCCACGTCCTGGAGCAGCGTCGCCCCGGCGATGTTGGCGGCCTCATCGAAGCGAGCCATGAGCTCCACGACGACGGTGACCTCCTTGCCGGCCCGCGCCGCCTCCACGAGGGCCTCGAGCACCGGGGAGTCCGCGCCGGTGCGGTACAAGGTCTGCTTGATGGCGAGGACG
>JAGSHC010000407.1 GCA_023954745.1 Deltaproteobacteria bacterium | reverse complement strand
GCCCAGCACCGAGAGCTTCTTGGTGGCCTGCTCGACGACAGCACGCTCGTGGTTGGCCTCTCGGGTGGCAGCGGCGAGCCGCGCTGCGTCCGCGTGGCGCCCGGCGCTCGCGTACGCCCGGGTCAGTGCCGAGAGGCCCGCGGGGTTCCCGGGGTCGAGGGCGGTCGCCGCCTCCAGTTGAGTGATGGCCGCGGGGAGGTCGTGCAACTGGAGATGGGCCAGGCCGATGAGCAGCGGCCCCTCGCTTCCCTCGGACCCGGACGCGTGTTGGCGGCCCTCCACGAGCAAGGGCAGAGCTTCCTCCGCTCGGCCGGCGTGCAGCAGCGCGAACCCCATGATCCAGCGCGGCTTGCTCCCCGGCGGCGACCGGTCCGCCACCTCGCTGAGGACCTCCGTCGCTGCGCTGTACTCCGCAGCCCGCACGTAGGCCACGCCGAGCTCCAGCAGGGCCGCGTCGGTGGGCGGCTCGGGGAGCGTGTCGCGGTACAGGCCGGCGACGGCCTCGAGGTCGTCGCACCCCTGGAAGGCGTTGACGAGAGCGTCCCGCACGAAGGTCGCCCCGTGTTCGTCGCGAATCCCCCGGAGGCGCTCAAGCGCGCCGGTGTCGCACTTGCTGCCATCTCCGAAGCGCTGGCTGAGCTGCTGCACCTCAGCGCGAAGCGTCGCGGACGGCGTCGCCGGCTCGGGCTCCACGGCGGGTGGAGGTGCCGACGGCGTAGACGAGGAAGGGCAGCCGGCGGTGAAGAGCACCGCTGCGAGGAAGAAAGGAGTCCGCACGGCTCGTGAGCATAGAGCGGGGGAGCGCTGAGACCCAACACCTACGGGCGTTCCGCCATCGAGCGTTCGAGCGCCCACCACACGCCGACCCCCACAGCCCCGCAGGCGCCGGCGGTTTGCAGCATGGCGCCATCCCCTACCGCGTCGGCCAGGGCCCCGAAGCCCGGAGCGCACGCCAGTCGGGCGATCTCCCACAGGCCGGTGAACGCGGCCATGGCCACCCCACGCAGGACGAGGGGGCTGCGAGTCACCACCTGGCCGGTGAGCACCGGGAAGCAGTAGCCGTGGCCGATCCCGCCCAGGACTCCCGCTACCAGAAAGGCGGTGGTGGTCTGGGCGCCACCGGCGAGCGCGATGCCCACGCTGTAGCAGAGCAGGGCAGCAGCGCCGACCCGGAACGTGCCGAGCCGGTCGGGGAGCGAGGCGCCCACCAGGCGGACCGCCACAGCGCCCCCGGAGTACGCAGCCCAGACTGCGGCGGGGGCAGGGATCTGTCGCGCTTCGGCCGCCACCGTCACGAACGACATGAACACCGACACCATCGCGGCGAACACGATGGTGGCGCTCCAGACGGGGATGAGGGAGCGTCGCTGGAGCGCCTTGCGTGCCGCACCCCAGTCGAAGCCCGCGCGGGCATCGGCGCTTCGTGGACCCTCGGGCACGCCTGGCAGGAAGAGCAGGGAAGCCAGGATGAAGCACCCCACCACCGGCAAGAACCAACGCAGATCCTCCGGCGGCAGGGCCAGCAGGTCGCGCAGCGGGTTCACCATCAGCGGGGCGAGACCGGAGATTCCGAACAGCGCGATGCCCTCGGTCCGTCGGCTCGCGGGGACGAGGTCGGCGGCGAGGGTGAAGTAGCCGGTGAAGAGCGTCCCGGTGCCGAGGCCCACCAGGATGCGCATCACGAAGACCAGGGGGCCCATGCGATCGATCAGCCCCACGCTGGCCATGCCGGCGAAGAGCACGAGAGTGCCGGCAAACAAGACCGGCTTGCGGCCCAGGGTGTCGAGGGCCCAGCCCACCGCGGGGCGGGCTGCGAGGCCGCCAAAGGAGGCCGCCGCCATCGCCGCCCCGATCTCTGCGCGGCTCGCGCCGAGGTGGTCGAGGTACAGCGGCAGCAGCAGCATGGAGCTGAAGCCGAGAGCCTGAAGGAAGTGTGCGACCCACAGCCGCACGAAGGCGGGGGTCACAATGGGGGGCTGAGTCACGAGAGCGTCCGGCGGGGGGGCCGGGAGTGTGGCAGCGGTTCCGCCCGCCCGCGATCACGCGGCCGCGGAAGGCTCCGTCGACAGGAGGTGCGAGAACTCCGAGACGGCCTCGAGAATGGCGCAGCGCAGCTCCGCCACGGAGCTGCAGCGCTCGTCGGGGGCAAGGGCGGTGGCTTTGGCGGCGATCTCCACCGGAGATCAAGGGCTTGCGGGCCTCGCCGCGCCGAGAGCGGGTCCGCGCCGATCCCTCAGCTCAGCCCAGCTGGGTCAGCGGTGACCCATTACTCGAGAAGACCGGCCTGATCCACGAGAAAGGCGTACTCCAGGGCCACCTCGCGATAGCGGGCGAACCGGCCCGACTTGCCTCCGTGACCGGCGTCCATGTTGGTGTGCAGGAGGATGGGCTCCGAGCTGGTGTTCACCGTCCGCAGCTTCGCAACCCACTTCGTGGGCTCCCAGAACTGCACCTGTGAGTCGTGCAGCCCCGAGGTGACCAACATGGCCGGATATGCCTGCGCGGAGACCTGGTCGTAAGGCGAGTAGCTCAACATGTAGTCGTAGAAGGCCGCCTCGTTGGGGTTGCCCCACTCGTCGTACTCCGAGGTCGTCAGGGGGATGGTGTCGTCGAGCATGGTGGTGACCACGTCCACGAAGGGCACCGCCGCGATGACTCCGTCCCACAGGTCGGGCCGCATGTTGGCCACTGCGCCCACGAGCAAGCCGCCGGCGCTGCCACCCATGGCGTACAGGCGCTCCGAGTCCGCCCAGCCGTCCGCTACGAGGTGCTCACCGCAGGCGACGAAGTCCGTGAAGGTGTTCTTCTTGTTCAGCAGCTTGCCGTCTTCGTACCAGGCGCGGCCGAGCTCCTCGCCTCCCCGGATGTTCGCCACGGCCCACACGAAGCCGCGGTCGAGCAGCGACAGCCGGGCGGAGCTGAAGGTGGCGTCCAGGGAGTAGCCGTAGCTGCCGTAGCCATAGAGCACCGTCGGTCGCTTGCTCTTCGGTCCCAGGTCCTTGCGGTACACGAGGGCGATGGGGACCTTCGTGCCGTCCTTGGCGGTGGCCCACACGCGGTCCGCCGCATACAGCGACTTGTCGAAGCCGCCGAGCACCGGCTGCTCCTTGCGCAGGGTGCGGCTCTTGCCCGTCATGTCGTAGTCGAACACCGAGGCCGGCGTGGTCATCGAGGTGTACGTGAACCGCAGCGTCGTGGTGTTCGGGGTGGCGTTCGTGCCGAAGCCAGCCAGCCAGGCCGGATCGTCGAAGTCGACGTAGTGGTCGTCGCTGCCGTCGTGGCCGCGCACCCGCAGTCGCACGAGACCGTTCCGTCGCTCGGCCACCGCGAGGTGGTTGGCGAACAGCTCGAACTCCTCCAGCAGCACGTCGTCACGATGAGGGATGACCTCCTCCCAGTTCTCCTTGCCCGGCTTGTTCTCGAGCGTGCGCATGAGACGGAAGTTCTTCGCGTCGAGGTTGGTGCGCACATACAGGTGCTCGCCGTGGTGGTCGACGGTGTACTCGTGGTCACGCTCGCGAGGCTGCACCACCGTCCAGCGGCCCTCGGGCTGGTCGGCGCGCAAGACCCGCATCTCGTTGCTCACGGTCTGGAAGCTGCCGATGACGAGGTACTTCTGGCTGTTGGTGCGCCACACGTACACCGAGAAGGTGTCGTCCTTCTCCTCGTAGACCAACGCGTCGGTGGCGGGGTCCGTGCCGAGCACGTGCTTGTAGATGCGGAAGCTGCGCAGGGTCTCGGGGTCCT
>JAGSHC010000036.1 GCA_023954745.1 Deltaproteobacteria bacterium | reverse complement strand
GAGGCTCCGAAGCCCGCAGCACCCAAGGCCGCGGCGCCCAAGCCCCCGGCACCCAAGCCCCCGGCACCCAAGCCGCCGCCGACGCCCCCCGCGCCGGAGGAGGACGCCGCCGAAGCTGCCAAGGTCGACTCGACCCGTCGGGTGATCTCCACTCCTCCGCTGGCGGGAAAGACCCCGTCCCCAGGGCAGGCCCCCATCACTGGCAACGCGGCGACGGTGGAGGAAGCTCCGGCGGCGAAGCCCGCTCCCACGCCGCCGCCCGGCGCGAGCAAGCCGAAGAAGGGCTCGAACACCGCACTGTTCGCCGCCATCGGCGTCCTCGGAGTCGTGATCGCGGGCTTTGTGTTCGTCTTCCTGAGCCGCGGAGGAGACCCCGCACCCGCACCTGCCCCGGAAACTGCAGCCGCCCCGGCTCCGGCCGCCGCCGCGCGCCTGAGCCAGGACCTGCGCATGGGCGACGTGAACCTCGGCGAAGGCGCCGCTGGCGACGCTACGAGCACAGCCATCGCCGGCTACTCGGGCCTGGGAATCAAGTCCCCCGCGGACGCCTCGGATGAGGGTGTGCGTGCGAAGGTGACCGCCTTCTCCGACACGCTTCAAGCCGAGTGCAAGACCGGTGCTCGCTTCGACGCGTGCCAGGCCTGGTCGAGGGCGGCCTACGCCGTGTTCGCAGGCTGTCAGGCCGCGAACTGCGATGGCGGAACCAGTGGCCAGTGGTTCGTGCAGTCCATCGAAGCGACGGATCTCGCTCTGACTCGCGCGACGGCCCTGACCGACGCAGCGGCCCGGACGAAGGCAACCCGCCTGCTCGCCGCCCAGGCCATTCGCCTCGGCTCGGCCAACCAGAAGACGGTGGCCGCGCGGGCTCCGCGGATCGCGGCCCTCGGGTCGAAGTCATGCGCCGGCTCGGCCTCGACGAGTGCAGACTGCCAGGCGTTGACTCGGAGTCAGTAGGAGTCCTCGCGTGGGCGAGTCGAGAGACGCCGACGACGCCACCAGCCGGTATCTCGTCCACGACGCCTTCGCAGCCGGGGGGGTTGGCGCGATCCACAGCGCGCTGGACCGGGCGCTCCACCGCGAGGTGGCGTACAAGGTCCTGCTCCCAGACCGCGCGTCGGACGACGGGTATCGAATCCGCTTCGTCAGGGAGGCCCGGCTCTCAGCCCAGCTCCAGCACCCCAACATCCTGCCGGTCTATGACCTCGGGCTGACCCCAGCGGGGGAACTCTTCTTCGCCATGAAGCGGGTGCACGGGCGCAGCCTGGACTCGCTGCTCAAGGGTCTTCGCCTGGGCGACGACGAACTCGAGCCACGCTTTCCCCTTCCGCGCCTGCTCGCGATGTTCGGCCAGATCTGCCAGGCCGTGCACTACGCGCACACGCGCGGGGTGCTCCACCGCGACTTGAAGCCCGGGAACATCATGGTGGGCTCCCTGGGCGAGGTCCTCCTCATGGACTGGGGACTCGCGAAGCGCATCCCTCCCCTGCCAACCGCGGGACGCCAGCTCTTCGGATCGGAAACCCTCGAACCCGCAGTGGGCCTCGGCGAGGGGCCTCACGACAATCTCGAGGCGATCTCGGACTCGGAGACGGGACGGCTCGTGGCGCTCTTCGGCGACGGGAGCATCGCGCGGTCCACCGTAAACCTGGATCCTGTGGACGACGAACCGACGTTCGCCCGGCTCGACATCCTCGAGGACAGCTGGAGCACCACCTCCAACGATCCGTTCTCTTCGGGAGACTTGCTCGGCGAGACGGGCGACGACGCCGCGATCTACGAGACCGCCATCGGACGTGTCCTGGGAACCCCTGCTCACATGGCCCCCGAGCAGGCGCGGGGGGCCGATCTCGACGTGCGCACCGACGTCTACGCGCTGGGAACCATCCTCTACGAGATCCTCGCGCTGCGGCCGGCATTCGCGGGACGCGACGCACGCCGCGTGATGCTGGCCGTCACCCGGGGGCGCTTTCGCAAGCCATCGGAGGTCGCACCTGCCGACCGCCCCGTCGCGCCTCCCTTGGAGGAGATCTGCCTGACCGCGATGGCGCGCCTCCCCGAAGACCGGCACCCCACCGCCTGGGACCTCTTCCTGGCGGTGGAGCTGTTCCTCCAGGGGACCGAGGACGAGCGCCGAAAGCGGAAGGCGGCCGAGCTCGCCCTCAACGAAGCGCTGGTGCACGAGGGGCGCTGGAAGACGCTCCAGGAGCGAGCCAGCCAGGCTCATCGAGAGGCCACTGCCGCCATGGCGTCCTTGAAGGCGGGCGACTCCATCGAGAAGAAGCGCAACGCCTGGGCGGCCGAAGACACTGCGAGTCGGCTCGAACTCGAGAGCGAGCGGGAGCACGCCGCGATGGAGGGGCTGCTTCGGGAGGCGCTCCGCAAGCGCCCCGACCACACCGAGGCCCGGCGCACCCTGGCCCGCCACCTCTGGCGCAAGCTCCAAGAGGTCGAGCGCGCCGGCCGACGCCTCGAGGCGGTGCGGTACGAGGAGGAGCTCCGGGCGATCGACGATCCCCAGTGGGCTCCGCTCCTCAGCGCGCCTGCACTCCTCCAAGTGGACACGGACCCCCCGAGGGCCGAGGTCAAGATCTCCTCCATGGACGAGCGGGATCGGCGGCTGACGCCCGGCGACGCCGTGGCCCGGGGCATGTCGCCAACGGACGAGGTCCCTCTGCCGCCGGGCCGCTATCTCGTGCGAGCACGCCTTCCGGGTCGCCTGACGGTCGTGCAGCCCGTGAAACTCGGGCGCGGCGAGCGGCTGTCGCTCCGGCTCCGTTTGCTCGGCCAGAGCTCACTGCCCGCTGGGTTTGCGACGGTTCCCGGAGGGTCAGCCACCATCGGTGGCGACCGCCGAGCCCTGCGTGGTCTGCGGAGCCTGCGGGTGCAGCTCCCCGACTTCGCGATGATGACGCACCCCGTGACCATGGCGGAGTACCTGCACTTCCTGGAGGCGCTCTCCCCGGAGGAAGCGTGGGCCCGGGCCCCCAGGGACGAGCCCCACGGGGGCCAGTACCTCGAGAAGGCAGACGATGGCACACTGCGACTTCCCGAGCGCGACCCCGCAGGGCACGAGTGGGACCCCCAGCTGCCCGTGATGGCGGTCTCGTTCCACGATGCCGTCGCGTACGCCGAGTGGCGGACCGCCTGCGACGGAGTCCGATACCGGCTGCCCACGGACGCCGAGTGGGAGTACGCAGCCCGCAGCCCTGACGGACGACTGTTCCCCTGGGGGGACCGCTGGGTGCCCGGCTATGCGCTGGTGCTCGGCACCTTGGGGACCGCACCGCAGCCCCAAGCGGTGGGCTGGTCCGAGACCGACGTGAACTCCTACGGCCTGCATGACATGTCTGGCGGCTCCCGCGACTGGTGTGACGGGTGGAAGAGCGTGAAGCGCGAGATGCGCCTCCTGCGAGGCGGTGCCTGGTGGGACCGCCACGACCAGGCTCGACTCAGCGTGCGCTCGGGCTGGCCGGCCGCAAACGTCTACGGCGACACGGGCATTCGCCTCGTCTGCTCGCTACCCGCAGAGTCCTCGGGCCCCGCGTTGCTCCAGAGCCCAGACGACCCCCGCTTCGGCGGGGTCCGTGACGTCCACCTCCCGCCGATGTAGACGGAGGAGGCCTTCGCCGCGGCGCGAGCGGCTACGCGGGATGCCGCAGGGCCGCCCCGGTCTCGCCCGAGGCGAAGAGATGCACAGCTTCTGAGGGCCGCACCGTCACCGCCGAGCCCTCGGCGATGGTTCCCAGCGCCCGCGTCTCCACCCGCGCGACGAGCCGCCCCAGGTCGGTGTCTACGTGGACCATGGACTCCCAGCCGGTGGGCTCCACCAGCCCGACCCGTCCCGACAGGCCGGCGGCGTCCGTCCCCTGGACCAACAACTCGTGGGGCCGCACTCCGAGGGTGCAGGCGCCGCCCTCGGTGGCCTCCCCCAGATCGGAGAGCGGGAACGTGGCGCTCCCGGCGGCGAACGCGCCATCCTCGATCTGGCCCTCGATGAAGTTCATGGCCGGCGAGCCGATGAAGCCGGCGACGAAGCGGTTTGCTGGGCGCTCGAACAACTCACGGGGAGTGCCCGCCTGCTGCAGCACACCGAGCCGCAAGACGGCGATGCGGTCGGCGAGGGTCATCGCCTCGACCTGATCGTGGGTGACGTACAACATCGTGCTGCCGAGCTGGGCATGCAGGGCCTTCAGCTCGCCTCGCATCTGGGTCCGCAGAGCCGCGTCCAGGTTCGACAGCGGCTCGTCGAACAGGAAGACCTCGGGCTGGCGCACGATGGCGCGCCCCAGGGCGACGCGCTGGCGCTGCCCTCCCGACATCGCCTTGGGCAGCCGATCGAGGAGCGGCTCCAGCTCGAGCATCCGAGCCGCGTCGTTCACCCGGCGCGCGATCTCCGCGGGGTCCTCTTTGCGGACCTTGAGACCGAACGCCATGTTCTGACGGACGGTCATGTGGGGGTAGAGCGCGTAGCTCTGGAAGACCATGGCGACGTCGCGGTCGCGGGGAGCCTTCTCGTTGGCTCGTGACCCTCCGATGCGAAGCTCGCCCTCGCTGATCTCCTCCAGGCCCGCCACCATGCGAAGCAGCGTGGACTTGCCGCAGCCCGAGGGCCCGACCAACACGAGGAACTCGCCGTCGGCCACCGAGAGGTTCACTCCCTGGACCGCGCGCGTATCGCCGTAGAGCTTGCCTACGTCTCGAAGCTCGACGGTGGCCATCAGGCCTCCCAGCCAGCGGTGACTTCGCCGCCGCCCACCACGAGGTGATAGCGGTTGGGACGGTCTTCCCACAGGAGAGAACCGCCGTCCTGGCGAATCACGAACTTGAACTCCAGGACGTCGCCGCGGGGAACAGTGACCCGCGCCACGAAGTCCCTGCCGTCTCGCTTCGCGGGGACGGCCTTCGACGGGCTCCAGGCCCCGAGCTCGGTGGACGCGCCGATGAGGAGCATCTCGTCGAACTTGCTGAGGGACGCTCCCTCGAGCCGCACCACCAGCTCCACCGACTCGGGAGCTCGGGCGTCGGTGAGCCACACCCCCATTCCGGGCTGCTCGCCTCTCGTCGTCGCCAGGGCGACGGCGCCGGGGGCAACGGTTACGGCTCCTTCGAGATCGGACCTCATCGCGGGGTCCTGCCAGTCACCGAGAGGAGGAAGCTCCACCGTGCGCGGCTCCTCCCCCAGGTTGATGGCGACCACCGCCGCGGAGTCCTCGTCGCCCTGGACCCAGGCAAAGACGCTCTCCTCGAGGACGAGCACCTGACGGGTGGAAGCCCGCAGCGCGGACCAGTCCGCCCGCATGCGAAGGCCGAGGGCGATCTGCTTCTCGAAGCGACGCTCGGCTTCCCAGTCAAAGTCGGCCCGATTGGCCGGCTCCTCGGCGCCATCGAGCAGCAGCTCGGTACCCCAGGTGATGGACGGACGACCCCGCAGCGCCAACAGCGTCGTCAGCGCGCCGGAGAGCGGGTCCTGCCCACATCGCGACGCGATGCGCGGCAGGTCGTGGTTGTCGAGAAACGTCACCAGCTGCGCCGCGTCCGGGTAGACGCGGTCTCGGGCGAGAGTCGCCGCCAGCTTTCCCACCGGGGCGTCGTCGCAGAACACATCCGTCAGCGCGTAGTGCAGCGGAAAGTCGAACATCCCTGAGAACGCGCCCTCGCTCCAGCTCTTGGAGACGGCGTCGGGCGAGCCATCGAAGAGCTCGCCGACCAGCGCGACTCCAGCGTCCCCTTCCCTCAGCTCGTCGTTCAGCGACTGCCAGAAGGCCGGAGCGACATGCCGGACAGCGTCGAGGCGAAATCCCTCCGGCGCCAGGCGCTCCTGCCATTGGACGGCGTGGTCGACGAGCCACTGCGCCACCTCGGGCCGCTCCTGGGCGAGGTCTGGCAGGCCATGGACGTCGTGGGTCACCGCCTCCTCGGCGTTGTCCCAGTCCTCGATGTCACCGAGGCCGTGGAACCACTCGGGATTCTCCGAGACCAATGGGCTCCCGGGGGCCACATGGTTCGCCACGAAGTCGAGGATGAGTCCCATCCCTCGCTCCTTCAGCGCCTCACTGAGCTCCACCAGCTCGGCCTCGGTGCCAAACCGAGGCTCTACGGCGCCCGGGTCCTCCACCCAGTAGCCGTGGAACGCACCCCACGGTCCGATGCGCTCGTCGCGGGTCTCCCAGACCGGGCTGACCCAGACGCTGCGAAACCCCAGGGCTGCGAGGCGATCGAGGTCGTCGATGAGCCCCCGCAGGTCTCCCCCGTGAAACGCCTGGGGGTCCGACGGGTCCACCGTCCGGTCGTTGGAGGGGTCGCCGTTCTTGTACCGGTCCACCATCACGAAGTAGATGGCGTCTGCGTCGTCGTGGGTCCGAGGGCTCGCCTGGGCTTGCTTGACGCCGGACTCCCGAGCTGGGGCCGCGCTCTGCAGGTCCTCGCTGAGCAGGTCCTCGGTCATGCGGGCGAGCCGTCGGGTGATGACGGTGACCGCCGCCTCGACCGCCTCCGGCGCACCTTGGTGGGCGAAGCGCAGGAAGACAGGGGCCTCCACCGTCGCCTGGACGGGGAAGTCGGCCTGACCGCGGCGAGCAAGCGTCAGCTGGGTCGGCACCGTCCACGTGTAGCGACCCTCCATGAGCGAAGCGAGGGAGGCCCGGGTCTCCACGAGCAGAACCACGTCCTCTTCGCTGCTGTCCAAGAGGGACAACATCCGCTGGCGGGTGCTCCTCCGTCGCGAGAAGTCTTCGGCCCACTCCTCCGGCGGGATGGACCGCACCACGAGGTTGCGCTCGGCGAGCATCGCCGTCGCCGTGTCGACGAGGGCGGCGGGGGCCGGCAAGACGTCGGTCTCGCTCTCCTGATCGAGCAGGAAGATGGCCGCGACGGCCGTGGGCTCGGCCGCCTTGTTGGGCTCGGCGCGCTTGAGGCAGCCGGTGACCAGGAGACAGAGGGATGCGATGAGTAGAAGGCGGCGCGTCATGGCTAGAACCAGGCCTCCGCTTCGAGAGCGATCATGTGGTGCCAGTGGCGCTCCACCGTCTCGAACTGCGCAAACTGCGATGGCGTCTCGACGAAGCTGTTGCCGAAGGCGTTGTTCTGGGTGGAGTACTGGATGCCGTACAGCAGACGAAGGGACGGTCGGACGTACATGCCTGGACCGAGGGGGTTCAACACGAAGCCGCCCTTCCCCTGCCAGGTCGTGCGCTGGTCCGAGTCTCCGTATTCCAGGCCGCGGCTGTCCGTGAGTCCCCCGGTGTTCTCGAAGATGGAGTCCGCGGCGTTGCGGTAGGCATTGCCGTTGCGGCTCTTCTCCCAGGCGATGCTCGACTCGACGAGCAAGTGCACCGTCGGCGTGATGTAGACCTGCACCCGGAGGACGGAGCTGAGGTACTCCCGGTCGTGGTCCGACGGGCTGACCTCGTCGTTGTCGGCGTCCCAGTGGTTGCCGTAGAGCACGGCCAAGGAGAGGTCGAGCCGGTTCGGCACCAGCTGCATCTGCAGCTCGTCACCGAGGGTCAGCTGGAAGCGCTCGTCAGTGAGGTCGGCGACGTAGATGTCGTACTCCCGCCCCTCGAAGGTCTCCGTCGTGCGCTGGTCCGGGTGCGTCAGCTGGATGTTCGCGAAGAGCGAGTTCCAGCGGATGGGACCGAGGTCGCCGAAGCCGATGTAGCCCACGCCCTTCCAGGAGACGTTGGCGGTGGCCTCGGGCTTCGGGAAGAAGTCTTCCTGCCCCGGGTTGGCCTGCAGGTAGTTCTGCACGATCTCGCCGCGCACCCACTCCTCGTACCCGACGCCGGGCGTGGTGTGAGGCGCGTTGCGGTTCCCAGCGACCTTGGGCTCCCAGTTCACCTGACCGCCGAAGCCGAACTCGAAGTGGCGCGGCGCGCGCAGCCGGAAGGCGCCGCCCCCGGAGATCACGGTGCTGTACTGGAATCCCCGCTGCGCGAACCCCGAGTCCCCGACGCCCACCATCACTTCGAGGGGCCCCTTGTTGAGCTTCATCGACAGCCCGAGGGTCTGGAAGAAGATCTCGGCGGGGCGCATGTCGTAGAGCCCGAGGTCGCCGTACCAATACTGCAGGGTGCCCAGTCGCCAGGTGACGTCCTCGAGCAGCACGTTGCCCGCCTCGGCGTAGAGCTGGGAGAACTGGAACTCGCCCAGGGACCCGTTGCTCTCGCTGGCGTTGCGCACCGAGCCGCCCTCGATCCGCATGACGAGGTTCGTCCAGATCTCCTTCGTGCCCGGCTGCTGTGGGAGCAGGTGCAGCCGGAGCTCCACCGCCGCCCACGGAGCCTCATTGAGCAGGCGCCCGTACAGGTTCCAGTAGCCCAGCCGCCCATTGCCGCCCTGGAAGTCCGGGCGAGCCATCAGACGGAAGTACCCACCGACGCTCGCCGGGCGATAGCTCGACTCGGCCAGAGCGCTGGCAGGCAGCAAGAAGAGCAGCGCCAGCGCGGCGCCGAGCAGTCGGGATCTCACGGAGTTACCGGGCCTCGAGGATGACGATGGAGTTGGCCGCGGCGCCGTAGCTGCCGTCGGGGATCGCGATGGCTTCCTCGCCGAGGCTCGCGTTCCAGGAGCTGCGGGGGTCGGCCCCGGTCTGGTCGAAGTAGTCCGCGGTGTCGTTGGGGTCCTCGTTGTCGAACCACAGCTGCGTGTCGATGAGACGTGCCCAGCTACGGCCCTCGGGGAGCGTGAACTCCACCGGGCCGCGCTCGAGGTTCACGAGGATCGCGATCTCGGGACCGAAGGTCGCGTCGTAGTAGTGAATCATCAGGTTCCGCGCCCCCCAGTCTGGGTCCCCGGAGTTGTTGGCGTTGCGCCAGGAGAAGGGCGCGCCAGTCCCCCAGTCCTGGGGCGCGAACGCGTACATGTGGTCCTTGCGCACCTGGATGATCTGACGCACGAAGTCGTGCATGCGGACCCGCGCGTCGTCTTGCTGCCACGCGCCCCACTGGAACCAGTTCCACTCGTTGTCGGCCTGGGTCGAGTAGGCGTTGTTGTTGCCCAGCTGGGTGCGCGCCCACTCGTCGCCGCCGAGGAGCAGCGGCGTGCCGTGGCTGATCATCATCGCCGCGTACATGTTGCGCATCATCTGGCGCTTCGTCGCCTCACCGGCCTGGGACATGCCCCAGTCGCGCGAGCGGTTGTGGTCGTCGCCGCTCTCCTGGTCACACCAGGCCGAGGCGGGGTCGTCACAACACACGGGGTTGAGGGGACCGCAGCCGTTCACCTTCTCCTCGTAGGTGAACAGGTCGTACATCGTGAACCCGTCGTGAATGGTGATGAAGTTCTGGCTGTGCCAGGGCTTGCGGCCATTGTGGTCGTAGTACGACGACGAGCCGGTCATCACGAAGCCGCCGTCAGCGGACGTGCTCCAGTCCTCACTGATGGGGGTGTTCAGGCGCCAGTTGTCGTCGTTGACGAAGTCTCGCCACCAGTCCCGGAAGCGCGCGTTCCACTCGCCCCACCCAGACCCATGACCGTTCGTCGCGGCGGGGTACGCCCCGATGAGAGACCCGTAGTTGCCTCCCGCGGTCCAGGGCTCGGCGACGATGCGCACGTTGTTGTCCTGCACGAACGGCGCGTCACTGATGGCCTGGAGGACCGTGTTGGCCGGGTCGTCCCAGTTGTTGTAGTCCAGGTCGCGCTCGCCGAGGATGCCCGCCAGGTCGAAGCGGAACCCATCGACGTGCATCTCTTCGACGTAGTACTGCAGAGAGTCGAGGATGAGCCGGCGCATGGGCGTGTGGTTCGGCCGCGTCTGGTTCCCCACCCCGGTGTTGTTCCAGTAGGTGAGACCCGACTCCTCCAGGGCGTAGTACGCGGCGTTGTCGATGCCCCGGAAGTTGTAGATCCCTGCCGTCTCGTGGGGGTCGAAGTTGTAGAAGGACGCATCCGTCGTGGGGTCCAGCGACGTGTCGGTCTGGTAGATGCGCTCGCGCCAGAGCCCGCCCTCACCCGTGTGGTTGTAGACGACATCCATCCACACCTCGATGCCGGCCTGGTGGAGCTGGTCCACCATCCACTTGAACTCGTCGACGACCTCGCGAGGCCGCCGATCGAAGGCGTAGGACAGCTCGGGGGCGAAGAAGCTGGTGTTGTTGTAGCCCCAGTACCCACCGTCGAGGGGCTTCTCGTGAATGGGCAGAAGCTCGACGGCCGTGACCCCCAGATCCGCGAGGTACTGGGCGTGCTCACCGATTCCGCGGTAGGTCCCGGGATGGTCGACGCCGGACGCCGGGTCGGCGGTGAAGCCCTTGGGGTGGACCTCGTAGACGATCTGCTCGTGCCAGTCGTGCCCTGGCAGCGTGTTGGCTGCGCGCCCCGTCCGCCACGCGTCTTCCTCAGCGGACCACTCGTACTCGCTGCGCACCACCACGGACTTCGAGCCCGCTGCCCAGGTGGACGACGTGCGGCCGGGTCCAGAGGCCGTGCTGCCCCGGGTCCAGTCGTGGTCGCGGTGCAGGGCGAGGGCATAGGGGTCGATGAGCAGCTTGTTGGGGTTGAAGCGATTGCCGAAGGAGTCCACGTCGGCGATGAAGCCGTCGATGGCCCCGGGGAACCACTCCTCGTCGTACTCCCAGTTGGGTCCCCAGGCGACGTAGCCGTAGTGCTGGCCGAGGCCGACCCCCTCCACGTACAGGCTCCACACCGGGCTGCCCTCGCGGATGGGAAGCATCTCGAACTGCTGCGCGGGAGTCTCGAGCTCGGGGTCATCGAAGAGCAGGACGTCGATGCGGGTCGCGTTCTCGCTGTAGATGGCGAAGTTGACGCCCGTCTCGGTGAGGACCGGGCCCATGTGCTCGAGGTTCTCGACGTCTTCCCGAGTCAACTGCGGGGCAATCGGCTCCGTGTGATAGAGCCGCACGCCGTCGGACGGACACGCCGCGAGAAGCAGCGCCATGCAGAGAAAGCCAGTTCTGGTCAGTGCGTTCGCCATAGTCACTCTATCCTGAGTCACGCCTCCCGGCCGCACACTACACGAGCGTCTGGGCGGTGGTCGGAGTTTTTGTGTGCCGCATCAGCTGCCAGATGCAGGCTGGCGCCAGGAGCACCATTCCCACGCTCCCGGCCCAGCGCGCGCTCACGGCGCCGAGAACGCTCAGGAGGCGCAGCGACGCGGTCCAGAGAGCGCGGAGGGGGCGCGGGGTCGACACCGCAGGATCGAACCACACCGGGGCGCCGCGTGCGCGGGACGCACTCCGCCCGAGCCGAGGACCTCAGGGGGTGGGCGTCAAGTGCTCGAGGAGAAAGGGCATGAAGAGCGAGGTGCTGGCGGGGTCTTCGGGGTCTGGGGGGTACTCGTTCTCCATCGTCCCCCCGAACTGGTAGGGGACCTCCAGAATCGCCCGCGGCGCCCCGTCGAACCACACCACCGACTCCCAGTGCGCGTGCAGCCCGGGGTGAGTCTCGCAGTCGATCATCCCCAGCTCGTCGCTGGTGAGGTACTCCGCCTGCAGGTCGGTGACGTGGGCCACCGCGGGATTGACCTCGAGCCAGGCGAGCAAGTTGCCGGTCGATGCACCTCCACTGTGTCCGATGACGCCCAACCGCTGACCGCACGTCCGCGAGGACGCCTGCAGGTAGCGGAGGGCGACGAGGGCCTCGTAGGCTCTCACCATGGCCAGGGAGAAGCCGGCGCAGAGGAACGTCGCCGACAAGCGATGGTCCTCCTCCGGCCGCGTCCACGCCCGAAACCCCACGATCAACAGCGCGAGACCCTGCTCGGGGAAGAACTGGCCCATGCGCAGGTCTCGAAACGCCTCGGGGTCCTCCCCGTGCCCCGGCAGCGCGACCACCGCGGGCACGGAGCCTGTTCCGGGTGGCAGCAACAGGAGAGCCGGGATCTCGCCCACGAAGGGGTCGCGGAGCAGCAAGCGCCTCTGCAGATAGGTGGCGCCGCTCGAGCTCGTCTCCGTGGACTCGGACAAGACCACGCTCTCGAGCGGGCGGCGCGCGAGGGCCTCGGCGTCGAAGAGAAAGTCGAGATTGGTGGTCTCTAGCAACGTGGCTCCCACATCGGAGACACCCACCTCGGCGGCCGGCCAGCCCTCGGGCGCGAGGCCGAGCATCCCCCACTCGGCGATCGACTGGATCTGGGAGCCACAGTCCGACCAGGGAGCGGCGTGTTCCATGACCTCGGGATGGGACAGGAAGACCTCGTAACCCAAGGCACATCGGGTCCACCCCAGCGCGTGGCAGCTCGTCTCAGTCGCGGTGGCGACCCGCTCCTCCAACCGAACATCCGACGCCGCACAGAGAGGCTCCGCCACCGCCGGTCGGGCAGCGAGCGCGAGAATGCCCACGAGGAGAAGAGGGGTGCGCACAGACTCTCCGAGGGCGGTCGACGTCGCCCTGATCCAGCAAAGCTATCATCCCCCTGCGCATGCCCGGTCCCCTCACCCCCAGCTCGCGGATCGGTCTCGTCGCCCTCGTGACCATGGCAGCGTTCTTCGCGGTGCGTCTCCCGATCCTGCTGTTCGAGCCGGACTGGGGGACCACGGAGATGGACCAGTTCGGTCTCTTCGCTGCCCACCTCGTGTCGGGGCTTTTGGGCCCACCGGCCGACTACCTCCCCCAGCCTCATCAAGGCTGCACGTTCGTCTTTGGTGCCTGGTGCGCACCGGTCATCGCCCTGGCTGGCCCCGAGGTCGGCAGCTTGCGGCTCTGCAGCCTCACCCTGCATGCGGCGGTGGCCCTCGTCTTCACCTTGCTCGCCAGCCGAGCCGCGGGGTGGAAGGGCGCAGCGAGCGCCGGGGCCCTCTTCGTGCTGGCTCCCCCGATGCTCGCCCACTACGCCCAGAAGGGCTCCACCAACCACGATGACTGCGATCTCTTCGTGGGGCTCGCGCTGCTCCTCGTCGCGGCTCCCGGAGCCGACGGACGCGGGCGTGGGGCGCTCGTCCGGGCGGGGCTCGCCGGCGCTCTCGTGGGGCTCGCCGCGGGGTACATGCTCGACGGCGGCGTGCGTGGGGCGGTGGTGCTCGGCCTGGCGCTGGTGATGTGGTCCCGGGGGCGCCTCGCCCGAGGATCGGCGATGGCGGGGGGCCTGCTGGCGTCCCTCGCCACCTTCGCGGTGCTCGGAGTGAGCGATGGCGAGGATGGGGTCATCCGAAAGGCCTTCTCCCGCGGAACGCTGTGGGCTGAGGACCGGTCGGGCATCGAGATGACGGCGCCGTTCAGCGAGAGGCTCGGTCAGCTCATCGACTTCGCTCTGCCCACGGGGTTTCGGGTCTCCGGGCCGGACCTGTGGGGTCTGGTCCCCATGAGCGAGGGGGTCCTGCTCTACGCATACCCCGCCCTCCTGCTCGTCCTCGCCGTCATTGGAGGGATCGCGCTGACGTCTCCCAGCGAGCCGACGGCCAACCGCGGCCTGCGCCTCGTACAAGCAACCTGTGTGCTCGTTCCCCTGGTGCAGTGCTCCGCGGTCCTCTTCGCCGGCCTCGAGGTCGAGGTGGACTACATCGCGCCCATCTGGCCCTACCTCGTGGTGCTCGCCGCCAGTGCCTTTGCGCCCGGAGCCCCGCGCCGACGCCGCGTGCGCACCCTCGCCGCGAGCATCGCCTTGGGCGGGGCCCTGCTGCTCTGCTTCGAGGGCATGCACTGGAAGCTGGCCGCGTTCTACTTCGGTGCCTCCGACGAGGAGTCCAACACCTGGCTGCAGTCCCGCTTCGCCGGGTCCCTGCGGGCGGCGCGGCCCGAGCGGCACACCTTCGGTCCACGGCTCATCGACCGTGAGGGACCGAAGGGGCTCCGGCAGCTGGCAAAGGAGCGCCCCGAGGAGTCCCCTGCCCTCCTCCGCATGCTCGGCCAGGCCACCGCGCTGGACTTCACGGACCGAGCCTGTGGGCCCGAGGGCCGCGCACCCGGATTGCTGGGCCTCGACCTCGCGCCGGCCGAGCGCGCCTGGTTCTTCGAGGGCCTCGGGGAGCAAGTGGCCATGTCGCCCGAGCCCTGCCGCATGCTTCACGGAGGGCCCAGCGCCGCCGGGTGGGATGCCGAGCTGGGGGCAGCGCTGCGTGGCGCCGTCCCCGACGAAGCCTCGTGGATGGCTCTGCTGACGGGCATCGCCTACGGCACGCTGGAGCGCCTCGACGGACGGTTCGGCGGGCTCGAGCAACGCTTCGCCGCCGGCGTTCCACGCCGCGCCCTCTGTGTGGCCTCCGGGCAGTGGGCCTGGTTCACCATGCGACCCGTGGAGTTGATGGAGTGGCTGGACCCCGCCGCCGCGTGCACCGCCGAAGAACTCGCCCTCGGCTGGGGCATGGCGGTGGGGCGCGACCTCGGCCCGGGGGCCAACAGCGCCCCGACACCGGAGTACCGCTGGTGGTGGCCGGACGCCCCCGCATCGGCCGCTCGCACCTTCGCGTGTGGCTTTCGGAGCGAGCGCGACGTCGTCAGCGCACTGGCGACGGGGGGACGCCCCGAGAGCACGGCTCCGTGCCTGCCCGCGCCCACGCCCCCACCCCCGGCCCACCCTCCGGATCAGGCACCAGCGCCACCAGGTGCCAAGGCTCCCCAGTAGGACAGGGTGGTGCCCGCTGCGCGCGGCCGTCGAAGCGCTCGATGGAGAGCACGAGGGTGTCTGGCGCCAGGTCCGCCCCCTCGCAAGAGAAGCTCGGGTCATCGAGGAAGAAGACCGCGCGCACGCCGGGAGGGGGCGTCACGTTGCCCGCGAGGCGCCAGTTCACTGGAGTCGTCTGCAGGGGCACGCAGTCCTCGTCCCGCATGCACCAGCGCCGGTTGCTCCAGGTGATCCAGTCGTGGTCGCCGTAGGGCGCGATGAGATCGATGGCGTCGAGGGCCGCCACCTTCGTCGGCGCACAGCCCCGCAGCCAGTCTTGGAGCGCGTCGCGCATTGGCTGGCGAGGATCCAAGGCCGCGTCCCGGCGAGCCCAACCGCGGTGGGCGCTCGAGCTGGCGGCGGAGATCCCTCGGGGCCGGATGGGGGGCGGCATCGGATCGGCCCCCGGAGTCCCCCACAACGGAAGACTGCGTGCCCACGAGTTGGGACCCAGGGGCACGCCGTGGTGCAGGTCCGCGGCCACGAGCAGCCCGAGCGTGGCGATGACCACCCCGCTGAGTCGCCGCCGGCCCGGGGAGAGAGTTCCCCAGCCCACGGCTGCCCCGAGCACCAGCGCCGGGGCCAGGGTGATCAGGAAGCGCTCGTCGACGGGGTCGACCAGCAAGACGAGGAAGCCAATGTGTCCAAAGACCGCGCTGGCGACGAGCCATCCACCCGGGGCGCGCCGGGCCGCCGCGATCCCCAACAGCACCAGGGTCGGCGCGAGGAGCAGCGGCGAGAACACCGCCACGGTCAGCCCAAGGCCATAGTCACCAAGCTTCTCCAAGAGGAAGGGAAGCTCTCCGAGACGGGCCCCGATCCCCCCGACCACCGAGGCGAAGAACCCGCCGGTCTCGTGGTGGCCGTAGTTCACGACGCCGGACTCTCGCGCCGAGAAGCCCAGAGAGTTCTTCTGCCCGCGGATGAGCACATACAGGCCGACCGGGATCAACCACGCCAGCCCCCACACCAGCAGCGCCTTCCCCCGCGCGCCGGGGTTGCGAAGGCCGGCCAGCGCCCCCGGCAAGCGGCGCGGAGTGAGGGCCGCCCCGGCGACGAGACAGAGCAGGAAGGGAAGGGTCGTCCACTTCGTGAACGAGGCGGCGAGGGCGAGGCCCGCCCCGACGAGGCCGGCCCTCACGGGCTCCTGGTCCCAACGACTCACCAGGACCGCCAGGGCGGCCCACAACAGAGCCGTCATCGGAAGGTCGTAGTAGTAGCGAATCGCGGACCCGTGCAGTCCTGGAACGAGCATCACGCCTGCGAAGGCGCCGGCGCCCACCGGGGGCCGATCAGTGATCGCGTAGGCGATACGACCCACCGCTCCGGCCAGCACCAAGAGCAGACCGAGGGTCAGGGGCAGAACGCCCAGCAAGGACCCGCGGGTGAGCCAGGTGAGTGGCACCGCCAGCAGGTGCAGCATCGGGGGAAAACCGCCGTCGAGCCTGGCGAGCCAGTGGTGCATGAACTCGCCCCCGGGGGGCAGCGCCTCGGGCAGCTCCCAGGCGGCGTTCAGCCGCTGAAGGTGCTCCATCCAGGCCGCGCCGTTGCTCCCGTAGGGGTCGACCGGTGCAGCGACGGCCCTGGCCACGAGCACACCCAGCACTGCCACCGCGACGAAAGCCGGGCCGCGCAGATACGCCGGCAGGCGGGCCCTGAAGATGCGCTACGCCTTCAACTGGTCCGCCACCGGCAGGGTGCGGATTCGCTTGCCGGTCGCCGCGTAGATGGCGTTGCACAGGGCGCCCATGGCCGGGGGAAGCCCCACCTCGCCCACTCCGCCAGGTGGCTCCGCCGACGGAACGATGTGCACCTCGACGCGAGGCGCCTGATTCATGCCGAGCAGCGGGTACTGGTGGTAGTTCGTCTCCTGGACCGCCCCGTCGACCAGGCTGAGCTTTCCGTACAGCGTGGTGCTCAGACCCATCGTGGCGCCACCCATGATCTGCGCCTTCACCGTGTCCGGGTGCACGACCATCCCGCAGTCGACAGCGGCGACGAGACGACGGGGATAGACCACGCCGTCAATCACCTCGATGTCGACCACCTCTGCGACGTACGAGCCAAAACACTCGAAGACGGCCACTCCGCGGTGCAGGCCTTCGGGAACGGGTCCCGCTTTGTCGACTGCCAGCTCGAAGACTCCGAGATCCCGGGGAGAGCCCTGGAGCAGGGCCCGGCGGTACTCGACAGGGTCCTGGCCTGCCTTCTCGGCGAGCTCGTCCAGAAAGCACTCCCGGTAGAACGCGTTGTGGCTGCCGTGGACCGAGCGCCACCAGCCGACCGGAACCGGCAGGGTCACCCGCTTGTAGTCCACCTGCTGACGCGGGATGGAGTAGGGCGAGTGCTTCAGCCCGTCGATGGCGGTGTTCGTGGCGAACGGGGCCTCGAGGAGGAGCGGTGGGAGGTACTCCGCGAGGATGCTCTGACAGCTGAGCTCCATGTGCAGGTCCGAAGGCAGACCGTCCTCTCCGAGCTTCGCGCGCATGCGGCACATGGACGCCGGACGGTGGTACCCGTGCGTGAAGGTCTCCTCGCGGGTGTAGATGAGCTTCACTGGAGTTCCCTCCATGCGCGTGGCGATCTTGACCGCGTAGTCGCCAAAGTCGTCGAAGCCGCGCCGGCCGAAGCCCCCGCCGAGGAAGGTGGTGTGCACGAAGACCTGGCGCTGTGGACGCTTTGCGAGCTTGGCCGCCCTTCGCTTGAGCCGCGCCTGCGCCTGGGTCGGCGCCCACACGTCCACCCGGTCCTTCTGGATCCAGGCCGTGGCGTTCATGGGCTCGATGGGCGCGTGCTCCAGGAACGGGGTCTCGAAGACTGCCTCGATGTCCATGCCTTCAGGCTTCGGCCCCACGCCATAGCGCTTCTTGCCCTGGCCGAGCGCCTCGCGAAGCAGCGCAGAGACCGCTGCGTCGTCGACTCCGGCACCCTCGCCCTTCTCCCAGACGATCTCCAGCAGCCGCGACGCCTTCTTGGCGTGCCAGAAGGTGTCCGCCACGACGGCCACTGCGTTGTCGACCTGGAAGACATCCAGCACCCCGGCCACGCCCCGTGCCTTGCGGTCATCGAACGAGACCAGGCTTCCGCCGTAGTGTGGGCACGCCACCACGGTGGCGTTCACCATGCCCTCGACCTGCACGTCGATGCCGAAGACCGCGCTGCCGTCGACCTTCGGGGGCAGATCCGATCGTGGGGGCGATGTGCCGATCAGCTTGAAGTCCGCAGGGTCCTTCAGGGTGACGTTGCCGGGCGTCGCGATCCGCGCCGCGTCGGACGCCAGCGAGCCGTACGTCGCCGACCTCTGACCGTGGCGCACGCTGCCCGCGAGGGTGGTGCAGGCGAGCGGGCTCACGCCCCAGCGCTCCGCCGCTGCCTCGATGAGCATGGCCCGGGCGCTCGCTCCCGCCTTGCGGAGGATGTTCCAGTAGCCACGCACGGACTCCGAGCCGCCCGTGAGCTGCACCTTTCCGGGGAACGACGGAGACTCGCGACGGAACTCCTTGCCCGCCGGCGCGCTCTCGATCCGCACGTCGTTCCAGGCGACATCGAGCTCTTCGGCGAGCAGCATGGGCAGCGACGTGTACACGCCCTGTCCCATCTCGGAGGCACCCATGCGGATGGTCACCACGCCGTTCCCCGCGACCCGCAGCCACGCGTTGAGAGAGAAGACCGCGCCCTGCTCATTGGTGGAGCCGAGGACGACGGTCTCGTCGAAGGCCGCCACACGCGGCATCCCCACCAGGGTGAAGCCAAGCACGAGGCTCCCGCTCCCGGCGAGGAAGTCTCGGCGAGAGACATTGAGGATCTCGCTCACTGCGAGGCCTCCCCACTCTCGGTTGGCTGCTCCTCCGGGACCGGCTCGGGGGCAGGCTCGAGCGACGGCTCCGGGGTGGGGGGCAGCGGAATGGTCGCTGCAGCGGCCTTGATGCCCTTGCGGATGCGGTCGTAGGTCGCGCACCGGCACAAGTTCGTCATCTGCGCGTCGATGTCGGCGTCGGTGGGCCGGGGGTTCTGGGCGAGCATGGCGGCGGCGGCCATGATCTGGCCGCTCTGGCAGTAGCCACACTGGGGCACCTGCTCGGCGATCCACGCGCCCTGGACTGGCGAGTCGAGCCCCTCGATGGTGGTGATGGGGATTCCCACGGCGCCGGCCACTGGCAGCGTGCACGAGCGCACCGCAGTGCCTGCGAAGTGGATGGTGCATGCGCCACACATCCCGATGCCGCAGCCGAACTTGGTGCCGGTCATGCCCAGCTGCTCGCGCAGGACCCACAGGAGCGGGGTGTCCGGCTCCGCGTCGACCTGCACGTCCCGGCCGTTGATGTTCAGCTCGATCAAGGGTGTCTCCAGCTCCTGAGAGGCAAGCGTCTCACCTCTCTATCGAAGGCGCAGGCGCCACAGCGCTCCAGGCTTGCCCTGCCAGCAACGAATGCGCAACAGCCAGGACGCCTCGGGATCCAGGGCGATCTGCAGGGTCTCGTCGTCCAGACCGGCGGTCGCCCCATCGACGATCAACTGCCCGTCACTGTCGAGCACCGCCATGTCCAGATCCCCTTCCCACATCGAGAGGTCCAGGGTGATGGGGTCGCCCGAGGCCGGGGAGAAGCGAAACCAGTCGTGGTCGGCAGTGTCCCACGTGCCGTTCTCCCCGCAGCCAAGGGAGCTGCCGGTCAGGCTGAACGGCGCGGTGAGCACTCCCAGGTCCTGCGCGGCGGCGACCGAGTCGTTGGGCTCGGCGTCCACGGCGTCGCCCGGGGTCAGCTGATAGACCACGCCGGGAGACGCAGAGTCGTCGTCATCGCCCGCGGCGGCACAGCCAATCAGGGACGCGAGGGCGAGGAGAGCGAGGAGGGATCGCACAGGCGAAGTCTAACGGGAACGAGCCCCCAACGCGGGAGCGCCCTACTCGAGCAGGCGGAAGCGCAGACTGGTGAGCCAGTCCTTGATCGACTTCAGCATCGACTGTCCGATGAGCGATGGCGTGAAGTCCGCCCAGAAGTTGATGAGCCCGCCCGACAGGTTGATGACGCGGCGGTCTTCGACGCGATGGTCCGAGACCATGCGCGGCTTGAACACCTGGGGGGACGTGATGAGCGAGACGTGATTCACGAGGACGCCGCGCGGGACGACCTCGACCTTCACCGGCACCCCGAGTCGATCACTCAGGCGGCGGCTGCCTTCTCCCGCGTTGACGCGGCCCGGCTCCCGGGCTTCCACGCGGACCAGGAAACCCTTGTGCGTGATGACGACGAAGAAGACGTTGCTCCCGAACTCGCGGCTCCAGGAGAGGATCTCCTCCTCGAGGTCGAAGTCCGTCACCTCCACACCGCCGAACTGCTTGAGTCCCCCGGCGCGCCCCAGAACCTGGATGCAGCGGTTGCCTTCGTCATCTCGCCACGCCTTGACGAGATCATCCGTCCAGTAGCGAACCATCGGCTGCGCTTCGCGCATCAGGGTCGTAGCTACGAGGGTGCCGACGACGGGCCGGTCGTCGCGGACGGGGATGGGCTCCTTGGTCTCGGGGTCGAGGATCTCGAAGAGGAACGCCTCGTCGTGAAGGCGAAGGTGCCCGTCGTCGCCCGAGGTGGCGAAGGGCCCGCCCTCGGTGGAGCCATACAGGTTGTGCACCTTGACGCCCCAGTCGTCCTCCATGGTGGCCTGCCAGGAGGGCGTGAGGATGCGGCCCGCGAAGGAGAACCCCTGCATGGACGGGAAGTCCTTGAGCGGGTCCATCCCGTGCTCGATGGCGGCCTCCTTGAGCAGCACCGCTTCCAGCGGCATCGACGTCAGCGAGTTCACGTGCAGCTTGTTGATCAGCTCGAGCACGCGGGGGTAGCCCACGTTGAACACGAGGTTCGACGCGGGGACGACCGTGCCGCCCATGAGCCGCGCCGCGGTCTCCACCAGCTGCGCCGGCACCGGAAAGCTGTAGGGGTACCGGTTCATGATCGTCTGACCGGGGCCGAACTCCGGCAGCCACCGCTGGATCACGTCGACCTCGCACTCGATGTCGTCCAGCGAGTACCAACCGACGACGGGGGTCCCCGTGGTGCCAAAGGACTCGTGGTAGTGCCAGGCCTTGTCGAGGGGAACTGCTCGCCAGGCTTCTGGCGGGTTCTCCTTGAGATCCTTCTTGTAGGTCAGGGGCAAGGAGCGCAGGTCCTCGAGGGACGTGATGCTCACCCCATCGAGGCGATGCTTGTAGACCGGAGCGTTCTTCGCCTGCGCGACCGTGTACTTGAGGCGGTCGAGCTTCGCTGCCTGATCGAACGCCAGCCGCTCGGCGGCGACCTTGCTGTAGAAGCGGGGAGCCTCGCTCAAACCGTCAGGCCCCCGTCAGCGCAGGACGCTTGAGGTCTCGGACCGGTCGCTCCAACCGGCTCTCGAGGGCCTGCTTGAGCTTCGGTGGAATCGGAATCGCCTTGAACTTGTCGAGGTCCACGGTGGCCGTCTTCATGACGGCGCGCACGAGCACACGGTCGCCGCCCTTGAGCCGCGCCCTATAGGTACACGCGAAGGACTTGTCACCGATGGCGGTCACCGCGAGGTCCACGACCATGGTCTCACCGAAGCGAAGGGGCCCGCGGTAGTCCACGTCCACGCTGACGGTCGGGAAGCCCACGCGGGTGTCCTCGAGCATCCAGCGGTACGGCATCTTCAGGTCTTCGTCGAACCAGTCCTCGAACACGCCGTGAAAGCTGTCCAGGAACCGGGGGAAGTACATGACCCCCGCTGGGTCGGTGTCGCTGAAGCGCACCTTGATCTGCTTTTGGAACCCCATCCGCGCATCTCCACCTGCACTGCGTTCGACGGGCTGGCGTGGGGTTTCTTCACGCAGCCCCTGAAAAGAGCGGCGCGAACTTACATGGCGCCCATCACCCGGTCCAGCGGACTTGGCGTGACTGGCGGGGGATCAGAGGAGGGAGTCGCCCAGAACGAGCCGCATCTCTTCCTCGTCGACCTGCTCGATCCGGCGGGCCTGCTCGTGCACGTAGAGCACGTGTCGGAAGGGGCCTTTGACGATGCCCTCCGCTTCCATCTTGTAGTGATGCACGGGCGAGTAGAGCTCCACGCCTTCCGTGTCGCCGTCGCGTCGCGTCTCCTTGGGGTCCCACCGCTCCACGGTCACGTCCGATGGGACTTGCTCGTAGACCGCGCGCACCTGGGCAGCCGCCTCCTCAGTGAAGACCTTGAGCTTGAAGCCGAAGCTGGCCGAGAGCACCGGCTGGGCCTCGCGGAGCTTCATGCCGTGACAGCGAGTGTCAGCCAGGGACGCACGCACGAGCTGGACGGAGTCCTCGTCCACGACGAAGTGGGTCAGAGGCTCCGTGAGTCCGACCCATCCCTTGAGCTGCTCGGCGAAGGTCTGGTTCTCGATTCCACGCTCGTCGTGAAACACGGGCCACTGCGCGTTCCTCGCTCCGATGAAGAGGCCACGGATGAAGCCGGTGACGGTCTTCTCGTCACCTTCGACGATGAGCTCGACGCTGTCGTCACCTGAGGATGAGTCGCTCATGACCGCTCCAGTTCACAGGAAGAAGACGAGTGTGACCACGACAAAGCAGGGCACGAGGATGGGGAGCGACCACCGGATGATGTACCCAAAGAAGGAAGGCATCGCGACACCCCCCTCCTCGGCGATCGCCTTGACCATGAAGTTCGGGGCGTTCCCGATGTACGTGTTGGCGCCCATGAACACCGCGCCGGCCGAGATGGCGAGCAGGGTGCGGTTTCGCTCTTCGATGAGCACCGCGACCTTCTCGGGCTCCCCGCACACGAGAGACGCGTTCTGGGCGCACTCCGCCGCGCTCATGTCGAGACCACCGAGGGCCGTGTTGAAGAACGTCAGGTAGGTCGGTGCGTTGTCCAGGAAGGAGCTGAGGCCGCCGGTGACCCAGAAGTAGGAGATGTCTGACTGCACCCCCGCGACCAACCACCCGAGCTCTCCATCCTCGCCTGCCCCGAGAATCGCCAGGGCCGGAATGATGGTCATGAAGATGCCCGCGAAGAGGTACGCCACTTCCTCGATGGGCCCCCAGGAGAACTCGTTCTCCTCGCGAAGGGCCTTTCCGGTGGTCTTCATGGAGAGGAGCCCCAGCCCGACGAGACCGAAGTCGCGCACGAGGTTCTGGATGGGCACGTGGAGGTGGTCGGTCAGGTGGACGTCTCCCAGGGTCACCGACCCGGAGAACAGGACGAACCCGATGACTCCACCCAGGTAGAGGAAGTTGTGCGTGCCCGCGAGGCCGAACTTCTCGGTCTCGGCGCTGAGCATCGCCTGCTTCGCGTCTTCGGGCTCCTTCCCATAGTAGTAACGGTCGAGGAAGAAGAAGCCGACGAGCAGCATCGCGCTCAGAAGCAGGTAGGCAGGCGTGAGATGCAGCGTCCAGAAGAACGGCACGCTGTGGAGGAAGCCGAGGAAGAGCGGGGGATCCCCCAGCGGCGTCAGCGAGCCACCGATGTTGCTGACCAGGAAGATGAAGAAGACGATGAGGTGCGTCTTGTTGATGCGCCACGAGTTCGCGCGCATGAGGGGCCGGATGAGCAGCATCGACGCGCCCGTCGTGCCGACGATGCTCGCAAGCACGGTGCCGATAGCCAGCAGCCCGACGTTCACCTTCGGCGAGCCCTTGAGCGACCCACGGACCACGATCCCGCCGGCGACGGTGAAAAGCGCCCACAGCAAGATGATGAACGGGATGTAGTCGACGGCGTAGATGTGAAGGATCGCGTCGATGGCCTCCTGCCGGTACTTGACCAGAAACGGCACGCCGAAGAGGACGGCCCAACCTGCCGCGATCTTCCCGTAGTGGTGATGCCAGAAGGCGGGCGCCACCAAGGGGAAGAGGGCGATCGAGAGCAAGATCCCCGCGAACGGTCCCACCGACCAGATCGGGAGCCGCGCTCCGAGGGGCACATGATCAGCCCCGTGGGTGGCTGCGTCCCCGGCAGCAAAGGCCAGGTCAGGGACGAGGAGCAGCGCTCCGAGGACGAGGAGGGGCACAGCGACGACCCGCAGCCCTGTCATCCGGCCTCCGGCTCCCTCACGAGGAGGGGCAAGTTCAGATTTTCCCATGAATCCCAGTCACTTACAGCCTTGGCCGATTTGGGTCTTTTGTACTTTACCAGACCACTATTGAGCTACAGAACGGACACCGGAGGCCAGGCTTGAGCCGAAGTGATTCGTTCGGCTGCGCGGCACTCCATCTCTTGACTCTGTGGGGTCTCCTCCGTATAAGGCGCGCGCCCGCCAGAGGGGGTTCGAGCGAACGCCTCCCCGACGGCACATCCCCCTTTCTCCCCGCGGAGCAACCGTGATCGACGAAGTCACGCTGGAGATGGTCCTTCTGCAGCTCATCCCGTTCCTTGTAACGGTGATCGGCCTGCACACCATCATCCTCAAGCCCATGCTCTCCTACTTGGCAGAGCGCGAGCGCAACATCGAGGGTTTCAAGAACGAGGCCGACTCCCTTCAGGGAGAGGTGGCGAGCAAACTCGCCGAACTCGACGCGAAGCTACTCGAAGCCCGCCGTGAGGCGCAGGACGAGCGCGCGCGGCTCCGGCTCGAGGCCAAGGCGGCGGAGAGCGAGATCCTCGACGCAGCCCGGACGAAGTCCGATGCGGTCGTCGCTGAGGCCCGGGGCGTGCTCGCCACTGAGCGCGACTCCGCGAGCAAGCAGCTCCAGGGCACCGCCCGCGGTCTGTCGTCGACCATCGCGTCGACGATCCTCGGCCGTCAGGTCCAGGGGAACTGACATGAAGAAGCTCCTCCTCATCGGAACGACTCTCGTCGTCGCGCTGCTCCCCGTCCTGGCCATGGCTGCGGGTGGGGGAGACGGGCACGAGAAGCCGCACGCGGACCTTCCCGGTCTCGCCCGCCACGGCATCAACCTGTTGCTCCTGCTCGGAATCCTCTGGTGGGCCCTTCGCGGACCGCTCGGTGACTTCCTGAACTTCCGGCGTGCCGAGGTGAAGGACCAACTGGACGCGTCGGCCACGGCCAAGGCCGAAGCCGAGAAGAACTACGCGGAGCTGTCGACCCGTCTCGAGAACTTCGAGGCCGAGCTCGAGGAGCTTCGCGCCCGGGTCCGCACGGACTCCGAGAACGAGCGCAGCACCCTCATGGCGAACGCCGAGCACGCAGCTGCGGGCATCGAAGAGGCGGCGAAGCGCACCGTGACCGAGGAGCTCCGCCGCGCCCGCGCCGAGCTGAAGGCCGAGGCCGTCGAGCTCAGCGTGCAGATCGCCGAGGAGCTGCTCACCAAGAACATCACCGACGACGACCAGGCGCGCCTCACGGGCGACTACCTGAGCCGCGTCGAGGAGACTGCCCGCTCATGAGCACCCTCGCTGTCGCCCGTCGCTATGCCGCTGCGCTGGTCGAGCTGACCTCCGAGAAGGGGTCGTTGGAAGCTGTCGAGAAGGACCTCGGCAAGCTGTCCGGTGTCCTCGGTGGCGCCCCCGCGCTCCGCGCAGCCCTCCTGAACCCGGCGTTCAAGGTGGAGGAGCGCAAGGCCGTTCTCGAGACCGTCCTGAGCAAGCTCGGCTCCCACGAACACACCCGCAACTTCCTCTTCGTCCTGAACGATCGGAACCGCCTCGGCGCGTTCGACGCGATCGTCGAGGAGTTCGGAAGCCTCTACGACACCCAGGTGGGTCGCGTCCGCGCGAACATCACCTCGGCCAAGGGGCTCGACGCCGCGTCCGTCGAGACGCTGCGCACTCACCTTCAGAAGATCACGGGCGCCAAGGACGTGCTCGTCACCCAAGAAACCGACCCGACCCTCATCGGCGGCATCGTGACCCGCATCGGGGACCTCGTCCTCGACGGGAGCGTGCGCACCCAGCTGAAGCTCCTTCGGGATCAGCTGACCGCCGGGGACGCGGTGGGCGAGGCCTGAGCCTCTCCCCCGCCTTACAGAAACTTCGAGAGAAAGCACTCAGCGCGCAAGCGCTACGAAAGGCAACCTGATGGACCTCCGCGCAGAAGAGATCAGCCAGATCCTCAAGGACCAGATCGCCAACTACGAGGCACGCGTCGACGTCGCCGAGACGGGAACCATCCTGTCCGTGGGCGATGGCATCTGCCGCATTCATGGCCTCGCCAACGCCGTTGCTGGTGAGCTCCTCGAGCTCCCCGGCGGGGTGGCGGGCATGGTGCTCAACCTCGAAGAGGACAACGTGGGCGTCGCCATCCTCGGCGACGACACGGACCTCCGCGAGGGCGACAGCGTCAAGCGCACCGGCAAGATCGTCGAGGTGCCCGTCGGCAAGGAGCTGCTCGGCCGCGTCGTCGACCCGCTGTGCCGGCCGCTGGACGGAGGCACCGACTTCGACTCCGTCGAGACCACGCGTCGCGTCGAGGTGAAGGCCCCCGGCATCGTGCTCCGCAAGTCGGTGCACGAGCCGCTGCAGACCGGCCTCAAGGCCATCGACGCGATGGTCCCCATCGGTCGTGGTCAGCGCGAGCTCATCATTGGTGACCGCCAGACGGGCAAGACCGCCGTCGCCATCGACGCGATCATCAATCAGAAGGGCCAGAACTGTTACTGCATCTACGTCGCCATCGGCCAGAAGCAGTCGACGGTGGCCCAGGTGGTGGAGCGCCTCCGCCGCTACGGCGCCATGGACTACACCACGGTGGTCTGCGCGCCCGCGTCCTACCCCGCGCCTCTGCAGTTCATCTCGCCCTACACGGGTGCGACCCTCGGCGAGTACTACCGCGACAACGGCATGCACGCCCTGGTCATCTACGACGACCTCTCCAAGCAGGCTGTCGCCTACCGCCAGATGTCGCTCCTGCTCCGCCGCCCGCCGGGCCGCGAGGCGTACCCCGGCGACGTGTTCTACGTGCACAGCCGCCTCCTCGAGCGCGCCGCGAAGATGCACGACAGCGTCGGCGCCGGCTCCCTCACCGCCCTGCCCATCATCGAGACGCAGGCCGGCGATGTGTCCGCCTACATCCCGACCAACGTGATCTCCATCACCGACGGCCAGATCTTCCTCGAGGCTGACCTGTTCTTCTCGGGCATCCGCCCGGCGATCAACGTCGGACTCTCCGTCTCCCGCGTGGGTGGTTCCGCCCAGGTGAAGGCCATGAAGAAGGTCGCCGGCACGCTGCGGCTGTCCCTCGCCCAGTACCGCGAGCTGGCTGCGTTCTCGCAGTTCGCCTCGGACCTGGACGACGCGACCCGTCGCGAGCTGGAGCGAGGCGCGCGTCTCGTGGAGCTGCTCAAGCAGCCCCAGTACCAGCCCATGCCGGTCGAGAAGCAGGTCATGGTCATCTACGCAGGCACCAAGGGCTGGCTCGACAAGCACCCGGTCACGGCCGTGGGCAAGTGGGAGTCCGAGTTCCTTTCCTTCATGGAGTCCAACCACCCCGAAGTTGGTGGTGCCATTGCTGAGACCGGCAAGATGTCCGGCGAGACCGAAGAGGGCCTGAAGAAGGGCCTCGAAGCTTTCGACGCTCAGTTCTCCGCCTAGTCCCCTTCCCTTCCGCGCTCTCCGCCCCCGGGCGTGTGAGTTGGAGTCGAGATGCCCTCACTCAAGGCAATCAAGACACGCATTGCGTCGGTCAAGAACACGCAGAAGATCACGCGTGCGATGAAGCTGGTCGCCGCCGCAAAGATGAAGCGCGCGGTCGACGCCGCGGTGCAGTCCCGTCCGTACTCCGAAGAGGTGACGGCGGTCCTGAGCTCGCTCATGGCACGCATCGGGGACAACGAGCATCCGTTGCTCAAGCCCCACGATGAGGTCAAGAACGCTGTTGTCATCGTCCTGACCTCGGATCGAGGGCTGTGCGGTGGCTTCAACAGCCAGTTGCTCCGCAAGGTCGACGGCTGGTTGTTCGACAACCTCAACATCGACTCGCGCTTCGAAAGCGCGGAGGTCGTGATCTACGGCAAGAAGGCGCGTGACCACTACATCCGGAAGACGGACATCAACGTCGGCCAGACGCACGTGGATCTGCACCCCAGCCAGTTCAGCGACCTGTCGGCGAAGCTCATCAGCGATCTGACCGAGCGCTTCGTCGGCGGCGAAGTGGATGAGGTCTACCTGGCCTACAACCGCTTCGTCAGCACGCTGAACCAGGAGCCCACGGTGGAGCAGATCTTCCCGTTGACCTCCCTGGCCGGGGACGCCGAGGAGCCTGAGCACCTGACTGAGTTCGTCTACGAGCCCAGCCAGACGCAAATCCTCAGCGACATCCTTCCGCTGTTCCTGCGGACGCGGATCTACCAGGTGTTCCTGGAGTCCGAGGCCGGCGAGCACGCGGCGCGAATGATGGCCATGGACGGCGCGACGAACAACGCCAAGAAGGTCATCGACAAGCTCACACTCCAGTACAACCGGGCCCGCCAGGCCGCGATCACGAAGGAACTCATCGAGATCGTGTCCGGCGCCGAAGCCCTGTAACCACCCCCTTCGATTCAGACCCTCGCGGCCCGGCCGCGATTGAGGAGCAGACACCATGAGCGCAGCCAACGGCCGCATCGTCCAGGTCACCGGACCCGTCGTCGACGTCAAGTTCGACGCCGGAAACCTCCCCACCATCTACAACGCCCTGACGTTGAGCAACCCTGCGATCAGCGACCGCGAGGACAACCTCGTCCTCGAAGTTGCCCAGCACCTCGGTGAGAACACCGTGCGCACCATCTCGATGGACAGCACCGATGGTCTCCGTCGCGGCATGCCCGTCAAGGACACCGGCAGCCCCATCACGATGCCCGTGGGCCGTGGAGTGCTCGGCCGGATCATGAACGTGACCGGTGACCCCATCGACGAGCTCGGCCCCATTCAGGTCGAGAAGCGCACCGGCATTCACCGCTCTCCCCCGGACTTCACCGAGCAGTCGACCAAGCTCGAGATGTTCGAGACGGGCATCAAGGTCATCGACCTGATGACGCCCTACACCCGCGGTGGAAAGACCGGCCTCTTCGGCGGCGCTGGCGTCGGCAAGACGGTGCTCATCATGGAGCTCATCAACAACATCGGTAAGGGCCACGGTGGCTTCTCGGTGCTCTGCGGAGTCGGCGAGCGCACCCGCGAAGGCAACGACCTTTGGATGGAGATGATGGAGTCGGACGTGATCTCGGCCAAGAAGGACGAGCACGGACACATCGTCTTCAACGACGGCAAGCCGGAGATCGACACCGCCGAGAGCAAGGTCGCCCTGGTGTACGGCCAGATGAACGAGCCCCCGGGAGCCCGCGCCCGCGTCGCCCTGTCGGGTCTGACCATCGCCGAGCACTTCCGCGACAACGAGGGCCAGGACGTCCTGCTCTTCGTCGACAACATCTTCCGGTTCACCCAGGCAGGTTCTGAGGTGTCGGCCCTCCTCGGCCGCATCCCCTCGGCCGTGGGCTACCAGCCGACGCTGGCCACGGAGATGGGCAACTTGCAGGAGCGCATCACCACGACGGACAAGGGGTCCATCACCTCGGTGCAGGCCATCTACGTGCCCGCCGATGACCTGACCGACCCCGCCCCCGCCACGGCGTTCGCCCACCTCGACGCGACGACCGTGCTCTCGCGCTCCATCGTGGAGAAGGGCATCTACCCCGCGGTGGACCCGCTGGACTCCACGTCCCGCATCCTCGAGCCCGAGGTGGTCGGCGACGCGCACTACGACACCGCTCGTCGCGTGCAGTCCATCCTCCAGCGCTACAAGGAGCTGCAGGACATCATCGCGATTCTCGGCATGGACGAGCTGAGCGAAGAGGACAAGTCCCTCGTCGGTCGCGCCCGTCGCATCGAGAAGTTCCTCAGCCAGCCCTTCTTCGTGGCGAAGCAGTTCACGGGTCAGGACGGCGAGTACGTCAAGCTCGAGGACACCATCCGCTCCTTCCAGGAGATTCTGGACGGCAAGCACGACGACCTGCCCGAGATGGCGTTCTACCTCGTAGGCGACATCGAGCAGGCCAAGGCCAAGGCCATCAAGCTCGCCAAGGGCGAGGGCTGAGTCCATGGCCGACGTCTTCCAGCTCAGCGTGCTGACGCCGGTCCGAGAGGTCTTCTCGGGCGAGGTCTCGACCGTCACGGTCTCGGGCCACGACGGCGACTTCGGGGTGCTGCCCGGCCACGTGGCCTACATCACCTCGGTGCAGCCGGGGGCATTGGTCATCGAGGGCACGGGCGGCAAGCAGGTGCTCGCCATCGGCGACGGCTTCGCCCAGGTCGCAGCGAGCAAGGTGTCGATCATCGTCAGCTCGGCCGTGGACGCGTCGGATCTCGATGCGGCGCAGGTCGCCTCGGACCTCGCCGAGGCATCCAACGCCTTGCTTCAGTACGGCCCGTCGGACGCCGAGCACAAGAACGCTCGGTACGACCAGGCGATGGCGCTGGGCAAGCTCCGCGCCGTCGAAGCCCGCTAGAAGGCCCGAGACGGGGATCTCTGCGTCGGCTGCGGTCGTCGGTCGGTGCGCCGTATTGGAATACGGTTCCCTCCTCTCCTCTCTTGCCTCCTTGACCTCCCCCGCCTCGAGCCTCCTAGGCTCTCGTCTCTCTTGACCTCGGGATGGCTCCGGCCCTCGGTTCGGGTTCCCCGCCCCGCTTGACGTGGGGCGCTGACGACACAGGTTGAGCCGCATGGCACAAGCGCGTGATCCCTATCAGGTGCTCGGCGTCTCCAAGGACGCCAGCAGCGACGACATCAAGAAGTCCTACCGGAAGCTGGCGCGGGAGCATCATCCCGACCGCACCGGCGGTGACGACACCAAGTTCAAGGAGATCAACGCTGCCCACGCCATCCTCTCGGATGAGGAGAAGCGCAAGCTCTACAACGAGTTCGGGTTCCAGGCGTTCCGGCCCGGCTTCAACGCCGAGCAAGCGCGCGCCTTCGGCGGTGCGTTCCGCGGCGGCGGAGGTGGGGCCGGAGGAATGGACCTCGACGATCTCCTGCGCAGCATGTTCGGCGGGGGCGGCGGAGGAGCCGGACCGGGCTCCTTCCACTTCGAGTTCGGCGGAGGAGGCCCTCAGCGTGGCCGTCGCGGCTTCGCCAGGGGCCCCCGTCGCGGGCGCGACCTCGAAGTGGCCTTCCAGGTCTCCCTCGTAGAGGCGATCGCCGGGACCGAGGCGCAGTTCATGTTGCCCACCGGCAGCAAGGTGAAGGTCCGCATCCCCAAGGGCGTGCGCACCGGCACCACGATGCGCCTGAAGGGCAAGGGCTCCCCGGGCAGCGATGGCGGCCCCCCGGGCGACGTGCTCCTGAAGATCGAGGTACTGGACCATCCCCTCGTCCGCATCGACGGGGACGACCTGGAGATGGACCTGCCCCTGAGCTTCGCCGAGTCCCTGCGGGGAGGGCAGATCACTGCGCCCACCCCCACCGGGACGGTCAAGATCCGGATCCCACGCGCTGCTGCGTCGGGCACCCGCATGCGCCTCAAGGGACGCGGCCTGCCCGTGGGGGGCTCCGAAACCCGCCAGGGAGACCTCTATCTGGTCCTGCGGCCGACGCCCCCCGGGGCGCCCGACTCCGCGGAGACCGAGTCCCTCGCCGAGCAGCTAGACGCCCTCTACAGCGACGGCCCCCGCGATGAGATCGACTTTGGCTGAGCGCCCTCGGGTGCTGCTGACCCGGCGCCTGCCCTCCGACCTGGAGGCGAGGCTCGGTGCCGTCGTCAGCTTGACTCGCCGCCCCTCCGATCGCCCCCCAGGCGAGGAGGAGCTGCTCGCTCTCGTCCCTGGGCACGACGCCGTGATCTGCATGCTGACCGAGCCGATGACCGCCGCCGTCCTGCACGCTGGGGCGCACGCCGCCCGCCCTCTCCATCTCGTGAGCCAGGTGGCCGTCGGCCTCGACAACGTCGACCTCGACGCGGCGAGGACCGAGGGCATCGCGGTCACCCACACCCCCGGGGTCCTCACCGACGCCACTGCTGACCTCACGATGGCACTGCTGCTGGCGGCAGCCCGCCGACTCCCCGAAGCAGACCTCACCGTGCGCGAAGGTCGATGGACCACGTGGTCCCTCGACATGCTCAGTGGGCTGGAGCTACGCGGCGCCCAGCTGGGCATCGTAGGCCTGGGGCGCATCGGAGCCGCCGTCGCGCGACGCGCCCGAGCCTTTGGAATGCGCATCGTCTACAGCGCTCCACGGCGGGCCCCCCGGGAACTCGAGGTGGAGCTCGGCGCTGAGCACCTCGACCTGGACGTGCTGCTCGCCACGAGCGCCGTGATCTCGCTACACGCCCCACTGAGCACCCAGACCCGCGGCCTAATCACTCGCGAGCGACTCTTCTCGGTCTCCCCCGGGGCAATCCTCGTGAACACATCCCGCGGCGGGCTCATCGACGAGGAGGCGCTCCCGGCGGCCCTCCAGGATGGGCCTCTCGGCTTCGCCGCCCTGGACGTCTTTGAGGACGAACCTCACGTCCCGGAGGCGCTCGTCTCCCGCGATGACGTCCTGCTGGTCCCCCACATCGGCTCCTCGACCCGACAGACTCGCCACCGAATGGCCGAGCTCGCCGTCGAGGCGGTGCTCGATTTCGCGGCCGGACGGCCTCTCGCGCATCAGGCCGTCTGAATCAGCCGCCAGGGGGGACGCTAGGTCCTCTCCGCCCGCGGCTAGAACTGCAACAGGACCCGGTCCAGGACCGCTCCCCGACCATCCCAGACGCCGTTGGGCGACTGCTCCTCGACCGGGTCGCCCATCCACCAGCCGTCGGCGCGCGGGGGAGGAGCCAGGAAGGAGCTGAGGACGACGGTGCCGGCGTCCACGGGCACGCGCACCAGGAGGTCCGCCGTGACGATGGCACCGTCCTCTCCGGCCGGGACATCCGCTCGAAGCAGTGACTCTCCGTCCAGTAGCTCGAAGAGCAGCGCATCCTTGGGCACCGGAACTCCGACGTCGGGCCACTGAAGCTGCATCGCCCACGGCTCCGACGGAATGGACGCGAGCACCCATCCCCCCGAGGCCGGCTCAGCGAGCAGCGAGATGCTCCCCGGCGCGAGCGCATCGAAGACCGGCCAGGCGTCGGCGGAGAGGAACAGCCCACCTCCCCCCGCCAGGTGGTCACGCAGTCCGTCCAGAGCCCCGGGGGCCGACGCCAGCTCGCTGAAGTCGAGCCCTCCGAGGAGGGCGACGATGCCGTACTCCACGAGACCGGCGGGTGAGGCCAGGATCTGCGCCGCCTCGGACGCATTCCCCGGGCCTTCGTGCACATGAGCGAGCCCGAGGCCGGAGAGCCGCTGGCCGAGAAGGTCCGTGGACTCTGCCACGGGCGCACGGAAGAGCAGCGACTGAGGTGTTCCCCGCTCCAGACAGAGCACCCCCGCATTCCCGTCGCTGCCCTCGTCCACGAGCACCGCGTCGTACGCCTCGAAGTTCCCGCCCACGCCCGCCTCGATGCTGAAGCGCCCGCTCGGCAACTCCGCGTCCCAGCGGCCCCAGGGGTCGGTCGTCACGACCGCGACCTCTTCTTCGTTGGCATCGAGCAGGCGCACGCCGATCCCTGGGACGTCTCGCAAGCCTCCCGGCTCACAGATGCGTCCCTCGACCCGCGCCACGGTGGACTGCGGTCCGTCGTCCGAGGGTTGATTCCAGGGGCCGTCCGCCGCCGCCCAGTCACAGGCTGGAAGAGCGAGGAGGACGACCAGAAGGGAGAGGCCGCGCATCGGCCAAGGATGCGCTTCCCTTGGGCTCTGGTCCAGGGTCGCTCGGGCCCCGTCGCTCTGGGTCGGAGTCCATCGACAGCCTGCTAGCTTGCCGCCGATGCGCATCCCCCCTGGACTCGCCGCCGTCCTCCTCGCGCTGGCGCTCGGCGGGTGCGCGTCGCTTCCCCGGCCCACGGGTCCCGAGGCGCCCGCGTGGCGAGATGCCCGGGTCCTGGAGTCGGAGCCCGCCAGCCGGCTTCTCCTCGAAGTCGACCGCGTGCAGGGCTCGGAGCCACGACCGCGGGCGCTGCGAAAGTTGGCCCTCCGCCTGCGCGACCTCACAGACAAGCCCGATGGCATCACCGTCGTCGTCGACGATCTGCTCCCCCCGGAGGCTTGGCAGGAGTCGGACCAGGTGCTTCGGTCCCTGGCGCGTCGGACGCGCTCGCTGGAGCGGCCCGCCCCAGGGTCCCTCGCGACGGTCCACATCCTCTACGGACCGCGCTTTCATGGGTACCGAGGCTTCGCCTGGACCCGGCCCGTGATGGCGAGGACGAGCCCGAACTACGACGCCGCGCTCATCCTCATCTTCCAGGACCAGCTGAAGTCCATCGCATGGATCACCGACGTGCGGCAGGAAGCCTCGGTGCTGGTGCACGAGTTCGGCCACACACTGGGACTGGTCGGAGACCCCGGCCACGGGAGCGGTGGCCACTGCACCAATGCGTGGTGCTCGATGTACGACGGCGTCGACGCGCGCACGTTCTTTCTCTACTTCTTCCCCACGCTCTTCACCGGCTACCTTCCGATGCGCTACTGCGCAGACTGCTCGGACGATCTGTACCCCGAAGATGACGGCGTGCCTCCCGGCCGCAGAAGGAACCCATGACGACGCTCTTCGACCGGGCGCGCACGCGGACCATTCTCGTGCTGGCTGGCCCGATCATCGGTGGGATGGGCTCTCAGATGATCCTCAACGTGGTCGACGCGGCCATGGTCGGGCGGTTGGGACCCGCAGCGCAGGGGGCCGTCGGGCTCGGGTCCATCACCTTCTTCGTCCTGGCGAATCTGACCATCTGCCTCGGGACCGGCGTGCAGGCGATGGTCTCCCGACGCGATGGCCAGGACGACCCGGAGGGAGCCGGTGCTGCGCTGGACACGGCCCTCGTCACCACCCTGCTGGTCGCCCTTCCCCTGGGCGGCCTCCTCAGTGTGCTCGCTCCCCACATCTTCCCCCTGCTCTCGGACGACGCGACCGTGGTCGCTGGCGGCTCTCAGTACATGGGGATTCGCTTGATGGCCCTCGGCGTGGTGACCGCCAACTACTGCTTCCGGGGGTTCTGGAACGGAATCGGCCGCTCGAAGGTCTACCTGAAGACCCTTCTGGTCATCCACACGGTGAACCTCTTCCTCAACTGGGTGCTGATCTTCGGCCACCTGGGCGCTCCAGCCATGGGAGTGCAAGGAGCCGCTCTGGCTTCGGCCCTGGCGGCAGCCGCCGGCACGGTGAGCTACACGGTCCTCGCCGTGGCCAACCCCGAGGTGCGGTCTCGATACAAGCCCTTCCGGTTCACGTCCCTCTCGGTCTCAGTGGCTCGTCGGCTCGGCTCGCTGTCCTGGCCCGAGGCGTTGCGGGGGATGGGACTGATGGGCGGCTACATGCTCTTCCAGCTCATCCACAGCCACCTCGGCACCCGGGAGCTCGCCGCGGGAACCATCCTGATTCAGCTGGCCTCTGTTGGGTTTCTCCCGGCCCTCGGTTTTGGACTCGCCGGCGCCACGTTCGTCGGCCGGGCCCTGGGGCGCAAGGACCCTGCCGAGGCCCGCGCGATGGTTTGGCAGACCCTCAGGATCGCGCTGGTGATCCTCCTTGTCCCTGCGACAGTGCTCCAGCTCGCCCCGGGACTGATCCTCTCGGGCTTCACCCCGGATCAGGTGGTCATCGACCTTGCGGCCCCCGCTCTGCGAATCCTCTCGATCTCGTTCGTCGTAGATGCGGTGCCCTTCGTGATCATCTACAGCCTGCTCGGTGCGGGAGCGACGCGGTGGGCCGCCGCCGTGCAGCTGGGCGCGCAATACCTCGTCCTGATTCCGCTCGCCTGGATTCTCGGAGTCACTCTCCAGTGGGGAGTTGTCGGCCTTTGGCTGGCCATGGCGGCGTCCCGCGTCCTGCTCGCCGCGCTCGCCCTACGGAAGCTGAGAAGCTCCGGCTGGGAGGAGATCGTCGTCTGAACGCGCACGGTCAGGCCGGCCTCCACCAGGACGCTAGGCCGGAGGCGCCCTCTAGCTCGGCTCGGGGACGTCAGGCGCCTCGGAGAAGTCAGGGATCTCGGGCCCACCCGGAGCTTCGGGTCCACCCGGAGCTTCGGGCGCTCCCGGGGCCTCGGGGGCTCCAGGCGCTTCGGGAGCGACCGCCGCCTCAGGTGCCGCGGGAGCTTCGGGCGCCGCCGGCTGTTCGGGAGCGG
>JAGSHC010000163.1 GCA_023954745.1 Deltaproteobacteria bacterium | reverse complement strand
GCCGCCGGAGCCGATCCAGTCCGACAACCCTTGGGGAGCCCCGGAGCCCGCGCCCGAGGAGCCTGCGCCCGCGCCCGAGGAGCCGGCGTCCATCGACGACTCCACCTCGGATGGTGAGGCCATCTGGGGAGTCGACCCCGACGCCGAGCCCGAGACGCCAGCCCCCGTCGAGGAGGAAGAGGACCCGGAGATCGAGAAGCCCGCCGGACCCATCTGGTGGCAGTAGAGCGGGCGCCCCGGGAGCCGTCGGTCGGACCCCGAGAGCCAGTCGATCGAACCCCTGCTGGGGCTGGACGGTCGAGCTCCTAGTTGAGGAGTGCGTCGAAGCGCTCCACGAAACGCGGAGTGACGCTCGTTTGGCGGCCGTCCAACTCGGCGGGGTGCGCCCCGTCGACCTCCGGCCAGATGGACAGTTCGAACCCTTCCGTCCCCCCGACCGTCAGCTTCATCTCTGGCGGCGAGGATGGCTTCTCCGCGGCCTTGGTGGCCCGGAGAGGTTGAAGGCTGGCGACCGCCAGCGTCGTGCCCTCGGGGGCGGGAGCCGACCCCTGCATCCACGCGTCACCGAAGCTCAGCTCGACACTCCGGGTCCCGTTCGCCCACCTCACTGTGCTGCCTTCGCTCGGAGCGAACGAGAGCAAGGTGCGGTCACGTAGCTGATCCGCAGCCACGTCCAGGCGCTCGAACGTGCTCGCTTTCGCGATGAACATGTTCTTGGTGCCCTCCCGGTCGACGTACACCGAACCATCCGGCGTCTCACTCCCGAGATGCAGAGTCGCCGTGATCCCGCGCTTGCGCGTCGTGACGGAGATGCGCGGCCGATCGAACCCCTGCTCCCGGGCCCTGTCGGACTCCTCGCCCCTTGCTTGCAGCAGGGCAGACAGCGCGCCGACCTCGTCGAGGAGCCGGTCCAGTGCCCGAGGGTCGACCTTCAGATCGGCGGGCTCCCGCACGCTCCACTCTTCCCCTTGGCGCTCGAAGGCGAGCGCCCCATGGCGATTGAGGATCGTGAAGGAGTCGAGCTCACGAGCCCCCCGCCGCAGCGCGCTCTTGTCGAACCAGGCGCGTCGGTCCGAGGTGAGGAACTCAGCCCGAGGGATGGGCATGACGTAGATGGCCCGGTCGCCCTCGCGCTGCACGTAGTGCCCTCCCGTCGGGGCGCTGTGACCGACCTCGAGAGAGAGGATCTCGTCATCCTCCTTCCTCTCGAAGCGCAGGGTGAGGGTGTCCCCGCTCTCCGTCCCGAACACGGGGGAGACATGTCCCCGAAGCTCGGCGGCGACCTTGTAGGACGTGCTGACACCGGGGGCCCAGGCCTCGAGGACCTGCTGGATCCGGTGTTGGTCCACCGGTTCCTGCTCGCCCTCATCGGTGAACGCCCAGAGTCCGTCCTCCCCCCTCGCGAAGGCGATGCAGCTCTGGGGTTCGCACAACGACATCAGGGGCACGTCCGCGGGGACAAAGCCCTCCGTGGAGAACCCGGGCGGATCCACCATCGCATGCTGGCCGAGCCTCAACAGGAACAACGCTCCCAGGACCAGGACCGTCACGAGGAGCGCACGATTGGTCCGGTCGAGCATCAGGAGACCTCCTGGCGGGCGCCTGGGGTGAGCAAGGCCGCGACTCCCGGAAGGAGCGCGAGGACGAGCAGCAAGGGGAGAGGGCGTGCGGGGCGTGGCGTGCGAGTGCTGCGGAGGGCGGAGATGTCCTCCTCGTCCAGGACCCAGTCGAGCGCTCTGGCGAGCAGTCCCGGGTTCGCTCGCACCAGGGCCGCGGACGTGAGGAACACGCGGACCGAACCGTTGGATTGGCGCGGCTCTGCCCCCGGCTCCGCGAACCCCGAAGGAACCGAGCCGATCATCGCCATGGCCACGGCTTCTCCTCCCGCCCTCGCGACGGCTTCCCCGAGTCCGTTGGGCCCTGTGATGCGGGGAGTTCCAGGTCCGACCCTCAGTGGAGAGAACGTTGTCCAGGCCTCGGAGGCCTCCGCGACCCCCTCGTCGATCACGCCCTCCGCGTGGAAGCCCCAGGGGTTGGTCAGACGCACTCCCGCCCGAGGTCCGTCGGGGACTGGCTCGCCGTAGAGCACCACCAGACCTCCGCCTTTCATCACGTGGGCGTCGAGTCCTCTGAGCGCTGCTTCGTTCAGCCCGCCGGACACTGGCGCCACGACCACGGCTGCGGCCTCACCCACGTGGCTCGCCTCGCCGACCTGGACCGGCCGTCCGAACTGGGCTCCATCGACAGAGCCCACCGAGACGATCAGCTGCTGCTCGGCCGGGGAACCGAGGCGCCACAGGCTCTGGGCGACCGCCTCCTGAAGTCGTTCGGCTCGCGGAACCGGCGACAGCAGCTCTGCCCGGTCCAGCGCCCGCACCTCGAGCGCAGTCCAGGGTTCCTCGGGGGAGGCTGTCCCCGCCTCCTGGAGGAGAAGCTCGCTGCCGCTGCCCTCGAGGCGCTGGGCCGTGAGAGGCTGAAGCGCTGCTCGGGTCAGGCTTCCCGCGATGCGCTCGAAGGCACGGCGCGACGCGCGCTGTTCCTGATGCGGGGCTCCCCCTGTCGCCCAGGACAGCATCACCGGCCGATCGAGACGGTGCAGCGCGCCCTCGGTGGTTGGGTGAAGCGACGCGGTGCCGTGGGTGGTTCCGTCGAGCAGTGGAGGGAGGGGGGGAGCCGTCGCGGCGACGAGAAGCGCCACCAACGGGATGAGGCCGAGACGCACTCGGGCGTCGGTTGTCTCGCGACCGGCGCGCCGTGACGTCAGGAAGTCAATGGCAGCCAAAGCCCAGAAGCCCGGAGCCGCCACAGACACAAGGGCGGTGATGTCCAGCTCCCCGTGCGCCGCTCGCCCCACACCCGGCCCGAACGCGAGACCATCGAGGACCCCTCCGGCGGGCCCGACCAGCGCTCCGGCCCCGAAATCAATCCCCACCAGGACAAGGCCGAAGCTGACCCCGATGGCAGCCCGGGAGGCTCGCGTGCCGCCAATGATCCCCGCCAACGCGCCCACGCTGCACAGGCTGCCCACCAGTCCGCCCACCACCACCAAGAGCGCGGCGGGGCTCGCGCCGGTCGCCAGTCCTGCCCACACGAGGGGGAGCGACGCGAGAGATGCTGCGGCCCAGGCACGGCGCCAGCTGGCTCCGCGGGCGGCGACGACGGTCACCAGCGCCAGCCACCCGAGCCAGGCGACAGGCTCTCCACAGAGGCCGGGGACGATGGATGCGGGATCCGCCATGTGCGACATCATCGCATCACTCAGGCTCTTGCCGGGACCCCTGACCGAGGGGCGCGCTGACCGCCGCGGCGCCCACCACGGCGGACAGCGTGAAGTGCACCCCCGCTGCGTAGACGGCAAAGCCCAGCCCTTCGCGCCGGGCCGCGAGGCTCAGGAAAGGAGCCGACGCTGCGAACCAGACCGCCTGCGCTGGGATGGCCAGCGGCAAGAGGGGGGGGAACAGCAGGCCGGCCACCCCGCCGAAGGCAGCCACGGCCGCGATCCCGGAGCGACGGTTGGCCTGGCCCGAGCTGAATCCCTTGCGTTGAGGGGCAAGGCGCACCCACATGCGGGTGCGGTCCCAGTAGTTCCTGGCCACGGTGCGCAGGTCGGGAAAGTGGTGGCGCCCGGCGATGCGGTCGTCGAACACGATGCGGACCCCCGCTGCGCGGAGTCGATCCGAGAGCTCGTAGTCCTCGACGCTGCCGCCGACATAGGTGCCGTCGAAGCCCCCGGCAGCGAGCAGGTCCGGCTTCCGCACCGCCGAGAGGGCGCCCTGAAGGTGGCCCGACTCCCCCGTGGCGGCTCCGGTCGCTTCCCAGCAGTGCCATGTCCAGAGGGCCTTGTAGCGTGCGAAGGGCGTGTCGTTGGCTGGCTCGGGGAGGTAGCGCCCGGTGGCGGCCCGCACCGAGCGGTCGCTGAAGATCGCCAGGGTGGCCTCGACCAACCCTCGCGCCGGCACGACGTCGGAGTCCACAAAGAGGATGACGTCTCCCTGCGCGGCCTCCACACCGGTGTTGCGTGCGCCCGCCGCGCCGAGGTTCTGGGGGTGCCGCACCAGCCGCACGTCGAAGCGCCCTGCCGCTGCCGCGGTGCCATCGGGGGAGGCGTCGTCCACCACGATGACCTCGTAGAGCTCACGGTCCGCAGTCTGCTCCGTGAACCCCTGCAAGCACGCAGCGAGGTGTCCCTCGGCGTTGTAGGCGGGGATGACGACAGAGAGCGCGATCATGACCCCAGGGTGGGCGAGGGGGCTGCCGGGGCGCAACTCGCGCCTACATGGTGCCCGGGTCGAGGGTGCCGCCGCGGTCGGTCCAGTAGTTGGCCGTCAGAGGGATGAGACGCATCATGTCGTTGAGGTCGATCTGCCCGGTCTTCACGAGTCCCGCAGCGTAGTGAGCCTTGAAGATCAGCTCGAACGCGGGGTTGGCCGGCATGGCGATGGCCTTCCGCACCACCGGACGCAGCCAGGGATAGCTCACCAGGACGGGGAGCAGCTTCTGCATGTTGCACAGCTCCTCCTTGCGCTCGATCTGAAGCGGCGTATCGATGAAGTAGCTGTACTGGAAGTCCTTGTCGCCGCCGTCGTCGCCGAGGTAGCCGTTCTCGATGCTCCAACTCTCCAGGGTGGTCCCCGGATAGGGCTGGCAGATGGACGCCCACGCGTGGTCTGCGCCCATGGCGATGTTCAGGTCCGCGGTCTCGAACGCCATGTCCACGGTCTCGCCGGGGATCCCGACGATGTTGAACGTGTAGAGCTTGATGCCCGCTTCCTTGATGAGCTGCCCCGCGATGCGCATGCCGTCGTTGTCGAGCCGGCCCTTCTTGAGCACCCCGACCCGAAGGTCCTCCACGCCGCTCTCGAGGCCGATCTTGATGAGCTTGCAGTTGGCTGCCTTGAGGTCCTGCACCATCTCCTTCGTCACGAGGTCCGGCCGGAGAAGGCAGGAGAAGGGGAGGCCAATCTCCTCGGCGTAGCGCTTGAGGAACGGCTTGCCCCACTTGCGGAAGTTGAGGACGAAGATGTCGTCTGCGAAGCCGAGCTGCCGCACCCACGGGTAGCGGGCGAGCACGTCCTTGAGCTCCGCGATCATGTAGTCGACGGACTTCTGCCGGACGTACTTGCCCTTGCCCCGATACATCTCCTGCATCGTGACGTTGAAGCAGAACGTGCACTTGTAGGGGCAGCCGCGGGCCGACATCACCGAGACGGTCCGGCGCTTCTTCACGAAGTCGTAGTGGTCGTAACAAGAGCGGTCCGGGAAGGGCCACTGGTCCGGCTCCTGCTCGAGACCCCGCAAGGGGTTGTAGACCGGCGTGCCGTCGTCGTCGCGCCACCCCAGGTTGGGGATCGACGAGGGGTCGGTGCCGCTCTCCAACGCCCGAGCCAGCTCGACGATGCAGTCCTCGCCCTCCCCCATGCAGATGAAGTCGACGGCGGCGTTCTCCTCCAGAACCTTGGGATAGAAGGTGGGGTGAGGGCCGCCCATGAGCACGATGGGGCCGAAACGCTCTTTGACCGCCCGGGCCACCGCGAGCTGCCAGACGTGTTGCCCGGTCGTGGCGGAGAAGCAGACGACGTCGGGGTCGTAGCGCCGGATCGAGCGGACGATGTCCGGCTCCGCCGGATCGATGAGCACGTGGGTGTCGTGCCCCTCCTCCTTCAACACCGCCGACAGACACATCGTGGCGAGGTTGGAGATGGGGTCCTTTTGAACGAAGACGAAGCGCAGTCCCATCTCAGTCCCAGAGCATGCGGCCAGAGGCCAGGTTGGAGGCGGCGCGCAGGGCTTGCTTGGGGCGCAGGCCGAGAAGGAGGTTCAGCTCCTGGGGACCCTTGAACCAGCAGGCCTGGCAGCCCGAGCGGTCGGGCAGGGCAGCGAAGGCCTTCTCCCAGCCCACGGTGGGACCGTGGCGATCCGCAGCCATGTACTCCTCTTCGGAGCAGCAAGGCACGACGAAGCCCTCGGGGGTGACCTCGCAGAACAAGCGTCCCGCCCAGCACTTCACCCCGAAGGGCCGGTTGGGCCAGGAGTCCGCCACCGCTTCGAGGTAGGCGCGACTGCACGACACCGGGCGTCCGGCCATCTTCGCGTCGAGGAGCCAGTCCACTGCCTCGGCCATGGCTTGCTGCCGCGGGACCAGCGACGGCTCGATGGCGGCTCCGCCGAGTCGCGTCTCCACGACGGGCTGGAACGCGACTCCGGCGCCCAGCTCCTCACCGAGCTGCAGGAGGTCTTCCATCAGCTCGCGGTTCTTGTCGTTGAGCACGCACAAGAGGATGAGGTCCACACCCCGCGCCCGAAGCAGGCGCAGGCCGCGCAGCGCGGCGGCGTAGCTCCCTTGACGCCCGACCACCCGGTCATGCTCGGCTTCGTCGCCGTGGATGGAGCAGATGACGAGATCGAGGGCGCAGAGCTCGTCGAGGCGGTGCTCGATGCGGGTTCCATTGGTCACCATCGACAGGTTGAAGCCCAGCTTCTTCCCGGTCTCGATGTACTCCCCGAGAGGGTTGATCAGCGTCGGCTCCCCGCCGTTGAACACCCACCACTTCGTTCCCATGCGGGCGAAGGCGCCCATCATGGAGACGACCTGGTCAGGAGCCATGTGGTCCGACGGGACGTGAATGCGCGTGCAGAAGCCGCACTCCACGTTGCAGTGGTACGTGAGCAGGTGGGTGACCTTGAGCGGAACCGAGCGGCCCAGACGCGCGCGTGCGAGCGATCCGGCGATTCGCAAGGGATGGGCGGGGAGGGCCACGTGGGCACCATAGCCAGCCAGTTCTCGACTGGTGGAGCTACCCGCCCGGCGGCCCGTGGGGGCTCCGGACCGTCCAGTGTGGCGCCCTCATGGGGCGGTCACCGACTCAGCGGGACCCTCTGAACCTTGTGCGGGCTCTGCGCGCACCGTCCAGATACGCGGCTGCTCCGCCCGGTCGAGCTGGGAAGCCAATCGCTCGATGGTGCCCAGGGCCATCGTGAGCAGCCCGGTGGCGAACAGCGCGAGGGCCGACAAGCCGGTCTCCCACAGCTGGCCCACCTGCCCACTGACCAGCATCACGAGCAGCGCCGTGACGAAGACACCGGACAGGAGAAGGGCCAGGAGTCCGACCGGGGCGAGCAGCGGCGCCGTGCTCCGCAGGATGCGGGGGAGCAGAACGACGCTCACGAGATCGTTCAATCCCCGCAGGTACCGCCACATGCCGTACCGACTCTTGCCGAAGGCGCGGTGAGCGTGACGGACCGGAACTTCGTCCACTCGGTAGCCGAGGCGCCAGGCGAGCACGGGCAGGAACCGGTGCATTCCGGCGGAGAGCCGGATGCGACGAGCGACCTCGCGCGTCATGGCTTTGTACCCGCAGTTGACGTCGTGCACACGCAGGCCGCTGGCAGCAGTACAGAGGCCGTTGAAGACCGTCGAGGCGAGCCGCTTGAAGGCCGTGTCCTGCCGGTCGGTGCGCCATCCCTGGGCGAGGTCGAGTCGCCCTTCCATGACTGGAGCCAGGAGGGCGGGCATCTCCTCGGGGAGGTCCTGCAGGTCGGCGTCCATCAACACGAGGAAGCGGCCGCGGGCTTCGTGGATGCCACAGGCCATGGCGGGGGACTTGCCGTGGGGGCCGGCGAGCAGAATGGGCCGCACCCGAGGGCTGGCCAGCGTCGCGAGCAGATCGGCACTCCCGTCCGTTGAGCCGTCGTCCACGATGACGATCTCCCAGTCGAGAGCTGCCTCATCGAGGGTGGCGCGCACGCGCTCCACCAGCAGCGCCAGCGACGGAGCCTCGTTGCGAGCGGGCACCACCACACTCACTGTGCGTGGCGGTGCCTCGCGGCCCCCTTGAATCACGTGGGGCACGGTCACACCCGCCCCGCAGAGAAGACGAACCCCCAGTTCAGCGCCACCGCGAGCACGATGCCGAACCGGATGAAGCGGCGCTCGAGGGCGCTGGTGCTCACCCGGAGGGCGGGGGCACCCAGCTGGCGAGCCGCTGCATAGACCCCGCCTGCCAATGCGGTGAGGCAGAGAGCCGTGCCAAGAGGGTTCCAGGCAATGGCCCCGAACACGTCTCCATGCACCAGCGCCACCCAGGAGCGGGTCATGCCGCAGGTCAGGCAGGGCAGGTCGGTCAGGAGAAGGAACGCACACAGCTTCGGCAGAGTTCCGAAGGGAAAGAAGGCCGCGGCCCCCAGCAACCCGAAGCATCCCGCGGCGAGGCCCCAGCCGATGATGGGCTCGAGGGTGCGCAGGTCGTGTTGGAGGGCCAGTCGCATGGTCGCGCAGCTTAGAGGACTGCGCGGGGGTCTACGGTTGCAACCGTGTCAGGTCCCCCCCCACGGATCGCCGCCCTCGCCGCGGCCCTGCCTCCGGTCCACGACGGGCGGCGGTGGCCGCGTCTGAAGCGTCGCGCGGCGATCGCTCTCGTTCTGCGCGAACGCTCTGGGGGGATCGAGGTGCTGGTGATGCGCCGGCGAGAGCGCGAGGGCGATCGTTGGTCCGGGGACGTGGCGTGCCCCGGCGGCTTCGCTCATAGGGACGAGCCGCTCCTGGAGTGCGCCATGAGAGAGACGGTCGAGGAACTCGGTCTGCGGCTCGACGCGGCGGCTCTGCTGGGCCAGCTGAGCGTGCGTCCCGAGCGCCCCTGGCATCGCTTCGCAGACTTCCAAGTGGCGCCCTTCGTCTTCGCCGCGCCCTCGGGGCATGGCCCGCTGGTTCTCGAGGAGTCCGAGGTGGCGTCGGCGCGCTGGGTGCCCCTCGACGCCATGGTGAAGGGGGCCCCACGCGAGCACTTCTGGTGGTGGTGGCGGGTCAAGCCCCTGCCCGTTCCGGTGCGGGTCGACCGCGTGTGGGTCGACGACTACGACGTGTGGGGGCTCACTCTGCGCATCCTCGAGGAGCTGGCGGGCTACTTGCCCCGCGGATGACTATCCGGCGAGGGCGCCGAGGAAGCCGATGCTGAAGGGGATGCTCAGGGCACAGCAACAACAGGTGAGCCCGGGGCCCCAGGCGGCGACCCAGCCCTTCCAACCGTCGGTCTTGTGGATCGCGGAGTACCCCAGGGACTGCACGACGAGGAGCCACAGCGTGCCCACCAGGTTCACCAGGGGGATGATCTCCCAGAACCGCACCCCCACCGAATAGAAGGAAGCCTTCAGGGTCGCTTCGAAGCCCTTGGTGTCCCCGCCCACCATCATCAGCGCCACGTGCTGGAGCACGCCGAAGAACACCACGATGAAGAGATTGATGGGCACGCCCAACCCCACGCTGGAGAAGAACCCGGAGGCCAGAGACCCCGCGCTCACCACAAAGACCTTCTCGAGCTCGGTGAGCACTTCGGGCGGCAGGTTCGCCTGGGTGATGAATGGCTCGATCATCGTCTGCAGGGAGTCGCCAAAGGCGAGCATGGCCAGTGTCTGAAAGATGAAGCCCATGAACAGGGCAGGCAGCAGCGCGAGCGACGCGAACGCCGCGGCTTCCCCCAGCCCCTTCTCGGGATCCAGGGACCGGAAGAAGGTCGAGGGCGAGGTCGTCACCGCCATCACGGTCCGCCACCACGCCACGGGCACCCCCAGGCTGTCGCGCTGGGCCCAGGGGTTCGTGTCGAGCTGGACTCGGCCTTCGGCGATGCAGGTGGTGCAGATCTGCCGGCCGGCGTGCACCGTCACGCACTCCGGACACGCAAAGGTTCCGCAGTGATCGCAGGTAGCGACCGCCCCGACGTCGGGGTGGATGGCGCAGAATGCTCCGGTGGGCTCGGACACGGTGGACCTCGAGGGCGAGACTTGGGGGGCGCGGCAAGCGGCGCGGAGAGCGTACCGGCAGCGTCGGACTCGGGCACCGATGACACGCGGCGATCGGCAGAACTCGCTGCTACGCTGCCGCGCGATGAGAATTCTGCTGATCAATCCCGCGATGAACCTCGAGACCCTGGGCAAGTTCCAGGGCCTCCTGGAGCCCATGCCCGTCATCGGGCTCGCCTACATCGCCGCGGTGCTCGAGCAGGAGGGCCATCGGGTCCAGGCCATCGACCAGTTCACCTACAACATGACCGTGCCCGCGATGATGGAGCAGGTCGTGGAGTTCCGGCCGGACGTCCTCGGCATCGGCATGTTGACCCCGTCCGCGCCGGTCTCGTTGGAGATCGCGGACCAGACGCGCCGCCTCCTTCCCGAGTGCCGCATCGTCGTCGGCAACGTGCACGCGGACATCTTCTACAAGGACATCCTCACGACCTCCTCGGTGGACTTCGTGGTGCACGGCGAGGGCGAGTACACCATTCGCGACCTCGTCCGAGCCCTCGAGCGGGGGGACAGCGACTTCGCCTCCATCCAGGGCATCAGCTACGTCGGCAGCGACGGCGAGGTCCACAAGACCGCAGCGCGGCCGGTCATCGAAGACCTGGACGCATTGCCGTACCCCGCGTGGCACCTGTTCCCGTACACCCGCTACGGACTCCTGCCCTTCGCTGACGTCGCCCGACCGGTGCTGTCCATGACCGGCAGCCGCGGGTGTCCGTACCGATGCGAGTTCTGCTCGCTGCTCTACACGGGGAGCAACTACCGCAAGCGCGACCCGATCAAGATCGTCGACGAGTACGAGTACCTGCACGAGCGCTACGGCGTGAAGCAGATCGGGTTCGTCGATCCGATCTTCCCGCTGAACAAGAAGATCCTCTTCCAGTTCTGCGAGGAGATCATGCGGCGCGGGCTTCAGAAGAAGCTGGTGTGGTTGAGCGAGACCCGGGTGGACCGGCTCGACCGGGAGTCGCTGCGCATCATGCGGGCCTCGGGATGTCGCCGGATCCTGCTCGGGATCGAGTCGGGCGTGGATCTGCTCCTCGAGAACGTCAACAAGACGTTCACCACGGAGACGACCCGGCAGGCCGTGCGCCTCATGCGCGAGGAGAAGATCGAGTCCGTCGGTCTCTTCATGATCGGACTCCCCGGTGAGACCGAGGAGATGACCCGCCAGACCATCGACTTCGCGAAGTCGCTCGACCTGGACTTCGCGAAGTTCGCCATCACGGTGCCGTTCCCCGGCAGCCAGATGTTCGAAGACCTTCGCCGCGAGGGGCGTCTCGACCGGAACGACTGGGAGAACTGGACCACGTTCCAGCCCGACCCCGCGAAGATGATCTTCGTCCCCCGGGACACCTCGCCCGAGTTCTTGATCAAGATGCAGCGACAGGCTCTGCGGGAGTTCTTCCTGCGGCCGAAGATGATCTACCGCCATCTCTTCGAGATTCGGACCATCAACGCCCGCCAGCTGGCCCACGGCATCAAGGGCATGTTCCTGTAAGCCCTCGACAGGAGAGCCGTCGGCCGCTTCGCTGCCCCTCGGTTCCCCGCGCACGCTGGACCCCGTAGACTGGGGACCCAGGGGAGAGGCCGCATCGGGTCCTTGCGCTCAGTTCTACACAGCAGTCTTTGGCTCGTCGCCGCGAGTGCCCTGGTGGGGTGCTCGTCGGGCTGGGCCGAGGTCCAGTCGGACATCGACCTCGACAAGCGTGGGGTGAATCTCACGGTGGCCAGCGAGGGCACCAACACGTTCGCGGCCCTCGGTGCCGAGTGCGAAGCCAAGAGCGATGCCCCTTGCACCCTCTTCGTGCCCGCTCGCCTGCTCCAGGGAGGCTGGAACGACCTCCCTCTCCAGACGAAGCGCCGCACGGACGACCCGGTCTCCGTGCGGTTCTACGTAGGCGAGGCCTTGTTCTCCGCGGACTGCGACGTCTCTGCGTCTCGCCTCAGCCCCGACCCTGGCGAGCTTCTCTACGACGTGAACTGCCGCTTCGCCGAGGGTTTCTCCGGCGAGCTCGACGGCGTCCCCATGCCCGGCGGCAAAGGCACCGTCGCCGCGTCGCGGTGCCTGGGCGACGTAGAGACGCTGGAGGTTGAGCTCGACCGGCCCCTGCTCCGGGGCGAGGTGCCGCTGGATGTGGTGAACGAGTCCGGGGGCCGCATGCGCCATCCGTTGGCGGTTGCGGTGCCGGCCCCGGTGGTTCAGGTCTCTCTCGATGACTGGGCGTCGCCTTGGTTCGAGAAGGAGCTGCCCCTGAGGCTGCGTGCAGAGCCGGGGGCGAAGCTCTTCGTCAACGGAACGCAGATCGAGGCGGGCGACGGCATGAGCGTCACCGTGCCCGTGGCCCTCGAGCGGGGGATGAACCGGGTGCGGGTGGAGGCTCGCCGCCCTGGGCACGCCCCAGCCGTGCACGACCTCGAGGTGGAGGCGCGGCACCCGGACACGCCGCTGCTCGTCGACCAGGTCTTTGATGGGGTGCATCGCACGGACGCGGAGAACCTGAGGCTGACGGGACGGACTCACCCCAAGGCGAAGCTCTACCTCAACGGCCGTCTCGTGGATCACCGGCGCGGTCGCTTCGATGTAGAGACGTACCTCGAGGAGGGCAAGAACGAGATTCAGCTTCTCGCCGTCGTCGAGCGCCGCAAGGGCCTGGAGTCCCGTCCCCTGAGCCGCTGGGACGCCGAAGTCATTCGCGAGGCGGTGATCGACCCACGGCTGGTGGGGGCGGCAGTTGGCGAGAGCACCGGTGGACGGGGAGAAGAGGTCGCCCTGGAGGTGGTTGCCACCGACCCCTGGGACCACATCGACGGCTTCGTGCGCTTCCCCATGCGCATCGTGGAGATCGTGGAGAGCCCATCCCTGGACGGCAGCTGCTCCGCCCTCATCGAAGGTACGGCCTGCACCCTGCGCGCGGCCGGGAACGTCATGGTGGGCTGGGGGGTCCAGCGGGCCTGGACCTGCGTCGGGGACGAAGTGCCCGTGGTGGTCGAGTACGACGAGTGTCTCGGCGCCGAGGAGGGTGACGACGTCCAAGTGGAGGGCGTCGTGGTGGGGGCCCTCGGGGGGCGCTTCCGCGGGATCACCGTCGATCGCCCCCGCCTCACCGCCGATCGAGTCGAGGCGCTGCCTCGCTCTGAGCTCGTGCCGCGCGCGTCCTGGCCGAAGCCGCTCCCGAGCTTGCTGGCGAAGGGCACCCGATGATCGTGCTGCCCGGCTTCACGGTGGAAGAGCCCTTGGGGCGCGGACGCACCGGCGACGTCTATCAAGCGCGGCGGAACATCGACAACGCGCAGTTCGCGGTGCGGTGTCTGTCTCCCCAGCTGGCGTCGCGGGCCGGGGTCATTGACTCCCTCAAGGAGCTCGCGGCTGCTTGCTTCTCCGTCCGTGCCCCGGTGGCGGTCCCAGTGACCGAGGTCATCGAGGACGCCGGATCGATCTACATCGTCGAGCCCTTCATCCGGGGGACCTCCCTCGCTCTGAAGCTGGGCGAGGAGCCCATGCCCGACGACGAGCTGCGACGGCTCGCCAACGACTTGATGGACGCCATCGCGGACTTCCACCGGCAGCACGTGATTCACGGGGACATTCGACCGAGCAACGTCCTGATCACCGACCATGGGCCGCGGCTCGTCGGAGTGGGCGTCGCGTTGCGGAGCCAGCGCCGCTCGGGCCACGGCGGTTTCTTGATGCGCGACCCGTACGACGCGCCCGAGCTGGATCTCGGACAATCCAGCCACCTGAGCGACATCTTCGCCCTGGGCGCACTGCTGATGTACGCCGTCACGACGCAGGAAGGCCCGTATCACTTCCTCGCGGAGACGGACGGCCTCCGCGACGTGCTGTTCAAGGCCATGGAGCCGGACCCCGCAGAGCGTCACTCCAACATCGAGGCGTTCCGTGACGCGTTCGAGATGGGCCTCCAGCGTCGGGGCCGGCTTCGCCCAAAGGAGCAAACCGGTCCGGTGATCACGTCATGGGGCGCGAGCACGACGCAGTCGGCTCAGCCGGTCGAGGCTCCACAGTTCGCGTTCCCCGAAGAGGACGAACTCAGCACGCAGGACGGGATGCCCGCTGCCCCGTCGCACTCGGCGTTCCCCATGGACTCCCCGAAGCTGCGCGCCATGGAGGCCGCCATGGACGAGGAGCGCAATCGCGCCCGGGAGATCGAGGGTCAGGGGAAGATGTTCGCAGCCGCGGCGCGCCCCGACGCGCCCATGGTGCACCGGCCGCGGGAGGCCGACCCCGAGTCCAAGAAGAAGTGGCATGTCGTGGATCTGTCGGAGGGCGACGAGGCGACGCGCCCCCTGGTCGACGTCCCCGTCGAGGACCGCATGGTCTCTGCCCGCAAGCCAGGGACGAAGCCCGCGGGAGAGTGGGTCGCGGAGATCATCGACGCGGCGCAGAAGCGTCGGGCGGCGGTGCTCGGGGTCGCTGGCGGAGTGCTCGCCCTCGTGCTGCTCATCGCCCTGTGGCCCGACCGGCCGGACGAGATGATGGTCGTCGAGCCAGGCGCCGCGGTGCCGGTTGGGGACCCCGAGGGGCAGAAGGACGAGAGGCCCGGCGCGAACGTGGTGGTGGCTCCGTTCCTCCTCGACCGGGCCGAGGTCACGGTGGGCGCATACCGGGCTTGCATGCAGGCCCAGGCGTGCTCACCAGCGTCCGTGGAGCTGCCCGCCGACGATGCGCTGCCCGTGACGGGGATCAGCTGGATCCAGGCCCAGGCGTACTGTCGGGGCAACGGAAAGCGTCTGCCCAGCGAGAACGAGTGGGAGGCTGCCGCCCGCAGCGGAGGGCGCTACCCCTGGGGGGACGAAGCGCCCTCGTGCACTCGGGCCCACTATGGGCGCTTGGAGGGGGGGGCCTGTGCCGAGGAAGGTGTGGGGGCCGCGGCGCTGCCTGCCCCGCCGGCCGAGCAGCTGGCTGACGACGACGTGCTGGTGAACCTCATCGGCAACGTCTGGGAGTTCGTGGACACGGACTACGAGCCCACCCGGGGCGTGGGGACCGGCGATGCGTCGGTCCCGGGGCGTTCGACGCTGCGCGTCATCAAGGGCGGCGCCTACGGCTCGACCGAAGGGCTTCTTCGCCCTGGCGGACGCATCGGGGTACGAAGCGACTACTGGGCGGAGGACGTGGGCTTCCGCTGCGCTCGGGAGCCGTAGGGGCGCTGGAGGCGCCGCAGGGCAAGGAGCACCACCGCCAGCGCGAGCCAGGGTGGGCTGGTCTCGCCGCTTTGCCCGCATGCACACCCGTCGTCGTCATCGCCATCGGCGCTGTCGTCGT
>JAGSHC010000167.1 GCA_023954745.1 Deltaproteobacteria bacterium | reverse complement strand
GTCTCGGCCGAGGACGGGACCGGAGTCCCTGATGTGCGGGTGCTCGTGCGCGGATCGCGAGCTGAGGCGGAGACCGACTCCGACGGCCGGTTCAGCCTCACCCTCCCTGCGGGCGCCTGGGACCTGTCTCTCATCCGCTCCGGCTTCAGCACCCTGTCTCTCCCCGGCGTCACGGTGACGGGAGACGCCACCACGGAGCGGCGCATCGAGATGGTGCCCGCCGGCCGCTTGATGGACGGCGTGCGCATCACCGCGCCCCGCATCGAGGGCAACACCGCCTCCCTGCTGGAGGAGCGCCAGAACACGTCGGTGGTGGCCGAGGTCCTCGGCGCCGAGCAGATGAAGAAGGCCGGCGACTCCGACGCCGCCTCGGCGCTTCGCCGCGTGACGGGCCTCTCGCTCCTGGACGGCAAGTACATCGTCGTGCGCGGCATGGGCGAGCGGTACAACACCGCGCTCATGAACGGGCTGCCGCTGCCCTCTCCCGAGCCGAACCGACGCGTCGTGCCCCTGGACCTCTTCCAGGCGGACATGCTCGACAGCATCGTCGTGCAGAAGACCTCGTCGCCGGACATGCCCGCGGAGTTCGGCGGTGGCGTGGTGCAGCTGCGCACCCGACGCTTCGCGCGGCGCTTCACCCTGGGGATGTCCGTCTCCGGCACCTACCTCTCGGGCACGACGTTTACGAAGCGCAGCCGCGCTGCGGGAGGCGCCACGGACTTCCTGGGGGCGGACGACGGCACTCGGGCCATGCCGGAGAAGCTGAAGGAGGCGTCGGATGCCGAGCCTCTCGAAGAGTCCGGGATGTTCACTGACGGTGGCTACAGCCCCGCCGAGCTCGAGAGCTTCGGGGAGAGCCTCACCACGCCCTGGTCGGCCGAGGAGCAGGCGGTCATTCCGCCCGCGGTGAACCTGGGGATGAACATCGGTTGGGGGCTGGAGGACGCCGACGCCGGCAACGCGTTCGGCTTCCTGCTCGCGGGCACCTACGGCAGCTCGTTCCAGTTCACGGACGACCAGGAGCGCAACATCCTGGTGCCGGGGGCCGACGGACCGCAGACGGACCACGAGTACACCGTCCAGAACATGAACCACAACGTGTCGGGTGGCGCGCTGTTCAGCGTGGGGGGCGAGTTCCTCGAGGGCACCCAGGAGCTGTCAGCCAGCACCATCCTCACCCGCATCACGGACGACAACGTGCGCGACTTCGGGGGCTACAACGGCGACCTCGACGGGACCATCCGCGTGCAGCGCCTCGAGTGGGTGGAGCGCCAGCTGTTCATCCAGCAGTTCGAGGGGCACCACACCATCCCGCCCCTGAGCAACCTGCGCTTCGACTGGGTCTACGCCTTCGGCATGGGCGACCGCGACGAGCCCGACCGTCGCGAGCACCGCTTCGATCTGGAGCCGGACTCCGAGGTCTGGACGCTCTCGGACCGGCCCGGCGGCAACGAGCGGCTGTACAGCGCCACGTCCGAGGAGAACCACGACGTGCGGGCCGACGTCACCCTGCCGTTCCTCCAGTGGGACGGCCTCGAGGTGAAGGTCAAGGCGGGCTTCGCCTGGCACCGCAAGGAGAAGGTCACCGACACCCGGCGCTTCAAGTTCATGCACAAGGGCCCGGACTCCCGGGGCGAGAACCTCCAGCGGGACATCGGCGACATCTTCACCGACGAGACCATCGGCCCCAACGGCTTCCAGTTCGAGGAGACCACCCTCGCGACGGACAACAACACCGGTTACCAGGAGTTCCCCGCGGCCTACGGGATGATCGACATCCCCCTGGCGCCGTGGGTGAGGGTGCTCGCGGGGGCGCGGGTCGAGCGCACGAACATGCGCAGCGAGACCTTCAAGCGCTTCGACGCCTCGGGCCAGAAGGAGGTCGCGGAGCTCAACAACACCGACGTGCTCCCGGCGTTCACCGCCACCTTCACCCTCATGGAGGGGATGCTCCTGCGGGCGGGATACGGCCGCGCCGTCAATCGCCCGAACCTGCGGGAGATCTCGCCGTCGCTGCAGTGGGAGGTCACCGGTGGGCGGCCCACGTTCGGCAACGTCGATCTGCAGCGCGCCCTCATCGATGCGGTGGATGTGCGGTGGGAGTGGTACTTCGGACGGGGTGAGGTGGCCTCGGTGGCGGGCTTCTACAAGCACCTCACCAACCCGGTGGTGACGTCCATCTTCCCCCTCGCGGACCTCGCCGAGACCTGGGAGAACGGCGAGTCCGGCGATCTCGTGGGAGCCGAGCTCGAGTGGCGCAAGAACTTCGGCTTCATCGCGCCGCCGCTCCAGGACCTCTTCTTCGCGGGGAACATCGCCCTCATCTACAGCCGCATCCAGGCGGCGCCCAACGCGCAGCGGACCAACGAGATCTTCCCCCTCACCGGCCAGAGCCCCATCGTCGTCAACCTGCAGGTGGGCTACGACAACCCCGAGACGGGGACGGTGGTGACGCTGCTCTACAACGGCTTCGGTCGGCGTCTTCGCGTGGTGGGGGTGCAAGGCTTGCCCGACGAGTACGAGCAGCCGCTGCACAGCCTCGACCTCATCGCGAGCCAGGCGCTGCCCGGCGGCTTCAAGCTCAGCTTCAAGGCGCGCAACCTCCTGAACTACCCGAGCACCCGCCTCGTGGACGACGTGGTGGCGAGCCGGTTCCGCAAGGGCGTGTCCATCGGTCTGGGGTTGAGCTGGGGGATGTAGGCGCGGAGGCTGTGGCGCGCTACAACGGCGTCGAGTGATCCGCATCGTTCCCCTCTGCATCCTGCTCCTCGCGGGCTGCCGCCTCGCTCCCGGGCCCGACGATGGGCCGACCCTGCCCGTCGTCATCGACCCTCTCGATGACGCGTACCTCCAGGTGGGCTCCTTCAACGTGGACTGGCTGACGGCGGATCTGCCCGGGGACTTCGAGCCTCGCAACGAGGTCGACCTGGCCATGATCTCCTCGCTCATCACCGCCATGGACGTGGACGTTCTGGCGATGCAGGAGGTGCACGGCGGCGAGGCCATCGAGGTGCTCGACCTCGACCCGGTGTGGAGCTTCGACGTGGGGGACACCGGCTGGTCCCAGAACCAGGTCTTGCTCTACCGCAACGACCGCGTGGCCCTGAGCAACGTGCGCGAGGTGGGGCTGCCCATCAACAACTTCCCCAGCAAGGACCCGCTGGTGGCGGACGTGCAGGTGCTGGGGACGGACGTCGCGTTCACCGTCGTGGCCTTGCATCTCAACCCCTATGGGGAGTGGAGCGAGGCCCGGTATCGGGCCGAACAGGTGCGCGACCTCGTCCTGTGGCTCGACGGCGCGGGCCCCGGGGAGCCTCCAAGCGGCGAGGTCATCGTGCTGGGGGACATGAACGACACGCTGTCGGGCATCCACCCGGACATCGACGCCCTCCAGCCGCTGGAGGACCGGTACGTCTTCGCGACCGAAGACACCGAGGAGTACACCAACGTCCCGTTTCAGTCCCAGATCGACCACATCGCGCTGAGCGAGGGCGTCGACGCCCTCCGCGACGGAGCCGGGACCGAGGCGGGGGTCACCGTCGTCAAGCACGATCGGCTGCGGCCCTGGTCCGACTACGAGCAGGGCTATGGCGGCGGCCAGACGATCTCGGACCACCGCCCGGTGTATGTGAACCTCGAGCTGCGCTGAGGTCGGGCGCCCGCGGAGCAGTTGTCTCAAATTGTCGCAGGTGGGGATCTCGGTTCTCCGCGCCGCGCGGCGCGGGGTAGGGTCACCGTGTGTGGCGGTCGACCGCCGAGGAGACACGACATGACCCGGACCCTTGCCCTCGTCCTGCTGGCCGTCAGCGCGACTGCGCTCATTGCCCCCAACTCCGCCCAGGCCCAGGTCTGCGGCCCCTCGGGGAGCGTGAGCAACCTCAACGACGGCGACAGCTACCTCTGGGACATCGACGACCGAGCCCGGGTCTGGAACGGCACGATTGACGCCTTCGACGTGGGAATGGAGCTGTCGGTGGACGGCACGGTGTTCCCCGCGAGCGCGAAGACCGTCAGCGGGCGGGAGATCACGGTGGGTCCCGCCGCGATGAGCGGGCTCTCCATCACCCGCAAGGTCTACGTCTCTGACCTCGACGGCTGGGCGCGCTGGGTCGATCTCTTCGAGAACACCTCCGGGGCCGACATCACTGTTGCGGTGGACTACCAGTCCAACCCGGGCTCGGACTCGGGCACGGTGATCGGCGCGACGAGCAGCGGGGACACGGCGTTCACTGTGGCGGACAATTGGGTCGTCACGGACGACTTCAGCAACGGCGGCGGCGATCCGACCCTGAGCTACAACATCTATGGCGGAGGGACGCTCTTCGTGCCGACGTCGGTGGCGGAGACGGTCTTCAGCTGCGCTTCCACGAACGGGACGCGCTGGGACTACGGCAGCTTCACCGTGCCCGCGGGTCGCACCCTCGGTCTGATGTCGGTCGTCGCCCAGAACCCCGACCAAGCCAGCGCGCAGACCCACGCCGGGAACGTGCAGGCTCTCAGCGTGGGGCTCGACGGGCTGTCGCCCACGGACCGGGGCGCCATCGTCAACTGGTTGCTGCCCAAGAACATCCTGTTCGTGGCCGACTCTTCCTCCGACACCAACATCCCCGCCGCCCTCACGGTCGATGGGCACACGGTGACCTCGTTGACTGGTCAGTACTCCTCCTCCACGGGGGCAACCGCAGCGCTCACCGGCAGCCTGTCGGCCTACGACGTCGTGTACTGGTCGGCCACGGGGACGGGGTTCGGCTCCCTGAACAATGACGCCCTGATGATCGCCAACCTCGAGGCCTACGTCGCGGGCGGGGGGAGGGTCTATGTCACCGGCTACGACTCCATCGATTCCCCCGACGACCCCGTCCTGGCGCAGTTCGTGGGCGGGACTGGACCGACGCGGGACGTCCCGTCGGCTCCGGCGGCCATCGCCAACGTCGTGACGAGCCTCACCTACGGACTCGTCGACACCCGCGGGGTGACTCCCACGGGCGCGTTCAGCGACCGGGACGCCCTGACGGCGTTGGCCTCGGGGACCATTCCGCTGGTGCAGAGTTCGTCGGTCTCGACGGAGTCCCAGTGGGTGCTCCGTCCTCTGGGCGCTGGCGAGGTCGCCTACGTCTCCAACGGTCAGAACGGGACCTCCTCCCACGCCTCCTGGACCGATCCCACGTCGGTCTACAACGCCAGCCTGCGCAACTTCGCCTTCGGCTCCGGTGGGGGCGTCTTCGTCCCCAACGTGGACCCCGTCGCCGATGCAGGAGGGCCCTACGCGGGGCTCCAGGGCGCGAGCGTGTCGCTCGACGGCTCGGCCAGCACCGACAGCGACGGCACCATCGTCTCCTACGATTGGGACTGCGAGACCGACGGCGTCGTCGACGTCACGGGCACCGCGCCCACCGGCGACTCCTGCACCTACTCCGCCGGCGGCGCGTACACCGTGACCCTCACGGTGACCGACGACGGCGGCGCCACGGCGACGGCGACTGCCACCGCCACCATTGACGGCGCGCCCACCGCGGATGCCGGCGGGCCCTACGCCGTCGACCAGGGTGTGGGCCTGACGGTGGATGGCAGCGCCAGCAGCGACGCCGAGGGCGCCATCGTCTCCTGGGACTGGGACTGCGACACCGATGGCGTCGTGGACGCCACGGGCGTCTCCGCCACCTGCACCTACACGACCGTGGGGACCGCGACCCTGACCCTCACGGTCACCGACGGCGCCGGCCTGACCAACTCCGCGACCAGCACCGTCACCGTCAGCAACGTGGCGCCGGTGGCGGACGCCGGCGGCCCCTACACGGGGGACGAGGGCGCCGGCATCGCGGTGGACGGCTCGGCATCGACCGACCTCGGCGGCATCGTCGACTACGCCTGGGACTGCGACACCGACGGGGTGGTCGACGTGTCCGGCGCCTCCGCGACCGCGAGCTGCGCGTACCCCGACCAGGGCACCTTCACCGTCAGCCTCGTCGTGACGGACAACGACGGCGCCACCGCCACGGCGACCGGCACTGTGACCGTCGCCAACGTGGCTCCCGCCATCAGCAGCGTCACCGCGCCCAACGGCGATGAGGGCGCGACCCTCAGCTTCAGCGCGTCGGCGGCAGATGTCGCCGCGGACACCGTGGTGTACGGCTGGGACTTCGGAGACGGCAACACGGACGTCGGCGCCGCAGTGACCCACGTCTACGCGAACAACGGCGCCTACACCGTGACCGTGACGGCCTCGGATGAGGATGGAGGCGTCTCCACGAGCAGCTCCACCGTCACCATCGGCAACGTGGCCCCCACGTTCACCTCGGTCCTCGCGCCGACGAGCCTCGACGAGGGGTCCAGCGGCTCGTTCAGCGCGGTGGTGGACGACGTGGGCAGCGCCGACGTGCCGAGCCTCGCGGTCACCTGGAGCTGGGGTGACGGCACGGCCGACGACGCCGGCCTCTCGGCGACGCACACCTACGACGACGACGGCACCTTCACGGTGACGATCTCGGTCACCGACCAGGACGGGGGCGTGACCACCCAGACCGCCACGGTGGTCGTCGCCAACATCGCCCCGGTCATCACGAGCTCCGCACCGACCTCGGCCATCCAGGGCACGGTCTACAGCTACGTGCCGACGGTGGTGGACCCGGGCGCGGAGGTGTTCGTCTGGACCCTGTCCGCGTCTGCCTCGAGCAACACCGCCTTCGACACGGCCACGGGCGAGATCACCTGGACGCCCGATGCTGCCGACGCGGCCCAGGGCACCTTCAACCTCGTGCTCGACGTCGTGGATGGCGACGGCGGAGCGGACTCCGAGGCCTGGACGGTGACGGTGTCGTCGGCGGACTCCGACGGTGACGGGATGCCGGACGACTGGGAGACGGCCAACGGCCTCAACCCCAACAACGCCAGCGACGCGGCCCTGGATCCCGACTTCGACGGCGCCACCAACCTCGACGAGTACAACAACGGAACGGACCCCGCCAGCTACGACGGGCCCTCGGCCCCCGTGGCCAACGCTCCGCTGACAGGTGACGAGGTCGCGCAGGTTCGCCCCTCCCTCGTGGTGGACAACGCCACGGACCCCCAGGGGGACACCCTGCTCTACACCTTCGAGGTCTACAGCGACGCCGGGCTCACGGCCCTGGTGACGTCGACCACCGCCCTCGCCGAGGACGGGTCGGGCCAGACTCCCTGGGAAGTGGATCTCGACCTGGCGGAGAACACCGAGTACTGGTGGCGGGCCGCGGCGAGCGACGCATACATCCAGGGCGCATGGAGCACCGAGCAGTCCTTCTTCGTGAACGCCGTGGAAGAGGCACCGGACGTTCCCGTCCTGGTCTTCCCCATCGACGACGAGGTGGCGGCGTCCCTCACCCCGACCCTCAGCTGGTCGGAGGCCCTCGATCCCGACGGCGACGTGCTGACCTACGACGTGGAGGTGTACGACGACCTCGGCGTGCTCGTGACCAGCACCACCGGCGTGTCGGGCAGCGGTTCGTCCGCCGAGTGGGTGGTCGATGTGACCCTCACCGAGGACGCGTTCTACGACTGGACCGTCAGGGCCGTGGACGACACCGGGCTCGAGAGCGCTTGGGCCGAGCTGGAGGGTTTCCTCGTCTCCGAGGCCAACGAGCCGCCCACGGACATCGTCTTCACCGCGCCGGAGGACGGCGGGGCCATCACCGACCAGTCACCGGCCTTGGTCGCCACGGAGTCCACGGACGCCGAAGGCACCGAGATCACCTACTTCTTCGAGGTAGACAGCTCGCCGTCCTTCGACTCCGCGGACTACGACTCCGAGACGGTGGCGCACACGGGCACGGGCTCTGTGACCTGGGACCTCGCCACTGCGGGCGTCGTGCTCCCCGAGAACCAGCTGGCCTACGCGCGGGTTCAGGCGACCGACGGAGACGGCATCAACTCCACGCCTGACGTCATCTCGTTCTTCGTGCGCGGCGACAACGACGCGCCCGACGTCCCGGTGCTGGTGTCTCCCGAGGACGGCGCCATCGGTGGGGCCACGCCGGACCTCGTGGCCACGGAGCCTGCGGACTCCGAAGGAGACCCCGTGCGCATCGAGTTCATCGTGGCTCGGGACATGGAGCTCACGGACGTGGTGACGACCTCGGAGGCCATCGCAGCGACGGGAGACACCACCTGGACAGTGGATGTGGACCTCAGCGGAGACCTCTACTGGTCGGCGCGGGCGCTCGACGACGGAGACGCGGCGTCCGACTGGGCTGCTCCCTTCGCCTACTCCGTAGAGGCCGGGGGCGACGACGACGACTCCGCATCCGGCGACGACGATGACGACGACGACGACGGCACCGGCTGCGACTGCGCGAGCTCGGTGGCGGGGGACGCATCCCCCAGCTGGATGCTGCTCCTGCTGCCCCTCGCGGGCCTGGTGCGCCGCCGCCGCTGAGCCGTGGGGCCCGGCTCTCCCTCACCTCCTAGATTGGCTACACAGCGAGCGTGTCGCAGGTTCCTTTCCCCGAGCTGCCCCTCTCTGCCCGCTACGCCTTGTCGGCGTTGCTGGCGGTGAGTCAGGCTGACGGCCCGCTCTCGGCGCCGACCCTGGCGAAGAGCATCGACGTGCCGAAGGCCTTCCTGAGCAAGGTCCTGGCACAGCTGGTGAGCGCGGGACTGATGACGGGGACCCGCGGTCGCGGCGGCGGGTTCCGCATCGCGGTGCCCACCCAGGAGATTCCGTTGGCGCGGGTGCTTGCAGCGGTCATCGACCAGGGGACTGAGCCCAAGGTGTGCGCCATGCGCGACACCCTCTGCTCCGACGGCGACCCGTGCCCGCTCCACGACCGTTGGTCCGTGGCGTCGGCGCCGCTCAAGCAGCTCCTCGCGACGGTGACCATCGCCGACCTCGAAGCGAAGTAGCCTCCCCGTCTATCGGGCGCCCTCGCGCTGGACTACCAGGGCTGAAGCTCGTCCGGCGCTGCGTAGGACGCGAACTCTTCCTGCAGTGCGTGGAACGGGTCGTCCTTGCCAGCGCGCGCCAGCTCGATGTCGTGCACTGCGGCTCGGGCGCGGATCTTCGCCGCTTGGGCGAGCAGCCACGCCATCACCTTGCGCGACCGGGGTCTCAGCACCCAGCGTGGTCCCCACGCCTTGGTCTGAAGCTTGAGCCACCACGACGCAGCCGCAACATGGGTCGCCGCCACGCTCCGATAGATGTTCAGGGCGCGCTCCCCGTAGCTGGTGTTCTCGAGGAAGGGCACGTGCTCGTGGTCGGGGGAGCTGGACAGGAACGGCAGCTGGTCCGCCCGGTAGGCGTCCATGAAGCCGACGTTGATGCCCTTGTCGGCCACTTCGGTGAGCTCCTGGTAGACGAGGTCGTGGATGTGCCGGGGACAGTTCTCCAGTTGCTCGTCGATGTAGTCGGGCTGGAGGTGCCACTTGCCCACGAAGGACGGCACGAGGGCGCCGAACCACCACAGGTACTCAAAGGTGATGCGCCAGCTCATGATCGAGGCGTTGCCCAGGTGCAGGGGGTGGTAGCGGTAGGTGTGGGCGTTGGTGGAGGCGAACCAGCGGATGTAGCGGTCGTACGCATCGCGCTTGCGGGCCGTCTCCTCCCCCGCGCGTTTGGCGCGGATCAGCTCGGTGGTGCACTCCACGGTGACGCACAGGGCGGAGATTCCGACCGAGTAGAAGGCATCTCCGAAGTAGATGGCGTCGCCCAGCGCGGACCAGTTGCCGTCGCCAAACACCTGCTTGCAGGTGTGCGACGGGCTGCCCCAGTACTGGAAGTCCACCTCCTCGGCCGACGTGATGAGGTCGTGCAGCACCCCGTGGTTGGCCTCGAGGAAGCCCAGGAACTTGTCGCGCGTGTCCAGGCGCTTGGCGGGGATCACGTCGTGGTGGTGGATGACCCCGATGCTCAACTCCCGCTGCTCGCGGCTCAGGGGAATCATCCAGAGCCAGTGGCCCTTGCCGAAGAAGTGGTTCGTTCCGTAGTAGCGGGTGGTGGCGGTCTCCCGGGGGGCGAACTCGCTGTGGAACCGGGTGCGGTCGGCGCCCTTGACCCGCACGAACGCCGTGCCGTTGCGCAGGCCGAACTTGTCGCCCGGCTTGCGCAGGATGTTGTCGAACTTGCGCCCCGTGAGGAACGCGCGCCCGGCGGCGTCGATGAGGTGGGTGCACGCCAGCGTGCGCTCGGTGCCGTCGTGCATCGTGACGGTGACGGTGTTGTCCGCGTCGCCGGCGGTGACCTCGAAGTCCTTGACCCCGCCCTGCACGAGCTCGGCGCCGTCCTCACGGTTCATGCGCAGGAGGTCCGACTCCAGGCGACCGCGGTGCACCTGGTAGGCGTGAATGGAGGGCTGCTTGAGGGCCCACATCGAGTAGTAGTCCTCGATGCTCTCCGTCTGGGATGGGTCCTTGGGCCAGTGGAAGTTGAGCCCGTACTTCGGCAGGTGCCGCTCGGTGAGGTACGCCCCAAGGCCCAGCTCGCGCACCATGAACATGCCGGCGATCTCGACGGTGGACTCACCGATCTTGCTGATCTTCTCGATCTCCTCGAGGGAGCGGGGCTCCACGATGGCGACGGAGATGCCCGGCAGGTTGAGGAGGAGGTGGCGGGCCTGGAAGCAGCCGCCGATGCCGCCTCCCATGATGACGACGTCGTAGTGCTCAGGCTGCATGGGGGAACTCCGGTGCGGACCAGTCGTCGCGCGGGGCGGGGGCCTTGGGCAGGCGCGCGTCGGCGCCGGGGCGACCCTCGAACTCGATGGGGGACTCCTCCCCCATGAAGAAGGCGAGCAGGTAGCTGCGGGTGAGCCACCACAGCGCGTTGCCCTGGTTCAGCTCGGGGTGGATGAGGTCCGCGATCTTGGCGTGCTCCGCCGGGGCGAGGCTCCAGTGCAGGCCACCGTCAAGGTGGTGCACCGTATGAAAGCCGTTGTTGAAGAGCAGAGCGTTGGCGATGGGCCCCACGAAGTTGCGGCTCTGGTTGTACTTGCTGTCCCAGTCGCACCCCACGTGCTGCACGTAGTTGAAGAGGTGCACGCTGTAGAGGGAGACGATGGCCGGGGCGCCGAGGAGCAGCAGGGCCTTGCGCCAGTCGAGCACCAGCGCGGTGCCGATCCAGAGGGCCCAGAGCACGTACTCGGAGGTCTTCAAGACGGCGATCTTGCGGTGCCGCTTCCACAGGCGACCCAGGTAGCTGTTGATCAGTCGGCCCTGGTACCAGGCGGACATGGGGAAGTAGACGAAGGCCATCCACGGTGCGTTGCGGTGGGTCCAGCGCCAGGTGGCGCTCTCGTCGCCGGGGCGGTTCCCGTAGACATGGTGGTTCTGCAGGTGGGTCGGGATCCAGGCCACCACGGGGTAGCCATAGGAGAGGGTCACGATCCAGGTGAAGAGCTGGTTGGCCTTGCTGGAGCGGAAGGTCCCGCCGTGCACGTGGTTGTGGGCGATGGGGCCCATGGAGAGGGAGAGCACGAGGAGGACGGCGTAGCCGGCCCAGTGCACTCCTTGCGTCCACATGCCGATCACCAGGGCGAACCAGGCTGCCACGAAGGCGAGAGTTCGCAGGTCAGCGTTGTATCGAAGTCCGAGCATCCGTCTGCCTCCATGAATTGCGGATAGGCCTATCCTTAATTCGGCGCCGGGATGCTACACGCAGCGATCAGGAGTGCAAGGGGAGAGGGGGGACGCCAAGCAAGAGTGCGCTGGATCCACGATCCAGCGCACTCTTGGTGACAGGGTGGGTGGCGCGTCAAGCGCCCTCGTGCCTAGCTGCGGCGGCGTCGCCAGGCCAGGGGCAGCAGCAGCGCCAGAGCGGCGAGGGCCGAGCCCGGGGTGGCGCCCATGTCGGACTGGCACTCACAGCCGGCGCCGTCGTCGTCATCGTCGTCGTCGCCGGGGGCCTCGGTCTCGGAGGGACCCGTGTAGCTCCAGGCGCCAGCCCACTCCGAGGCGGCTCCGTCGGCATCCACCGCCCGCGCCGTCCAGTAGACGGTCCCGGAGATGTTCACGTTCACCAGCCAGTCGGTGTCTGCGGCGAGGTCGGCGACCACACCCGAGACCTCGGCGATGACGTCCGTCATCTCTGCGTCGCGAGCCACCCGGAAGTCGATGAACACCACGTCGCCTTCGGGGTCGAGCGGCGTTCCGACCACCAACAGGGGAGTGGCTTCGCCCTCGGCTCCGTCGGCGGGGGAGATGAGCTCCGGCACGTCCGGGGCATCGTTCTCACCGCGCACGAAGAACGAGATGGTGTCGGGCACCGAGCTGATGCCGGCCTCGTCGACGGCGGCCACCCGGGCGTACCAGGTGGTCTCCGTCAGGGTGATGCCGTCGTCAGCGAGGCTCCACACCGAGTCCGAGCCGCTGGCGGTGACGAGGTCTGCGCTGTCGAAGGTGTTCACCGTGTCGAGCTCGAACTCGTAGGTCACCAGCCCGCCCTCGGGGTCCTCGGAGACGCTCACCTCGAGCTCGGGCTGAACCTCGACGATCTGCGACTCGTTCTCGGGGCGAATGAACACGGTGTCGCTCGGGGCACCGTTCTCGGAGCTCACGAAGAAGGACTCTTCCTCCGTCCAGTCGCCGTCGAGTCCGTGCTCGTCCGTCGCCAGCACCGTCCAGCTGTAGAACTGGTCCTCGTCGAGGGCGACGTCCACCTGCCAGGTGGCGCTGGTTCCGTCGCCGGCCACCTCGGTGGTCGACGTGAGGAGCACTCCTTCGTCGTCGTACACCTCCACGTCGTAGGTCAGCAGGTCGCCGTCCACATCCGTGGCCTCGGACCAGGTCAGCACCGGAGAGGCGCTGGCGGCGGTCTCCCCGTCGATGGGGAAGGTGAGGGACGCGAGGCCCGGGGCCTCGTTCACCGCGTTGACCACGAAGGACTCTTCGACGGACCAGGGACCGTCCACCCAGGCGTCCGTCGCCCGGGCGCGCCACCAGTACTCGGTGTTCTCGGTGAGGAGGAGGTCCACCTTCCAGGTGCTCGTGCCCGACAGGTCCTCAGCGACGTTCGTCATGGAGGCGGCGAGGGTGGTGAGGGCGGAGTCCTCGTACACCTCGACGGTGTAGCTCAGAGCCTCGTTCTGGGGGTCGGTGGCGTTGGTCCAGAACAGGTCCGGCGAGACGTCGCTGGTCTCGTCACCCGCGATGGGCTCGGTCAGGGTCGGCGCGCTCGGTCCGTCGTAGCTGTTGGGGTCCGTGCCCTCGGTGAACTCGTCGAGGTTGGTGAGGCCATCGGCGTCCGGGTCGCCCGCGGCGTCGTTGGGGTCGTTGGGGTCGAGTCCGTTTGCGAGCTCCCACCCGTCCGCGAGGCCGTCGGCGTCGTTGTCGGCCACGGTCACCTCGATGGTCCACGACTGGAAGGCGGTGCCGCCGTCACCGTCGTCGACGGTGAGGGTGACGGAGAAGTTGCCGACCAGGGCGTCCGCGTAGGAGGGCGTCCATGCGATGGCGCCGGTGGCGCCATCGACGGTCATGAGCGGCGGCGCGTTGGGGCTGAGGGTCCAGGTGAAGACCTCGTCGCCAGGGTCGGTCACCGTGGGCGAGTAGCTGTACAGCGTGCTCTCGGGGGCCGTCGCGCCGGGGGTGGTGTCGATGATGGGGTCGACGTTGCCGATGGTCACGGTGAGGGAGTCGGTGTCGGAGCCGCCGTCCCCGTCGTCCACGGTGACGGTGACGGTGTACACGCCGTCGTCAGCCCAGGTGTGGCTGAGGGACACACCGGTCTCGGTGGGCGTGGCGTCGCCCCAGTCCCAGGTGGTGACGAGGCCTGCCACGTCGTCGGCACCGACGTCCGAGACCGTCGCGTCGAAGCCGTAGGTGGAGCCTTCGTCGCCCGTCGCGGGGCCCGTGAGCGAGTCCACGGCCGGGGCCACGTTCGCGATGGTGATGGCGAAGGTGCCGGTGTCGGATGCGGACTGGGGGTCCGTCACCGTGGTCGTCAGCGTGTAGGCGCCGTCGTCCGCGGGAGTCCAGTTGACCGCGTTGCCCGTGCCGTTGGCGACCGTGCCGGCGCCATCGCTGATGCTCCAGGCGTAGGTGAGAGCTGCGTTGTCGGTGGAGCCGGCGTCGCTGCCAGCGAGAGTCCAGGACAGAGCGTCGCCCTCGTCTCCGGTGCTCGGACCGCTGGGCTGGCCGACGACCGGGCTCACGTTGCTGATCGTGATGCCGATCGAGTCGGTGCCCGTGGCGCTCTGGGGGTCCGTGGTGACGGCGCTCAGCGTGTAGGCGCCGTCGTCCGCGGGAGTCCAAGACACCGAGGTGCCGGTGCCGCTCGCGACGGTGCCGCCAGACTCGGTGATCTCCCAGATGGTGGTGAGGTTCGCGTTGTCCACGGACCCGGCGTCGCTGGCTGCGAGACTCCAGGTGAGGGCGTCGCCCTCATCTCCGGTGGAGGGCCCCGTGATGGTCAAGGCGGGGGCGACGTTGCCCACGACGACGGACACCACGTCGGCTCCCGTGGCGGCTGCGGGGTCCGTGACGGTGACGGCCACGGTGTACGTGTCGTCGTCGGCCGGCACGAAGGTCAAGGACGAGGGCCCCGACGTGGTGCTGGGGGGGCCCGCCGAGGGGGTGACAGTCCAAACGAAGGTCAGGGCCGCCGCGTCGCCGGAGCTGGGGTCCGTTGCGATGGCGAGGTAGACGAGGCTGTCGCCTTCGTCGCCCGTGCTGGGTCCGCTGATGAGCACGCTCGGCGCCACGTTGGAGACGTTGACCGTGGCCGTGACCGTGGGGCTGGTGGCGCCCGTCGCGTCGGTGGCGTTCATGGAGACCGTGTAGATGCCTTCGTCGTCGAAGGTGCACGTGGCGCCGCTTGCCGTCGCAGACGTCGTCTCGAAGGAGCCGTCGTTGTCGCAGTCCCAGTCGTAGGAGACGATGGCGTC
>JAGSHC010000233.1 GCA_023954745.1 Deltaproteobacteria bacterium | reverse complement strand
GGTCGCGCGGCCACCGGGGGAGGCGCCACCGCCGGTTGCTCGGCGCTGAGCAAGGACGGGGTCAGGTGTGCGGGCTGCACCGCCGGCATGGAGGGCTGGCTCGCCTGAATCTCTGCATCCAGCCAGGCGAGCACGTCGTCGGGCTCGGGGGCTCGCTCCGGCACCTCGGCGTCCACGTGGTCGAAGGCGAAGGCCTCGCTCGCGTCCTCGTCCTCGATCTCGAAGGCCGCGCTCGCGTCCTCGTCGTCGACCTCGAAGGCTCGGCTGGAGTCGTCGTCGCCGCTCTGGTCGAGGGCTGCGCTGAACAGGTCGTCGCCGTCCTCGCCGAAGGCCCCGCCGAAGAGGTCATATCCTCCGCCCGAGTCCTTCTGGGCCGCAATGGACAGGGCCCTTGCCACTGCGGTCGGGTCGAGGGCCTGCACGCGCAGGGGGCTGTGAGGATCCCGGCGGGCCTCACGTTCGATCTCGAGGGCCCGCATGGACCCCGTGATGACGGCCTCGGCGTCCTCGCCTCGCCACACAGAGTCGTTCCAGCTCTCGAGGGCGGCGACCGCTTCTTCTTCGTCCCGCACCGAGTCCTCGCCAGCGTCCGGGATGTCGAGCTGGTCGAACAGCACCGCGTGCGGGGTGAGGTGCTCGTCGTGGGGGTCGAGCACCGCGACGATGCGCCGATCGAGCACCCCACGCTCAGCGAGATCCACGGCGAAGGGCGTGACCTCGCTCCCGTCCCCCGACCTGGCGATCATCACCGTGGGGGTGGAGAACCGTGCCTGGTCCCGACCCCCGCAGGTGACCACCCCAATCTCGCCAGTCCTGAGCTTGACCAACGAGCCGTAGGGATAACGGCCCAACACCTGCACGAGCGCCTTGACGATCACCGGGTCGAACTGCACGCCAGACCCGCGCACGATGCGTTCGAGGGCCTTCACGGGCAGCAGCCCCGGGTCGCTGCCCGACGGCGTGACCAGGGCGTCGTAGTGGTCGGCTACCTGGACAATGCGGGTAAAGACCGAGAGCCGCTTCTTCCCGAGCGCGGGGTAGCCGCCGGGACGCTGCCAGGTCATGTGGTGCTCGAGAGTCACCAAGAGACGCCGGAGCAGCCCGGGCCCGTACTCCGCCTGCTTCAGCAGCGCGCGAAACCCCGCCACCGGGTGCAGCCGCATGCGGTCTTGCGCCGAGAACTCACGGCCCTCCCGCGCCTCCTGTCGCTCCAGCGCCGAGTAGCCCAGGTCGTGAAACATGGCGGCTGCGCCGAGGTCCGCGAGCTGGACCCGCGTCAGTCCGAGCTGCTTGCCGATCGTCACGGCCAGGGTCGCCACGTTGACGCAGTGGTTGTAGTAGACGTCCTCGACGCCGTGGATGGTGTGCAGCTTGAGGAAGTTCTCGGGCTCGTCTTCGGCCACGTCCACGAGGTCGTGGACGATCTTGCGGATCCGGAGAGGGTTGGCCGACTCCGCAGCCTGCACCGCGCGGAAGTAGTCCTTCACCGCGAGCACGCCCTTGGCGTAGGACAGGGCAGCGACCTCCTGCTGGGCCTCCTCGCTGTCCTCGGTGAACGCGGTGGTGTCCCCGGACTTGAAGTAGTAGGGCCGATCGAGGCTGATGCCTTGGATGTCCGTCTGCCCGAGGGCCTCCCGGATGTTGTCCAGGAGATCGATGTCCGAGCCGCGGCGCGGCGGCTTCACCTCGAGCAGCAACTGCACGAGCCGCTTGAGGGTGGCGGAGGACGGGGGGTGGCCAAAGGTGATGCCGCCGATGCCGTGCTTGTCCAGCTGACCCATCAGGTAGACGACATTGCTGTAGGCCGACGCATCCATCTTGATGCGCAGATCGTTCAGATAGATCTGCCCCTCGACGGCAATGAAGTGCACCGTGCTCGAGTGGTTGAAGAGCTTCGCCAACGCGTCTTGCAGTCGCCGCAGCGGCTCGTTGACCGCCTCGTTCTCCGAGCTGTGCATCGAGAGGATGCGCAGTGACTGGAACAGACCGTTGGTGAGCGCTTTTCCGAGCTCGCGCAGCTCCGTGAGCCCTTCTTCGTCGGGATCTCCCAGGGGCTGCGCCTCGGTCACATCGGCGAGGGAGAGCAGGCCGTCGAGGCGCTCCTCACTCATGCCCGCTCCGCCTTGCGCCGCCGAGCCTGGGCCACCAACCGGCCCACGTGCTGTCGGAAGCTCTCATCGCCCTTCTTTCGGATGTCTCGCAACTTCAGGATGGCGTCGTCGGTGGCGCAGTGGGAGAGCCCGATGGACGACAGGTAGTTCCACTCGATCACCTCGGGGGTTCCCACGAGGCCACCCATCTTCGCCACGAGGCTCATCTGGATTCGGTCCGAGAACCAGGCGGTCGCTATGTCGGGGTCCAGCTCGGCGGCCAGGGCGACGAGCTCGACACGCCCGTCGGCGTCGAGCTTGTTGAAGGCATGGCGCCCAATCCAGTCCAGCAGAGCGGGGGCGAGTCGCTCGTCGCCCTGCCGGTGAATCGACTTCATCGCCTCGCGCCAAACGTCCTCCTCGGTGTCGAGCAATGCGGAGCCGAGAGACTCGGCGGCTTCGTCGCTCAGCGGAAGCCGACCCATGATGCGGCAGGCGGCGAGACGCACGAGGGGATCGGGCCACCCGACGGCTCTGGCGATGACATCGACCGCGGCCACCGTGCGGAGAGTCGCGAGGCAACGGAGCGACGCCAGGGCCCGGGGCACGTGGGGCTCTTCATCGACGATGAGCCCCTCCTCGAACATCGTCAGATCGCTGCCCGTCCGGCGAATGATGGTGGCGGCGAGGATCCCGGCCATGCTCTCGGACATTCCGTGAGCCAGCAGATCGAAGACCATCACCGGATCGAGGTCCGGGAGCAGCACCTGCAGGGCATCCCACGCGAGCTCCTCGTTGGTCTCGCTGCCGACCACGCTGGCGACCAAGGCGGCCACCGAGTCTCCGCCGCCACACTCGGCGAGCATCTCGCCAGCCCGCCGCGTGAGGTAGGTGGGGTAGACGCCTCCCTCGGCCACGCTGCGCAGGTAACGGAGCATGCGGTCGTAGGTCTCGACATCTCGCTGCCGCAACAGATAGCGGCGCATGGCGCCCACCATCGGCGCGAAGTCGTCGGGCTCGAAGAAGCCCGCCTCGCTCTGGCAGAGCTCGAAGCAGTAGTCGAGGAGGTGGGGCACTCCATCCACCTGCTCGTTGTCGAGCTCGCTCTTGAGGCTCGACAGCTCCTCGTCGGTGAAGGCCTCGTAACGAAGCTCTACCTGACCCTTGCGGGTGTGGATGGGGTAGTGCGGGCCGCCGCCGTAGATCTGGCTGCCGGTCTCTCCGACTTCGTCGCCATCGACGACGTCGGCGAGCAAGCTCTCACTTCCGTCGTCGGCAAAGGACCGCGCGCCCTGCCCGCGGTCCAGAGTCTCCCGGCGGCCCGAGATCCGCTCCATCATGCGGGGCAGCGCCTCCGCTCCCCCCTCGATGCCCCCGTCGGCCGATTCGCCGGAGCCATGCAGGTCGTGGGTGAAGCCCTCCACCGCCTCGTAGGAGACGGAGTTGAGGCTGAGCTTCCACAGCATCGTGACGACGTCGTCCTCCTCGGCACTGCGCCCCGTGGACTGACGCTGACTCAGGACGTCGAGCAGCTCCAGCAGCTCCTTGCTCTCGAGACCGGGCTTGAAGACGAGCCCACGGATGCCGTCCCGGAAGAGGCGGAACGGCAACCCCTTCTCGCGATCTCCGTTGAGGTAGACGTCCTCGCCCTTCCACACGAAGCGGTCGGCCCCGACCACGAGCCGGATGGCCCCTACCTCGTCGAGCACCGCCGAGAAGCCCTCTTCGAGCTCCGCGATGAAGCTGGCGATGGCGGCGTTGTCGCGGGCATAGAACCCGAAGCTGCGCGCCGTCTTTGCGAAGTTGTACAGCAGCTGGGCCACGTCCCGGGCCGGCCCCTGGAGCCCGCGCCGCGCGTCCTTCGTCTCGCCATCAGACTGTGGGTTGCCCAACGTCTCCAAATACGGCCCCGTATGCCCTCCCCGAAGGGACCAAGCTACTCCGGGGCGGCACCGGGCGCCAGAACGTCGGCGAGGAGACGACCCACGAAGACAGAGAACCGATCGACCTCGACGGCCGCATCACGCGGAAGCTCGCGGGCGGTGAAGCGCAGCGCGCTGCGGCGCGTGAACACCGGCCCGGACCAGGCCCCCTCGCTGGCCACGGACCAGAACGGGGTGACCTTGTCGCCCGGCGGGGGCGGGGGGCCGCTGAGGATTCCTCTGAACGTCCAGCTCTCGAGGAGCTCCACCGCGAGAGGCTCCGCGTCGCGGGCGTAGGGCCAACGCTGAAGCTCCGGCTCTGGAGCAGCGGGGGGAGTGCGGGGCGGAGCGAGCTTGCCGTCGGGCAGCGCGACCTCTCGGGGAACGACCCCCTGCGCGCGCACCACGAGTCGGGCGCCGTCCGGGCTGTGGAAGCGCGGCTCGAGGCTCTCGGCCCAGCTGCCCCCCAGCCACGCGAGGTCCGCGGCGGGTCGGCTGTCCTCGGTGCGCCCCGCCACGAGCCACTCGCGCATGCGGGCGGCAGGACCACCAGACAGCTCTCCCCGCACGGTCACGTCGAAGTCTCCGTCGACGCGCTCGCTGGCGTTGAGAACCCAGTTGCGGCGCGGGGGGGACTCCGGCGTGCGGACCCAGCGGGCGCCCGAGCGCGACAGAAGGAGGGCGTCACGGCCCAGCAGCGACTCCGGGAGCGAACCCAGCCACAAGCTGCCCTTCGTGGGATCCACGTAGAGGTCGCCGCCGTCGGGCGCTCCCTTGGGCACCACGACCAGGGTGCGATTCAGGAGCGGGAGGGGCTCGTCGGGACCGACGGGGATCGGCGCCGAGCTGAGCAGCAGGATCTCGGCCTTCACGTCCGCGGTGCGGAGCAGGGAGACGAGGAGCGCCGCGCGGTCGGCGGCAGTGCCGGAACCATCCTCCACCGTCGAGATGGCAGAGACCGGGAGACGCCAGGCGCCCCCCGTCCCTCCTTCGGGGTTCAACTTCGTGCCGTCGAGGGCGCGAATCACCGCCTCCATGGCCGCGGAGGGCACATCCGGTTGCGCGAAGACCGCCCCGGCGAGGGGAATCACGGCGCCTTCGGCTCGCGCCGCGCTGTCGTAGAAGGCCGCGTGGATCGCGGCGACGTCGTCCCAGCCCTCACCAGAGTCGATGAGCACGGTGGGGACCCGGCCCACGACGGTGCGCACCCCGGCGCCGACGGGCAGAGGATTCACACCGAGGAGGGCGACATCGATGCGCTCACGATCGCCGACGACGACCTGGCGCCCGAGCTCCACTGACCAGCCCTGGGGGCGCACGCGCGGGGGCGTCTCCGCGGAGTACTCCACGGCCAACTCCACTCGGTCCGCGCCGTGAGCGAGGGGCTGAATGGGGAGCGCATAGGCGAACCGGTCTTCCACGCGCTCCACCCGGGGACGGTGGGCCACGAGGGAACCGCGAAGCACGCCGCCGCGCTTCAAGAGCCCCTCGGGCACCGTGACCGAGCAGGTCTTCGGGGCGCCGAGGTGGTCGAACCCGGGCATCGCATCGCCCAGCGTCACCTCGAGGCCAGAGACCTTCGCCTCGCACCACTCACCGAGGGAGTCGTCGATGACCACGATCGGGACCGACGTGGGCGTGGGTCGCAGCTCGCTTGGCCGATCGAAGACCAGGGCGAAGTCGAAGCGGCGCTCGAGGGTCTCGATCTCATCGAGCACCAGCGTCATCGACCAGGTCTGGAAGGTCGCGCCGGTGCGGGCCATGGGCTGCTTGTCGGCGAAGAGCCAGCCATAGCCCCGAGCATCCACCTCCTCGGCACTGAGGGCTGGCGCGCCATTGCGCGGGGCCGCGGAGGCCAGGGTCGGCGCGAGGGCCAGGAGCAGGAGGAGGAGAGGTCTCAACACGGCCGAGGGTATAGCAACCCGAGCTCTGGCCGGTGTACGGCCAATGTCAGGAGGCTGTGTAGTTCCCGCGCATCCACTGGGAGGACGCGCCCCGCTGGTGCAGGACACGCCCCGTGGGATCAGGGCGCGCTGTCGTCGTCGTCGCCCGCGCTGTCGTCGTCGTCGCCCGCGCTGTCGTCGTCGTCGCCCGCGCTGTCGTCGTCGTCGCCCTGGGGCACGCACTCGGCGGGGAGCTGGTCGAGGACCGCCCCCGCAGCGCTGTCGTCGTCGTCGCCGGGCACGCCGTCGTCGAAGTCGACCCCAGAAGCGAGGAGGCGGGGGAGGTCGCCCTCGAGGAGCAACCACCCGGGCCGCAAGCTGTTCAGATGCATCCAGAAGGCAGCGTCGAGGTCGGTCCCCGGAGGAGCCACCCAGCCCAGCGTCTTGTTCGGTGCGCCGAGAATCAGGTCGCAGTCACCGGTGGTCTCGCCGTCCTGCTCGCCATCCCACCAGGCGGTCACGTCGTAGATCGCTCCCGTCAGCGACGGGGCCGAGGGCCCCCCGCCATCGTCGTCATCCCCCGCGCTGTCGTCGTCGTCGCCGGCTCCGAAGCTGAGGTCGCCGACGTGGTCGGGGGGAGGCACGTTGCCTCCAATGGTCCACTGGGAGAACGGGTTCGCGCCCGCGGTGTTGTCCACCGCCTGCCGGAAGAGCTGGGCGCTCGGCGGCGCCGAACCGCCCTCGGCGAGGAAGGCCGCCACGTTGGACATGACCGGCACCTCGTCGTTCGTGCGCAACGGCACGTCCCCGCCGGGGGTGGGGATGATCTTGCTGCGCAGCTCGGGGCCGTTGTTCGAGTTCGTCCCCACTGGCACGTGGGCGAAGGTGATCCCGTCGTCGCCGAAGAAGTCGTACTCCAGCGTGTTCCAGCCTGCGCCCGCTCCAGCGCTCACGAGGTCCTTGGGGAGCTTGCCGTCCGTGTCCTCGATGAACGCCAGGAACATGGTGCTCGAGCCGAGGAGGCCGTCGTTGCCGCCAAAGGCTTCGTCGCCGTCGGCGTCGCCGTAGGCGAAGGGCACGTACATGGCCATGGAGGTGTCGTCCTCCACGGTCGTCAAGCCGGCGGGGGCGGCGTCCACGAACACCGTGAAGACCGTGGCGCCAGAGAGGAGATCGCCCTTGGTGACCTGGGCGGACCACTGCTCGTCACCCACCGCGAAGGCGTCGGTGATGGAGAACAGCCCGACGCGGATCGCCCCCGCCGGCACGGGACCGTCGTTGGGTTGGTAGCGAAGCTCGCCGGACATCGCGACGCCCTCCGGGGTGTCGTCGTCGTCGTCGTCGGCTCCGTCGTCGTCGTCGTCGTCGTCGTCGTCGTCGTCGACCACGTCGTCGTCATCGAGCTCACCGCCTGAGGGGCACGCCGTAACGAGGCCCAGGAGGAGCAGGAGGATCGCGGAAGTGGGGAGCAGAATCAGGGGTGTCCGGCGCATCACGTCTCCGCCGGCGCACGAGGGAACGCCCCTCAGACTTCGAAGAGCACCAGGTTGTCGTCGATCTTGACCCTCACGGTCTCGACGGCATCAGCCTGACCCTCGACGCACGCGCCGGTGCGCACATCGTACTGGAATGCGTGGAAGGGGCAGGTCACCGTGTGTCCGTCGAGATCTCCCTCGCCCAGCTGGCCACCCGCGTGCGGGCAGGCGTTGTCGGTCGCGAAGAGCTCCCCGTCGACGTTGAACAGGGCGATCTTTCGCCCCAGGACGCTCACCACCTTGCAGGAGTCCGGGAGGATCTCATCCATGCGCGCACCCTGAACCCACATGGTCCCGGGCGGCAGGGCCCCCGCGGCTGGCTTGCTGGGAGCACCGTGGGAGGGGCGCGAGGCGGGAGCCGCCTTGGTCGGAGGGGCGGCTGCCTTCGACGGCGCTGGACGCGACGGGGGCGCAGCGGCCTTCGGTGGCGGAGGCGGGGTCGCCGGCCGGGAGGCGGGCGAGTCCATACCGAGGGCGCTCTTGACGGCGCCCTTGAGCTTCTTGCGGAGTCCGAATGGAGTCATGGCTGGAACATAGTCGGCAGATTCGCGACTCGCGCGACCGGTGAGGGTGGTTGTTCGGTCGCCAACCGAACTCCTCCTCCGTGGGGGCCCGCTACGCTGCCGGAGTGATGCGCACCCTCCTGCTCCTTCCTCTCGCTCTTCTCCTCAGCTGCGGCTCCACCGGCGACTCACCTCCTGAGACCTCCGCGCCGTCGCCAGAGCCCGACACCACGGCGGACGCCGCGAGTGCGGCACAGAGCCCCGGCGCTGATTGGCGCGCCTACCCCGACCCACCCGGCGAGGAGTGGCCCACGACGCCGCTCGACGACGCGCGATGGGTCAGCGTCAGCGCCGATCTGGGCTGCATCGGGCGGGCTCACCATGGCGACCCCTCATCCCACCGAGCCTCGCTTCACCGGGTCCTGGCTCACTGGCAGACCACCGCATCCGCGGTGATGGACTTCGGCATCGCCGTGAACAAAGGGGACCGCGCAGGAGAGCTGGGCAACAGGGTCGCCGAGCGCGTGCAGAGCTGCCGTTAGTTTAGACGGCCATCCACCGAATCGAGAGAGGCGTCCGCCGGGGCGAGGGGGCGCGGACCTTCAGGTCGCCGGAGCCGGGACCTGCTCCAGCGGCGCGGGTGACGTCTCGCCCACGAGGAGCTCCTCGGGCAGGAAGAACCTCGTCCCACAGCTCGAGCAGCGCACGAGCTCTCCCCCCTCTTCGGTCTTGAAGAGCGGCCACCAGTAGAGCGTGAACGCCTTGAAGGCGTGCTGCTGCACCATGCGCTCCGGGCCCTCGCAGACGGGGCAGTTCAGGGCGCCGTCCCAGCCGTCATCGGTGGTTCGAAAGTGCCACCGGGTGCCGAAGACGATGATGAAGGAGAGGTCTGCCATCGGTGGTGAGCGTGGGACCTGAAGGCCCTGGACGCAAGCCCGTCCTGCGCAGCGCTACTGCTGCTCGCGCGCAGTCTCGACCGCGTCGATGACGGCGTCGAGGACCTCGTCGCCGGTGAGGTTCTCGTTCCCGCCGGGCGTGCCGTGGTTGGTGGTGAACACGATCTCCATGGAGTGTGTCGGCACGATGATGTCGAAGCCGCGGCCCACGCTGAAGGGCGAGTCGTCCCAGACGCCGGGCTCGGGCTCGGTCTGGCCGTCTCCCACACACCAGCCGGCTTCGCTGCCGCGCCCGTCCATGAAGTCGCGGCAGCCCTCGGCGGTGCCCGGCTGGCCGATCTGATTGGCCTCCATGACCCAGATGAGGGCAGCCCCAGCGTCGATGATCTCGTCTTCTACTTCAGCAACCGAACCGGCGTGCTCTCGGCAATCCGGTCACCAGGCTGGATACGAGACGAAGAGGAGGACGTCGAAGGGGCTCCAGTCGATGTCGTCGTCGTTGCAGAACACGCGCGACAGGTCGAGCTCCTTCTCGTCACCTCCGAAGGCGAGCGCCTCGGGCCACCGATAGGGAGTCAGGACCTCGTTCAACTCCATGGGCTCGACGGCGCCGTCCGGGTACTCGCACGGGGTGTCGTCATCGTTCCCCACCGCATCGTCGTCGTCCCCGTTGCCGGGGGTCGCGCAGCCGACGAGGCTGCTGACGAGGACGGACAGGAGGAGGGCGCGGGGCAACACACCGGGAGACTTGCACACGGGTAGGGTTCCCGCCATGCAACTGGGCTACACCATTCTGTACGTGGACGATGTTCCGGCGACCCTCGACGCCTGGAAAGCGGCCTTCGGACTCACCGAGCGTTTCCGCACTCCCGAGGGCGACTACGGTGAGCTCGACACCGGCAGCACGACCCTGTCCTTTGCGGGGCGGGAGTTGGGGCGCAGCCACTTCGAGCAGGAGGACATCCGCGCGCTGTTCGACGGCAAGGCGCAAATGTTCGAGATCGGGCTGATCACCGACGACGTTCCCGGCGCCTACGCAAAGGCCGTGGAGAGCGGCATGCGCACCGTGGTGGAGCCCATCACGAAGCCTTGGGGTCAGGTGGTGGGCTGGGTGACTGACCACAACGGGATCCTCATCGAGATCGCCGCGCCGATGGCGCAGGGATGAGTTCGATGGGTGGGGCACGCTCCTGTCCGTGTGGGACGGGCAAGGACCTCGAGGACTGCTGCGGGCGCCTGCACGAGGGAGCGATGGCTCCGAGCCCCGAGGCGCTGATGCGGTCCCGGTACGCCGCCTACGCTGTCGGGGCGGTGGACTACGTGCTGGCGACCACCCACCCCGCCGGGCCGCACTGGCGGGCCGACCGCGCGGCGTGGGCGCGGGATGTGCGGGGCTTCTGCGAGGGCACGGACTTCGAGGGGCTCGTGG
>JAGSHC010000464.1 GCA_023954745.1 Deltaproteobacteria bacterium | reverse complement strand
CGGACCGCGTCCTCGCCACCCTGGGTGCAGATCCAGGTGCCCCATGCCCAGTCCGGGGGCAGCTTCGGTCGACCCACCACATCGCCGAGCTGCCGGACGACATCCTTGGGCGTGGGCCCGTGGAACACGGTCCAGGTGACGGGCGCATCATCGACCACTTCGATCCAGGCCAGATCGCCGTCTGTGGCGCAGACGTCTGCTTCGACCCTGTGCTTGGTGTCGAAGAGCACGCCAAAGCCTCTGGCGTCAAGCCACCACGGCATGGGGAAGTAGGTGGTGTGCAGGTCCCCAGAGATCGGGCGGAAGCCATCCTCCTGTCGTCCCACGCCTTGTTCCTCGACGAGAAGCCGCAATGCGTGGCCCTTTTGGTTGGTGGTACTGTACTGCTCCCCAAACCCATGGAACGACCCACCGTCGTCGCAGCGGACCGGCACTGCGATGCTGTTCGCTGGCCCGTCAGACGTGAAAGTGAACCGACTACCTGTCGTGTCCGCTTCGATCCGAAGGGTCGCGGCCAGCCCTTGAGTAGAGGTGTATTCGACCTCGACGGCCTCACCGTCGCGCCGGACCCGGTCGAGGGTGAAGGCCGTGCTCGTCTCGTCGTCCCGCTCGAACGACCAGATCGCAAACGGGCCCTCGGACTCTTCGGCAAACGACCGCGTCTCGGGGGAGGCCCCAACTGCGAAGGTCGGGGACCCGTCGATCCAGAGTTCGACCTCTCCGTCTCGAGTGACGACGACCTCCGTGCCGTCTGGCAGGGCGAAGCTCCCTGAGTCTCTGGAACAACCCGCGAGGGCAAAGGCGAGGACGATTGATCGGCGCATAAGGGCTCCAGCGGGGATCGACGAGTGGCACCATAGCTGGCGTCAACGGTCGTCTGCTCGATCCGGTGACGTGGGTGACCACGAATGAGAGGCCATATGAATGACGGGCTGAAGCCCGCCAGCAAGGAGGGACCTGGCGTTCCCCCTTCCAAACCCCCTGCCCTACGACCCTGCCCACAGGGCAGGGCTTTCGCCGACGCTGGCGCCAGGGGGAACATGCTGTTCCCCCCCTGCGCAGGCCCCCCTTGGCTCTGGGGACTGCGCCCCAGACGTGCATATTGGCGGAGGAGGTAGGGTCAGTTACGCGCCTCAGCACGTTCGCCGTCGACAGTCTGAGGCTGGCAAAAGCCACTGTTGAGGTGGGCTTTGTGACAGCCCACACAACGGCTTGACACCCGCGTGGCGCCGCCATATCTGCCCACCAGAATCGGACGCGGCCGTGACGCCGAACCACCACCGCGCCCCCAAATCCCGATTCCTACGGCATCGACCTCTCAGATTGGAGGGCCTATGCCCGCCTGGTCTCGATTCTTCGCCGCTACCGCACTCTTCGCCGCCGCCTGCAGCCCGCTGCAGAGCCCTGATGGCATCGACGAAGAGGCCTTCATGAACGGCGACCTCGCCAACGTGGCGGACTGCCAAGCGTTTGCGGTCCTAGACCTGCTCAACGCCCCCAGCACCGACGCCCTGACGCTCAAGGAAGCGGGCGTGCACACCCGCGCCGCCAACAACCTGGTCGCGGCTCGCAACGGCGCCGACGAGCTCGCGGGCACCGAAGACGACGTGGTCTTCGTCGACCTCTTCGCCGTCGATGATGTGCCCTACGTCGGCCCTTCCGCGATGGGCGCCCTGCTCGAATGGGGCCTGGATTCCTGTGACGGACTGGTCGATCCCCCGGCCGCCGACGACACCTGCATCGAGGACGAAGTCGTCGCCTGGGTGAACGTGGCCTCCGCCGACGCGATGAAGCTCGAAGGCGTGCACACCCGCGCCGCCAACAACCTCGTCACCCACCGCGACGGCCCCGACGCCGTCCTCGGTACCGCCGACGATGCGCTGTTCACGTCACTCGAAGACATCGACGCCGTCTCCTACGTCGGCCCCTCCGCCATGGAGGCCTTGCGCGCCTACGGCATCGACCGATGCTCCGGTGTCTTTGCGGACGTCGTCTTCTCGCCTCGTCCCTACCAGGACTCGCACCTCACCCGCGTGGTCGAGCTCCTCGAAGCCGCCACGGGCACCCTCGACGTGGCGATGTACTCCATGAGCGATGCCTCGGCGCT
>JAGSHC010000239.1 GCA_023954745.1 Deltaproteobacteria bacterium | reverse complement strand
GGGCGAGGCCTGCGTAGACGACCCCGCAGGGGACCAGGCTCCCGGCGGCGCCCAACGCGAAGCGACTCGCCACTGCGGAGGCACCCTGGGCGTCAGGGCGCGCCACCGACCGCACGAGGCGGGCGAGGGGGGCGAGCAGCCGCCCGCCGACGTGGGCCGACGAAGGGATCCAGCCCGCGATCTGCAGCGAGAAGAAGACCAGGACCAGGGATGCGACGGCGGCAGCACCTACGCGCAACCAGGGAGCCGCAGACCCGGCGGCCGCGCCACCCAACGTGCCGGCTACCGCTCCAAGAACCGAGTAGGTGACGAGTCGTCCGGCGTGCCACTCCGGACGGGACTTGGCCGTGAGGGCGAAGGCACCGCACATCCCCGCGCAGTGCAGGGAGTTCGCCAGGGCGAGTCCGGCCGCGCTGCCGACCAGGGCGAGGGAGGACGCGAGCACTCAGTCGTCCCCGTCGTGCAGGGGCATGGCAGCGTGAGTCTCGAGATCGTCGAACTGTCCGTCATCGACGGCCCAGAAGAAGAGCGCGACCCCCACGCCGGAGAGGAGCAACGCGGCGAGCACGAGGCCAGGGATGATGCCCATGTCAGTGTTCCTCCTCGACGTGAGCCAGGCGGCCGGCGCGCACCACCACCACCAGCGAGCTCAGGGGCATCAGCGTGGCAGCGATCAGCGGCGTGATGAAGCCCAGAGCCGCACCGGTGACGGTCAGGGCGTTATAGAGCACGGAGATGGCGATGTTCGTGCGGACGGTGCGGGACAGTCGGCGTCCGAGCTGGATGCCTTCGGCGACCGTACCGGGACGCTGGCTGAGCAACACCCCGTCGGCCGCCTCCAGGGCCACCTCCACCGAGCCGCCCATCCCCAAGCCGACATCGGCGCTTGCGAGGGCCCGGGCGTCGTTGAGTCCGTCCCCCACGAAGAGCACGGTGTGCGCATCCTTGGCGGTGGTGATCCAGTCGGCCTTGCCGTCAGGAGACATGCCCCCGTGGGCGTCGCTGATCCCGACCCGGGCTGCGTCGCGCTCCGCGCGGTCGACGCTGTCCCCAGACAGCAGCGCGCTCTGCACTCCAAGGTGGTGCAGCGCTGCGACGGCCTCGGCGGCCCCCTGCCGAAGCTCCTGCTCCACCGGAAGGTCCGCCACGTGCACACCGTCGACGCTGATGCGCGCTCCAGGACGACCCACCTGCACCCGCAGGCCTTGCACGCGGCCTTCGATGCCGACGCCCGCCGTCTCCCGCACATCCTCGGGAGGGGCGAGGGGGCCAGGGACCACACGGGCGCATGCCTGCACGACGGCCCGGGAGACGGGGTGGTGAGAGCGGGCGCAGACCGCAGCGGCGAGCTGGAGCACCCGGTCGGCCCCGAGCTCCTCGCCCGGTGGGGTGAGGGTGAGCTCGCCCGGGCTGGGCGTGGACTCCGTCAGGGTGCCGGTCTTGTCGAAGGCCGCCAGGTCGACGGTGCCGAGGCGCAGGAGCGCGCTCGGCTCGCGCAGGAGAAGTCCGCGACTCGCGGCGCCGCGGAGCGCAGCGGCGAAGGCGAGGGGAGTCGCGAGGGCGAGGGCGCAGGGACACGCCACGACGAGGACCGCCACGACGACCGGGAGGGCTCGGCTCGGGTCGACCTGGGTCCAGACGGCGCCGGTGATGCCGGCGACGACGAGCACAACCAGGACGAACCAACGGGCCACTTGATCGGCGAGCAACTCCACGCGGCCTCGGCGCCGCAGGGCTTGATCCACCAGCGCGCGGGTGCGGGCCACTCCCGAGGAGTCCGAGGATCGGAGGACCTCGGCTTCGAGGGTGCCGTCGAGGAGGCGGGCGCCCGCGGGGAGCTCGTCTCCGGGTTGAAGGAGCACGGGTCTCGATTCCCCATCGACCACCGCCAGGTCGACGTCGCTGCGACCGGAGACGGTCAGAGCGTCCACCGGGCAGACGTCGCCCGGCTGGAGCCGAAGGAGGTCTCCGGGGAGCAGGGCATCTGCCGGCACGCGCTCGAGGCCTTCTGGGGTGACGCGGGAGGCGGACCCCAGCTGTCCGGAGACGAGGGTGCGCAGACGGCGCGCGGTGCGCCGGCGCACGTAGCCCTCCATGGCGCGCCCGCCGAGGAGCAGCAACACCAGCATGCCCAGCGAGTCGAACCACACTGCGCCTTCGCCCCGCACCGTGGAGACCGCCGAGGCGACGTACATCACGACGATGGCGATGGCGATGGGTACGTCCACGTGAATGAGCCCGTGGCGTACTGCGCTCGTGGCTCGCCGGAGGATGGGGAGGGCCGAGAAGGCGAGGAGCGGGGTGGCCACGCCCAGAGAGAGCCACTGGAACATCGCCCGCAAGCCCGGGTCCATGCCCCACCGGTCGCCGCCGTAGAGTGAGACGGCGAACAGCCCGAGGTTCATGGCGCAGGCGGCGGCGACTCCAAGGCGGAGAAGCTCGGCGCGGACCTCCTTGCGCTGCGCGACCTCGTCCTCGGTCTCGCTGGGGTCCAGGAGCGGGTGAGCGGAGTAGCCCGCGCTGGCCAGACGACGGCCGATGCGGCCCAGCGGCGGTGCGACCTCCGGGTCGACCAACTCGACGGTGGCGCGCTCCTCCCCGAGGGAGACGTGCACGCTCTTCACCGCGGGGTCTTGGACCAGCAGGTGTTCGATGACCCAGCCGCACGAAGCGCAGTGGATTCCCCGCACAGCGAGGGTCACGCACGCGGAGCCCCCGTCCGCGTGGACGTAGCGTCCGGCGAACGCCGGGTCGTCCAGGGCTCCGCTCTCCTCTCCCTGGGCCGAGGCCAGCAGAGAGCTCGGGTCGGGGAGGGCCTCCCGCGTCGTGTAGTAGCGCTCGAGCCCCGCCTCGTGGAGCACGGCATAGACCGTCGCGCATCCGCTGCAGCAGAAGCGCAGATCGGGGGTCGCGTCGCTGCCCACGGCGGCGCGAGCCGAGGTTGCCTGGCCGCAGTGGGCACAGGCGATGCCGGGCTCGCTACTTCGCATCGCCTTCGTCAGCTGCCTTCTCGGTGATGGCCGCCTCTTCGGCGAGGCCTTGCTGGTAGTAGTCGTCCGCCAGCAGGGTGTCCTCGGTGTTCGTCGCGAGACGGATGAGCACGATGTTCGCGAGCACGGTGGCTCCGAGAACGAACACGGGCAGCATGGGCCACCAGTTCCGGGTCTTCTTGGCTTCGTTCATGGTCCTACCGGGTCGCGTCGGCGCTGGGGCCGAGCAGGGTGAAGGTGGCGGTGGTGGGGAGTCCGTCGTCGCGGTCGACCTGTACCTCCATGGGGAGGCGTCCGCCCGCGAAGGCAGCCCTGGGGGCGACGACGAAGGCAGTCATTCGCTGCTCGTGTCCCGAAGCGATGGTCCACGGCTGTCCTGGGACGGTCATCTCGATGCCCTCGGTGGGCGAGGTGACAGTGAACCCGTGCTCCGCGTCGCCACGGTTGCTCACGTTGATGGTGATCTGGTTGCTCACCCGTCCGTCGGGCAGCTCGTTGTAGATGGCTCCCGAGACGGCCCGGGCCACGGCGATCTTCACCGGCGAGCGGGTGACCACGCCCACCACGAGACCGCCCAGCAGCACGCTGAGGATGCCGAGGTACAGGAACGAACGCCGTCCCAGGGTCTTGACGGACAGGGGCTTGACGCCGGTGGCGTCGCGGTCGGTGGTGTACCGGATGAGCCCCTTGGGCTTTCCGATCTTGAGCATCACCTCGTCGCAGGCGTCGATACAGGACGCGCAGGCGATGCAGCTGAGCTGGTCACCCTCGCGAATGTCGATGCCCGAAGGGCAGACCTGCACGCACCGGTTGCAGCTGATGCAGTCGCCGCCTTCGCGGTTCTTGCCCTTCACCCGAGGCTCGCCGCGCTGCTCGTCGTAGGCCACCACGAGGCTCTTCTCGCTCATGAGGGCGCCCTGGAAGCGAGCGTAGGGGCACGCGTAGAGGCAGAGCTGCTCGCGGAACCAGACCGCGTCGAGGAAGAAGACGAAGTAGAGGCCGGCGCCCACGGTGATCGCTCCGGAGCCGAACTCACCGCGCAGGAGCTCGGGGCCCCCGACGAACCAGCTCATGAAGATGCCGGTGGCGACCCCGGTGGCGAGGGCAAAGGCCACCCACTTGGCCGCCTTGCGCGCCCACCAGGAGGCGGGCCACTCGGACTTGGGCTTGCTGTCCCACTTCCGACGCTTGTTGGACTTCCCTTCGATGGCGCGCTCAATGGGGCGGTAGACCCAATCGAGCCAGACCGTTTGGGGGCAGGCCCAGCCGCACCACACCCGCCCGAACACCGACGCCATGAAGAAGAGGACGATGGTGGCCATGAGTCCGAGCAAGGCCAGAGCCCAGGTGTCGTGGGGCGTGAAGAGCTGCCCCAGGAGAGTGAGCTGCCGCCCCGGGATGTCGACGCGCACCGCCGGCATGCCGCCCACGGGGATCCAGGGCATCAGGACAAAGAACGCCAGCAGGCTGTAGCCAACGATCTTGCGGGTCTTGCGGAAGCGCCCGGAGACGTCCGCGGGGTAGACCCAGTCGCGCCGAATGAGGAACTTCTTCTCCACCTCGTCCTCGGGAGGACGGGGCGGCGGCGCCTTGGGGGACCCGCCGATCTGCACGAGCTGCTGGTCTTGATTGGTGTTCACGGTATTCACCGTCCTTGCTTCCTACCCCTCGTGGTTGCGGGACGGAGGGCGCCCACCAGGGGACGCCCTCCGTTCCTCTCCCGCTACTTCTTGCTCAGGCTGATCACGTAGGCCGAAACCTGGGCGACCTTCTCGTCCCCCAGGATGGGGCCCCAGGCGATCATTCCCTTCTCGAGGACGCCCGTGCTCACCGTCTTGGTCACCTCGGCGTACGAGCCACCGTGGATCCACTCGGCGTCGGTCAGGTCGGGACCGATGCCACCGGTGCCGTCCGCGGCGTGACAGGCGACGCAGTTCACCTTGTAGATGTCTGCGCCGGCGGCCACGTCTGCGTCCGAGCCTCCGCCCTTGGCCGCGAGGGCCTCGAGCTTCTTCTCCGCCTCGGCCTTCTGGGCCGCGAGGGCAGCCCCGTACTTCGCGTCGGCCGCCGCGACCTCCGCGTCGTACTGACCTTCCTGGGTCCACTCGGTCATCGCCAGGTACGGGGCGAAGACGAGGGAGAAGGCGATGGTGAACCAGAGGATTCCGAGCCACCACATGGGCATGGGGTTGTCGTATTCCTGAATGCCATCACTGGTGTGCCCGATGATGACGTCGCGATTGTGCTTCTCGGACATGTTCCTACTCCCAGTCCAGGGACGGTGCGGCGGCCGGGGTGCTGGACCAGGTCCAGATCACGACGGCGCTGAAGAAGACGACGAAGAGGACGAGGGGAACGGTCGCGGCCCAGTGCATGCCGGTGTCCGCGATGGCCCCCTTCATCAAGTCATTCATGGCCCACCTCCGATGTGCCGCTGGCGGCGTCGGTCGAGCCGTCCTGCCCCTTGCGCAGGTCGGTGCCCATGCGCTGGAGGTAGGCGATGAGGGCGATGATCTCCTTGTCGCCGGTCGCCTCGATGTTGGCGGTGGCGAGGTTGGCGACGATGGTCTTCGCCTGGGCCTCAGCCATCGCCACCGCGTCGGTGACCTCCTGGTCGGAGTACGGCACACCCATCATCTTCATCGCCTTGAGCTTCCTGCTCGTGAGGCTCAGGTCGAGGGTGTCCGTCAGCAGCCATCCGTACCGCGGCATGATCGAGCCCGCCGACGTCGCCACCGGGTCCTCCATGTGTCGGTAGTGCCAGGCGTCGGGGTACTTGCCCCCGATGCGAGCCAGGTCGGGCCCGGTGCGCTTGCTGCCCCACTGGAACGGGTGGTCGTAGACGAACTCGCCGGGCTTGCTGTACTCGCCGTAGCGCATCGTCTCCGCCCGGAAGGGGCGAATCATCTGGGAGTGGCAGTTGTAGCAACCCTCCCGGATGTAGATGTCCCGGCCCTCGAGCTCCAGGGGCGTGTAGGGGGTGACGGTGGCGATGGTCGGGACGTTGGACTCGACCGCTGCCAGGGGGATGAGCTCGACGAGTCCGCCGATGCTGATGAGCACCGTCACGAGGACGGTCATCAGCAGGGGCTTGTTCTCGAAGGTTCCGTGCTTCTGCCAGGTTTCGGTGTTGGTGCTCATGCCGCCACCTCCTTCGCCGCGACGGGGGCGGGCGCCTTGCCGAACGCGGTTGCTGCGATGTTGATGCCGAGCATGATCATGCCGACCAGGTAGAGAGTCCCTCCGACAGCCCGCAGGATGTAGAAGGGCTGCAGCGCCATGACGGTCTCGGTGAAGTCGGGGTACTTGAGGAGCCCGAACTCGTTGAACGCGCGCCACATGAGGCCCTGGGTGACGCCGCCGACCCACATCGGAACGATGTAGAAGACGATGCCGAGGGTGGCGAGCCAGAAGTGGGCGTTGATCCACGAGGGCATGGCCCAGTCACGCTTCCAGAGCTGCGGCACGACCCAGTAGATCATGCCGAAGCTGATCATTCCGACCCAGCCCAGAGCGCCACTGTGCACGTGACCGACTGTCCAGTCCGTGTAGTGGGATAGGGCGTTCACGTCCCGGATGGACATGATCGGACCCTCGAGGGTGGACATCCCGTAGAACGAGATGGCGACGACCATGAACTTGAGCACGGGGTCGGTGCGGACCCGGTCCCAGGCTCCACGCAGGGTCAGCAGGCCGTTGAGCATGCCGCCCCAGGAGGGCGCGATGAGCATCAGGGAGAAGCTCATGCCCAGGGTCTGCGCCCAGTTCGGGAGCGCGGTGTAGTGCAGGTGGTGCGGGCCGGCCCAGATGTACAGGAAGACCAGCGACCAGAAGTGCACGATGGACAGGCGGTAGCTGTACACCGGGCGCTTCGCGGCCTTGGGCAGGTAGTAGTACATCAGCCCCAAGAAGGGCGTGGTCAGCAGGAAGCCCACCGCGTTGTGGCCGTACCACCACTGGACGAGAGCATCTTGCACGCCGGCGAACAGCGAGTAGGACTTCGTCAAGGACACCGGCACCGCGAGGGCGTTGACGATGTGCAGGACTGCGATGGTGATGACCGTGGCGATGTAGAACCAGATGGCGACGTAGAGGTGCTTCACCTTGCGAATCGCGATGGTCCAGAAGAAGTTGATCGCGAACGCGACCCACACCAGCGCCACCAGGATGTCCAGCGGCCACTCGAGCTCGGCGTACTCCTTCCCCTGGGTGATGCCCAACGGATAGGTGATGACGACCAGCACGACGATGAGCTGCCAACCCCAGAAGTGGATGGCGCTCAGCTTGTCGGACGCCGTGCGCGTCCCGAGGAGGCGCTGACTCGAGTGGTACACGCCTGCGAAGACGACGTTCGCCGCGAAGGCGAAGATCACCGCGGAGGTGTGTAGCGGCCGCAGACGGCCGAACGTGATCCACTTGAGGTCGAGGTTCAGCGCCGGAAAGGCCAACTCGAGCGCGGCCCAGAGGCCGACGAGCATGCCCACCGCGCCGAACAGCACGGCCGCCAGGATGAACTTCTTCGGCGTCTCGTCGTCGTAGACGGGAGCCGGCGGCGCGGCTGCGCCTGGGGTTTCCTCGGTCATAGGTACTCCGTTGAACGTCCGGTCAGCCGGACGAGGGGAAGGGGGCCGGCCGTCCCGGGCCGGGGTGAAGAGAGGGCTAGCCGGCGGCTTCGGCCTGGGCCTGAAGAAGGGCTTCGGTGGGTTGCTCAATGGCGTTGTCCGCCTTGAGCGTGATGACGGGGCACTCGGCGGCGCGCACGACCCGCTCGGCGACGGAGCCCATGAAGGCGTGGGCGAGGCCCTTCCGTCCGTGGGTGCCCATCACGATGGCGTCGGGCTTGGTCTCCGTGGTGACGTCGAGGATGGCGTGCACCGGGCTGCCTTCTTCGACGCGGACCTGAATCGGGACCCCACGAGAGGAGAGCCGCCGGGCCAGACGGTTGAGCTGCTTGCGCCCGCTGTCGCTGGCCCACTCACCGATGGGAACCATCGCCACGTCCCCGGCGCCGCCGGGGTTCACGAGGGAGGCGCGGTCGAGGCCGCGGGGAAGCTCGACGATGTGCAGCAGGGTGACTGAGGCCCCGAAGCGGGCGGCCAACTCGGTGGCCCAGTCCGCGGCGCGGTCACTGCAGGTGCTGAAGTCGACGGGAACGAGAAGAGAACGAATCTGGAGCATCACGGCCTCCTGGGGTCCGCATGCGCTTTGTGCATGGGGTGTGCCATGTGTGAGAAGCGAGGAGTACATTGGGTCCTCGCCGTCTCAGACACCCAATATGTGGCAAATGCCACACCGTCAGGAGGTGCGATGTGTGCTAAAGCGCACAGTGCGGTCCGTCAGGGAGTGGCCTTTGGCTCAGAGGGCGCCACAAATCGTGGGATGCGGACTGCGGGCCCGTGCTGGAACGCTCTTTGCTTCGGGTGGGGGCCGGCGATCTCGAACCGTCGCTGTGAGGAGCAAAGAATGACCGAGCCCAACGATTCCGTGACTACCTGGCCCCCCAAGCGTGTCCTCGTGCCCCTGGACTTCTCGAAGCACAGTGCGCACGCACTGGACTATGCGGTGAACCTCGCTGAGGCGGTCGACGCGACCGTGTGGGTGCTTCATGTGGGGACGCCGGTCCCCCCCATCTACTCCCCGATGCCGGAGTCGACCGCGGCCCAGGCGCAGATCTGGGGGGACATGCTGGCCGAACGGGAGGCCATCCAGCGGCGTGAGATCGCAGAGGCGACGGCGCCCTACAACGGGCGTGAGGTGGCGATTCAGATTGTGTGGCGCGAGGGCGAGGCTGCAACGGCCATCGTCGAGGCTGCCAACGAGGTGGACGCCCACATGATCGTCATGGGAAGCCACGGTCGGACGGGCATCAAGCGCGCTCTGATGGGGAGCGTGGCAGAGCGTACGGCGCGACTCTCCTCGCGGCCGGTGTTGGTGCTTCGCTGAGCGCAGCCCGGGGCTCTTGCCTCCAGCGGGCTGGAGGCGCTCTCCCCCGGAACGCTCGGTTCAGGCGTCGAGTTCGACCACCGCGCGGTAGTCCTCGTCGGGCTCCGAGCTGTCTGCCCGCCCCTTCTCGCCGCGCTTCATGAGGCGTCGGATCTGGCCTCCGAGGAGGTCGATCTCGGTGCTGATGAAGCGCTCCCCTCCGAAGCGACGGATGTTGTCCGTCTGCTGGCCGAGCACCCGTGCGTCTTGCTTGAAGACGGCGAGGGCGAAGGGCAGGAGGATGGGGGCGACGAGCCAGCCGGGCAGCCGCAGCTTGAAGGAGATCACGGCGTGGGCGCGGGTGAGGAAGTCCTCCTCGGGCGTCATGAACGTCGTGACGAGGAAGTGCAGGTCATCACCGAGCTTGTACTCGACCTCGGCCACGCACGGCATGTGGAACCGGTCCCAGTGTTCGACGATGCCGCCGCCGGGCGCGAGGATGCGGGCGGCGATTCCTTCGGGGCGAGGTTCGCCCTGGTACTCGGCCTGGACGCTGGTGCCTGTGCGGGTCAGCACAGCCTGGATTCGGTTGGTGCTGCCCGCTCCTCGGAAGAGTCCACGATGCAGGAATGCCGTGTGCGGGACGTCCAGAGCGTTCTCGATGGACTGATGCAGGGAGCCGGGGAACATCACGGAGCGGCGCACGGTGGTGTAGCTGGGTCCGAGGTTGCGCAGGGCGAAGGGCTCCGAGGTGGGCTCGTCGTCGGGGCGGCCCCAGACCCACACGAGACCATCCTGCTCGCGCACCGCGAGGTGGTTGGCGTTGCGGGAGGGGTGCTCCTGGGCCGCGCAGAGTCCCGGCACCTTGCGGCAGGTGCCAGCGGTGTCGAACTGCCAGCCGTGGTAGGGGCACTCGAGGTTCCGCTCGACGACCCGGCCCTCGGAGAGCGGCACGTTGCGGTGCGGACAGCGGTCGAGGAGCGCGCCCACGTGGCCCTGGGCGCTTCGGAAGAGGGCGAGCGGCATGCCCAGGACGGTGCGGGCCAGCACCCTGCCGGGCTTGAGCTCAGAGCTGGAGCACGCCACATACCAGTAGCGGTCGAGCTTGAAGACGCTCGTGGGCGTG
>JAGSHC010000044.1 GCA_023954745.1 Deltaproteobacteria bacterium | reverse complement strand
TCTGGAAGCTGGGCACCGAGGAGCAGAAGAAGAAGTACCTCCCGAAGATCGCGAGCGGGGAGTGGATCGGCGCCTTCTGCCTGACCGAGCCAGGGTCCGGCAGCGACGCCGCCGGGTCCATGGCCACTCGCGCGGTGCGGGACGGCGACTCCTGGGTGATCAACGGCAGCAAGACCTGGATCACCAACGGCCCCGTGGCGAACCAGTTCATCGTCACTGCCGTCACGGAGCCGGAGGCGAAGCCCCGCAGCTTCGGGATCTCGACCTTCATCGTGGACGCGGGCACCCCCGGGTTCCGGATCGGCCGCAAGCTCGACAAGTTGGGCTGCCGCACGTCGCCCACTTCGGAGATCTTCTTCGAGGACTGCCGGGTGCCGCAGAGCGCGATGCTCGGGCCAGAGAACATGGGCTTTGCTCTGGTCGGCAAGCTCATCCTCGGCTGGGAGCGGACCTGCCTGCTCTCGCCGGCTCTCGGGGGCCTCTGGCACGGCATGGCCACCGCCTGTCGGTACATGCACGAGCGAAAGCAATTCGGTCGCCCTCTTGCCAAGTTCCAGGCCCTTCAGGAAAAGGTCGCCGACATGCGTGTGGCCTACGAGACCTCCTGGGGCTTGCTCTATCGGGTCGCCGACATGCTCGACAAGGACGAGCCCGTGCTCGTTGAGGCGGCGATTCTGAAGACCTACCTGAGCGAAGCAGCGGTGAAGGTCAGCGAGGAGGTCGTGCAGATTCACGGCGGCTACGGCTTCGCCAAGGAGTACCTCGTGGAGCGCCACTGGCGAGACAGCAAGCTCGGCACCATCGGGGCCGGCACCTCTGAAATCCAGCGCGGCATCATCGCTCGCGCCATCGGCCAGTTCTGAGGAGCGCGCGATGGACTTCACCCTGACCGACGACCAGAAGGCCTTTGCCGAGGGCTTCTCCCGCTTCATCGACAGCACCATCGTGCCCCGCGGAGAGCAGGTGGACCGGGACAAGGTGTTCCCGACGGACAACTACAAGGCCCTGGCGGAGATGGGATACCTCGGACTGGGCATGCCCGAGGAATACGGCGGCACGCCCGCCGACTCCGTCGTGCACTACCTCGCCCAGGAGGAGCTCGCCCGGGGATGCGCGTCGACGTTCCTGAGCTCGGGGGCGTCCTGCGGTCTGTTCGGGGTCCCGGTCCGCCTCTTTGCAAGCGACGAGATGAAGAGCGAGATCCTGCCGGGCCTCATCAAGGGAGACCTGGTGGGCGCCTGGGCTCTGACGGAACCGCACTGCGGCAGCGACGCGGCGGCGATGAAGACAAGGGCGCGCAAGACCGACAAGGGCTGGGTCCTCAACGGCAGCAAGATGTTCATCACCAACGGCAACTGCGCCGACTGGGTGGTCGTCGCCGCAAAGACCGACCCCGAGGCTGGCTACGCCGGAGTGTCGAGCTTCCTCGTCCACAAGGACACCCCCGGCTTCTCCGCGGGCACCTCGCTCGAGAAGATGGGGTGCCGAGGCTCTCCGACCTCTGCGCTCTTCTTCGAAGACTGCGAGATCCCCGACGAGTGGCTGCTCGGGCAGCCGGGAACGGGCTTCATCCAGGCGATGCAGACCCTCGAGTTCGGCCGGGTGGGGATGGCCGCCTTCGGAGTGGGCATCGCCGCGGCCGCCCTGGAGGAGTCGATCAAGTACGCCAAGGAGCGGACTGCGTTCGGGAAGCCGATCATCAAGTTCCAGCCGGTGCACTTCAAGATCGCGGACATGCGCGTCCTGGTGGACGGAGCACGCCTGCTGGGTCTCCGAGCCAGCTGGATGCATGGCCGCGGCGAGTGCCCGCAGTCCTTGTTCTCCGCGGCGAAGCTCTTCGCCACCGAGGCGGCTGTCAAGTGCACGGACATGGCCGTTCAGGTGCACGGTGGATACGGCTACATGGCCGAGTATCGAGTGGAGCGTCTCTATCGGGACGCGCGGCTCGGGCCCATCGGCGAGGGCAGCAGCGAGATCCAGCGACGCCTCATCGCGCAGGAGACGCTGGCTATGTTCGCCTGATGTTCGAACGCATCGACGCCGTCGTCCTCGACCTGGATGACACCCTCTTCGACACCACGGGTCAGCTGATGGAGCCCGCGCACCGCGAGGCCGCGCAGGCGATGATCGATGCCGGGCTCGTGGCCGACCTCGAAGGGCTGGTGCAGCTCAGGCTGGAGCTACAGCGTGGCTATCCCACCGAAGACACCAACGTGCTCGCGGCGCGTGCCCACGGGCACGGGGCCGACGCCCCCATGGTCCACGCGGCCCGGGACACCTACTACCGGCGCCGGATCGAGAGTCTCGACCCCTTCCCGGGCACGATCCCGTTGCTCAACGCCCTCCACGGCCGCTGCAAGCTCCTGCTCCTGACGACGGGCCACCCGGGGACCCAGAGGAGCAAGGTGACCCTGCTCGAGATCGCCCACTACTTCGACGACATGGTGTTCCTGACGATCGACGAGGCCGACAAGCGAGCCGGACTGCGGTCTCTGCTGCGGTACCACAAGGTCGCGGCGCCCCGGACCGTGGTGGTCGGAGACCGGATCGACCGAGAGATCGCGGCCGGAAGGGCCCTGGGCACGTGGACGGTGCGTGTCGATGGGGGCGAGGGCGGTGGAGTGGCCGCCTCCCACCCCCAGCAACGCCCGCACTACACGGTGTCGGTGATCGAAGCCCTGGCCCCCGTCCTCGACGACATCGAGGAGGGTGATGAGGTGCCTGAGGCCGTTCCCGACCCAAAAAGCTCACCGAAGGCTTGACGACCGTCCTCGTTTCCATCATCGTCCCGCTTCGAATTTGTGCGGGACTAGCTCAGTGGTAGAGCACTGCCTTGCCAAGGCAGGGGTCGCGAGTTCGACTCTCGTGTCCCGCTCCATAAAAAATGCATTGGCCCTGGGTCTTCGGACCTGGGGCTTTGCACTTGGGGACGCCTCGCACCAGCCGGCTCCCGCCGGGGATCCTCTAGAATCCCGGCGTGCGAGAAGCCCGACCCGTCGCCCTCTCCCTGGTGTTGTTCCTCGTCTTGTGCGGACTCGTGCGGTCTGGGCATCGCCATGTCGAGGCGTGGGCCCCTCCCGAGGCCGCGAGCCAGAGCATTCAGTTCTTGCCCTCCGGCAAGGCCTTGGGCCTCGTCGCGATGGGGTACGACGAGTTCCTCGCAGACCTTCTGTGGGTGCGGACGACCATCCTGTTCGGGGACCGCTTCGGCCAGGACGAGGACCTCGACTGGTACTCGTGGCTCTACCACATGATGGATCTGGCGACGGACCTCGACCCGCAGTTCAGGGCTGCCTACAAGTACGGGGGCATCATGCTCCGCGTGGACGGCGTGTTCGTGGACCAGAGCACGATGATGTTCGCCAAGGGCATGCACGCGATGCCCGACGAGTGGTACTTCCCCTTCGGCGTGGCCATGAACTACTTCATGTACAAGGGTGACCGCCGGCTCGCAGGGCCCTACATGCAGCGCGCCGCCCTCGCGGGCGAGGGGCCCTTCTACCTGCGGAACCTCGCCGCTTCGCTGATGGATGGAACGCGCGACCTCGAGGTCGCCCTGGCGTTCCTGGAAGAGGAGATGGCCAACCTGCAGGACGGTCCCGCGAAGAACGCCGTGCGCGTGAAGATCGTGGAGACGCAGTACCTCATCGCCGAGCGTGACGCGGGTCGGGTGATCTCCGAGTACCGGCGGCGCAACGGTCGCTTGCCCGCCGAGCCCAAGGCCGTTCTGGAGGCGGGCTTCGAACTGCCGGCTGATCCCCTCGGCGGCACCTGGATCTGGAATCGCGATCCCAAAGCAGAGTTCGGCTCGGTGCACTCGTCGAACTACTACACCGAGTTCGGGCGCCTGGCGCGCGAGTCGGGCCTCGGCGCCCTCGGCGTGGACTTCGGCATCAAGGTGGGCGCGGAGGGCGAGGGGCAAGACTCCTCGGACGACCCATAGCGCGCGCCGACTTCGACGCTGCGGTGGTCGCAGTGCTCTTTGCTGCCTTTGTCTTCGGTGCCGCCCCCTCGGTGGACTGGCTCGACGGCGGATCGCTCACGAGTTCGGCCTGGGCCCTCGGCATCCCGCACCCGCCGGGAGAGCCGGGCTGGCTGGTGCCTGCGCGGATCGCCCAGTTGCTCCCGGTCGGGGACATCGCCTTTCGCACCAACGTGCTCTCCGCGCTTGCCATGGCGGCGCTGGCGGCCCCTCTCCTTTGGATCTCCCGGGCCTTGTTTGGCGGGCGCGCGGACCGCGCTGGACTCCTCGCCGTCGGTCTCGGGCTGCTCGGCTATGGCGCGCGAATGCAGGCCCAGCGGGCCGAGGTCTACGGGCTCGTCGCCCTGTTGCTGCTCCTCGGCCTCGCTGCCGCCCTCTGCCTCACCGGTCGTCGCTCCTCAGCTCTGGTCGGGCTGCTCCTCGGCCTCGCCGCCGCGGTGCATCCCTTCCTCGCTGCCGCCGCCGCCCCGGGGATGCTCTTGGCGAGGGCGCTTCGCTCCTCCTTCGGCCCCTCGGATGCCCTGCACGGAGTCGGTTGGGGCCTCGCTGGCTTCGCCGTCTACTCCTGGCTTCCCTTGCGGGCCGTCGCCAATCCCGCCCGCGCGTGGGGGGTCCCCGACAGTCCCCAGAGGTTCGTCGACGTTCTCCTGGGACGCGCCTTTGCCCGAAACTTCGGAGGGGAAGAGGCGACCCTCGCCAACGCCGGGGTGGTCTTCGAGCTGCATGCGTTGTCGGGGATGGCGGCCTCCGTCGTGTTCGCCGCAGTGGCGATGTTCGTGCTCCGGTCCAAGCCCCGCGCCCACGACGAGGCGGCGCGGACGCGCAGGGCGCTGGCGTGGGCGGCGCCGCTGTGGGTCCTCGGGAACGCTCTGACGATCATCCCGCAGAACAAGGTATTGCCTACCAACCCCGACCTCCTCGGCTACCTGTTGGTGGGCGCCCTCGCGCTCGTTCCGCTCCTTTCGCTGGGCATCGCCCTGCTCGACGACATCGACGGTACCCCGCTCGCCCGCATGCGCACGCCCTTGTTGTGGGTGGCGGTGGTGGCAGTGGGGCTTCAGGCGGTGGACGGACTGTCTGCCAACCGCCGCGACAATCAGCTCGCGCGAGACTTTGCGACCGCGCAGACCCACGGCCTGCCCCCCGGTTCGCTGTTGATGACCTCAGGCAACAACACCGCGTTCGTGTGGGGCTACCTCCAGGGTGTCGAGCGCCGCCGACCGGACGTGCTCGTCCTCCATCGGGTGCTGCTCGGACACGAACATGAGCGCCTGCGCCTCGCCCCCGCGCTGACCGAGCTGGGCGTGCCTTGGAGCCCCGCGCTCCGCAGCGAGCCTGCCGCAGCCTTCGCCGGCGTCTCTCCCCCGGTCTTCATTGAGGCCCGCGACCCGGAGCGCGCTCTCCTGGGCAGCTTGCTGCGACGTCATGGCGTGGTTCACCAGCTTGGCGTAGGTCCGGAAGATGCCGCCCTCGCCTCTCTGAGGGAGACCGTTCTCCGCGATCTCGAAGGACCCGTGGCCCACGGCGATGAGGAGGCGGCCTTGGTGGCCGCGATGCTCCGCGACTTGATGGCGACCCCACGATGATGGGAGAGCGCATCTTCCTCGGTGTGGCGGCGGCGACCTTCGCGCTGTACGTCCTCCTCGCCGCTCCCGGCGTCACCTGGTTCGACGGGGGAGAGTTTGCGGCGGTCATTGGTTCCATGGGGGTGTCGCATCCGCCGGGCCAGCCTGCGTTCATGGTGCTGGGAAAGCTCGCGGCCTTGCTTCCTGTCGGGTCGCTCGCGTTCCGCCTCTCGATGCTCTCTGCTGGCTGCGCGGCCCTTGCCGCCGGGTCCCTCGCCCTCCTCGTGAGTCGGGCGACGGCTCGCCTCTGGGGAGAGCCCTCGGGCCATGCGCCCCTCGCCGGGGTGACCTCCGGACTCCTCCTTGGTGTGAGCCCGGGACTGGCGCTTCAGGGCGTGCGTCCCGAGCTGTACGGCCTGGCACTCCTGCTGGGGTTGCTGGCCGCCCTGGCGGTCCAGAGCGGCGGGAGGCGGGGACTCGCTTTGGCCGTGGTTCCCCTGTGTGTGGCGGGCGCGGTGCACCACGCAATGCTGGTCGCCGCGGTGCCTGGCTTCTTCCTCCTCGCGCTCGGGAGGGGCCGAGGCAGTCTCCGGTCGGCGGCCACGGCCACGCTCCTCCTTCTTCCCTTCGGCTTGCTCCAGTTCCTGTGGTTGCCCTTGCGCTCCATGACCCGACCGGAGATTGACTTCGGGGTGGCGCGGACGTTCGAGCGTGTCGTGATGGCGGCCACGGGGGCCAGCTACGCCCGCTCCTACCGCCTGGAGCCCGGGCAGCTGACCCGAAACTTGAGTGAGCATGCGGCGGTGTTTCGGGCGGACCTGGGCTGGTTCGCCCTCGCTCTGTCGGTGCTGTCTGTCCTTTGGCTGCTCTGGCGGGTGCGGCCTCGTCCGCTGCTGGTCGCCTTCGTGTTCGTGGCCGCGGGGGTCCTGCCGACAGCCCTTCAGGGGGTCTTCTTTCCCGAGAACCCCGACGCCCACGGCTACCTGCTGGGCCCCATGGCGGTCCTCGCGGCGGGCGCGGGACTCGGCGCGTGGGCTCTCGTTGCCCCCCTCCGGGAGCGCAGCCGAACGCTCTCCACTGCCCTCGGCGTGACCCTGGTTATTGGTGCGGTGGCCGGGCCTCTGTCGCAGACCACCCTCGAGGCCGACTTCAGTGAGCTGGAGAGTCCGCGGCGACTGAGCGCGGAGCTTCTTCACGACGCCACGCCCGGCGCGCTGGTCCTGCTAGGGGGAGACTCCTGGCTGATGCCGGCTCTGGCGGCGCGCGTGTGGGAGCGGAGGCGTCCCGACCTGTTCGTGTTCGGCCTCCATATGCTCGAGGGGCTCGCGTTGCCCGACCTCGCGGCCCGGAGTGCGGCCATTCCCGCCGGGTTCACGGAGTCGGAGCGGCTGGCCATTGGTGGGGCGAAGCCAGGTCTCCAGCACGAACACACCCTGAGGGCCATCGTCGCTCACGGGCCTCCGGTGGACGTCTTCGTCAACGACTTCTTCATCGCGCCCGAGCTCCTCGCCGCCCGCCAACCTCACGGGCTGCTCCTGCGTCTTCATGCGGCGCACCCCGATCCGTCACCCGACGCGGGGCGGACGGAGCGTGCCTTCGACGAGGAGGTGCTCCAGGGCTTGCGCCGCGGCCCCGGCTGGACGCGGGACCGGGTGGGCCGCGAGGCGCTCTCTCGCCGGGACCTCGCGCGGGGTGGACTGCACCTTCAACGGGGCGAGCGGGACCTCGCGCTGCGCCTCTGGCAGCGCGGAAGCGAGATCGCGCCGAACCCCTGGGACTTCGTGCACCTCGCTCGTCATCGGCTGGAGAGCGGGGCGGACGTGGCTGGGCCTTGGGAGGCCGATGCGCAGGCTCTCGAGGCCGCCGATGCTCTGTTGGCCGGCGACTTCCGCAAGGCGAGGGACGGGGTGGACGCGGTCCTCGCCAAGCAGCCGACCCATCCCGTCGCGCTGCTGACGGCCGAGCGTCTCTTCACCCTTGGGCATCACGTCTCGACGGCGACGGCGGCGCCGTGAGCGAGGTCCCAGACGGGTACCGACCCGGTGAACAGATGTCTCCCAGGGTGGCCGAGCAGCTGCGCGACCGGCGCGACGGCTTTCGCGCTCGCTGGGCGCGCGACGCGGGGCGGGAGCTGTCCTTGATCCTCATCTTCGTCGTCTCCCTGGCCACCATCGGGGTGGGGGCTTGGAGCGCGAAGGTGGGCACCTTCAGCAAGCTGGGCCGGGATGACGACGCCACCTATTGGATGGAGTCCGCGCAGCGCTTCCGGTACGTGCGGATGGTGGCGGAGGGGGAGGAGATCCCCGCCGTGGACGCGCGGATGCAAGCGCCCGACGGCTACCCGACCCGGAGCGACACCATCGGGCAGGAGCTCCTGTACGGGACGCTGGCTCGACATCGTCCGCCGGACTGGTCCATCGCCCGCTTCACTCGCTTCCTCACCCGAGTGATCGCTGCGTCGGCGGTGATTCCCATGGCCTGGCTCGCCTGGGTCGTGACGAGGCGTCGGGACGCGTCGCTGCTCGCGGCCCTGCTCTACGGACTCGCGCTCCCCGTCGCGGAGCGAGGCAACGGGGCGGTCCTGTACCGCGAGGACCTTGCGTTCCCGGTGCTCCTCTTCCACATCGCGGCGCTCGCCGGCTGGGCTCGCAAACCGCACTGGGGGCGCGCGCTGACCGCAGGGCTGTTCCTCGCCGCCGCCCTGTTGCTCTGGAAGGTCGTGACCTTCTACTCCTTGCTCTTGTTGGTCTTTCTCGCGTCGGCGTGGGTCTTTGGACGGGTTGAGCCCGGGCAGGTGGGGCTGGCCGCCTTTGGGATGTTCCTCCCCGCCGTCATCGCCTCGCTGGGGCCCTGGAGCCTCAGCTACGACCAGTTTCCCACCTCGACCCCCGCCCTGGCTGCGCTTGGGCTGACGCTGGCCGCCCTGCTGGCCGCGAGGGGCTCGGGGTTGCCGCGATTCGTGCCGCTACTGGTGGGCGTCGCGGTCGTCTTCGGCGGAAAGCTGCTCTTGCCGGGCGAAGCGTCGTACACGCACGCGTGGGAGACGATCGTCGCGAAGCTCACCACCTTCGGCGGGAAGCCGCTGGACCCCACGGAGCTGTCGTTCCACGCCCGCCACTACTGGACCGGCAACTACCGGTCTCCGACGCTGCGACGCCTCGCGAGGGACTGGCCCTGGCTCGCTGCAGTCGCGATTCCCGGGCTCATCGCGCTCTTCGGGGAGCTGCGACGTGCGGGCCGTCCTTGGCCGGGCCCGATCCGCCGTCCACCGACGGGCCTGCTCGAAGGGGATGGGCCGAGCGATCCCATGTCGCCCCTCATCGCGTGGTTCGTGCTGTGGCTCACGTGCGCGTGTGTCGTTTCCTACCTGCTGTTCCTGAAGCTGATGTTGTTCGCAGCTGTTCCCCTGGCGCTGCTCGGAGCCGTCGCGTGGGCGTACTTCCGGCGACTCCGCTGGCTGTGGCGACTCACCCTCGCTCCGCTCGTCGGGCTGGTTGCCCTGCAGGGCCTCGGTGTCGCGCCCAGCTTGGAGGGGCTCTTCGAGGCGTCGATCGCCGCAGACGCCGACAGCGTGAGCGAGGTGGTGGTCTTCCCCCCGGACGGGTTCGCGGAGTTGAGCGCGTGGGTGGGGGACAACACGGCAGAGGACGAGGTGGTCCTGGCGTCCTTCCACATCAGCCCGTTCTTGCTGACCTATCTCGACCGGCCCACGGTGCTTCACTGCTTCTTCGAGGGCGACCTGCTCGAGCGACTGGAGACCATCGTGCCCGCCCGCTTCGCCACCGAGGAGGTGCTCTGGGAGACGGCGCGGAGCTTTGAGACTTCCTGGTATGTGCACGAAGCTCACTTCACGTTGCGCACGGACCCTCGAATGAGTCAGCGCTACGTGGCGGCGGCCATGGACTGGCCGGCGGACTCGGCTTCTGCGCGGATGTCGTTCGCACCGGAGACCCTCGAGCACTTCGAGTTGGCCTGGGAGAATTCGTGGTTCCGTGTGTTCCGCGTTCTCCCCGAGGGAGAGCGGGCGAGCAACCGACGGAGCGGTGAGGTGGCGCCGGTCTGGAGTCGTCCCTTCTTCTCTGGTCTGTTCGGGGACCCGTTGAAGCCGCTGGCAAGTGCCCGAGCGGGGGCGGGACTCACTCCCGACGACCTCCTCTATTCCACCTTGAAGGCGCGTTCCTGGATGAGCTACTCCGCGCTGCATCGCGACCCCGAGGCACCCACGGAGAGCTTCCCGGAGCAGGAGTACGGTCTCCAGAAGGCCATCGAGGTGGCGCCATACATGGTCGAGGCGCACCAGCAGCTCGCGACGCTCTACTCGCTGATGGGTCGTCACGAGCGGGCGGAGATCTCCCGCCGGGCGGCCCAGAGGGCCACGGGGGTTCTGCGCGGGACGGTGCCGACGGGGAGCCAGGATGCCCCGAGGTCGGTGCCTCGCCTGCCCTGAGAAGGGGCTTCATCGGAGCCCGGGAAATCAGTGTGGGAGAGCCCTGGGAATCTGTTCCTGCGGGTGTAGTGTTCGCCGCTCAACCCGCGCCGGCCCGGCGCCTTCCCCGGATCAGACCATGGAGCTCTTCATCGACACCGCGAACCTCGACGAGATCCGGGAGGCTGCCTCCTGGGGGATCATCGATGGTTGCACCACGAACCCCTCGCTCATTGCCCGCGAGGGTCGCGACTTTGCAGAGACCATCTACGAGATCTGCGAGATCGTGCAGGGCCCCGTGTCCGCCGAGGTCGTCGCGCAGGACTCCGAGGGCATGCTCCGGGAGGCGCACCTGCTCCGCCAGATTCACGAGCACGTCGTGATCAAGGTGCCGCTGACTCCCGAGGGCCTCAAGACCTGCAAGTCGCTGAGCGGAGACGGCACCCCCGTCAACGTGACGCTGTGCTTCAGCCTGAACCAGGCGCTGCTCGCCGCGAAGGCTGGCGCGACCTACATCTCGCCCTTCGTGGGGCGTCTCGATGACATCGGCCACGACGGCTGCGAGCTCATCGCCGACATCGTCGGTTGCTACGAGAACTACTTCTACGACACCAAGGTGCTCGCGGCGTCCATCCGCCACCCGCAGCACGTCACTCAGGTGTCGCGCATCGGTGCGCACGTCAGCACGATGCCCTTCAAGGTCCTGCGTCAGCTGTTCAACCACACCCTGACGGACAAGGGCAACGCTGCCTTCCTCAAGGACTGGGAGACGGTGGGCGAAGGGGTCGAGGCCACGGCGAAGCGCTTCCTCGAGAAGCGCTCCTCGTAGCGAGCAGCTCCCGCAGACCGGTTTCCCGTGATGCCGGTTGCACGGCAAGTCTCAGTCGGTATTCTTCGCCGCCTTGAATGAACGCTCATTCAGTCGGCGAAGAAACCGAGGAGGATATGGCCGGAAACGCTGCACGTCAGCCCTCCGCACGCTCGGCGAAGAGCCGCGCGGACAAGCGTCGTCACATCCTCGAGGCGGCGGTTGAGGTCTTCGCGCGCGCGGGCTTCCACAAGTCACGAGTGAGCGATGTCGCCAAGGAGGCGTCCGTCGCCGACGGGACGATCTACCTCTACTTCAAGAGCAAGGACGAGATCCTGCTCTCGATCTTCGAAGAGGCCATGGCGGAGATGATCGAGGCGGTGGAGGCCCAGCTCGCCCCGCTGAGCGATCCCTTCGAGCAGCTACGCACGTTCGCTGCGTTCCACATGTCGCGTGTGGAGAAGCACAAGAGCGTGGCCAAGGTGCTTCAGGTGGAGCTGCGGCTCTCGAACACCTTCATGCGGGAGTACAAGCCCACGAAGCTCAAGCAGTACCTCGATATCGTCGGTCGCATCGTGCGTCTGGGCCAGTCCCAGGGAGTCATGCGGGACGACGTGAACCCGATCATCATCCGTCGCGCGCTCTTCGGGGCGCTCGACGAGATCGCAATGCAGTGGATTCTGACTCCGGCGGCCCGCTATGGGCTCAAGGAGTCAGCAAGTCAGATCGCCGACGTCTTCGCAGCCGGGCTTCGTAAGCCCGACGCGTAGGCGTCTCAACCCCCCACCGCCCGCATAGGGCCAGGAGGCACTCGTGAACATTGGCGTGCTCCTCAAGCAGGTTCCGGACACGGAATCCCGCATCAAGATCAACGGCGATGCCAACGGCATCGAAGACGGCGACATCAAGTGGATCGTGAACCCGTACGACGAGTTCGCGGTCGAGCAGGCCCTGCAGGTCAAGTCGGCAGTGGGCGGAGAGGTCGTGATCTTCTCGCTCGGCTCCTCCCGCACGCTCGACGCGGCGCGCACGGCCCTCGCCATGGGCGCGGACCGCGCGGTCATCCTCGATGACGACGGGTTCGCTGGCAGCGACTCCCTCGGAGTGGCCGCCTCCCTCGCCAAGGCTGCGCAGGAAGAGGGCATCGAGCTGCTCTTCGCTGGCAAGCAGGCCATCGACGACGACGCGGTCCAGGTGCCGCAGATCGTCGGGACCCTCCTCGAGTGGCCCGTCGCCACCGCCATCTCCAGCTACGAGCAGGATGGCGACAGCGTGACGGTCAAGCGCGAGGTTGGCGGTGGCCAGACGGAGGTGATCAAGGTGACCCTCCCCGCCGTGTTCACCGCGGACAAGGGTCTCAACTCCCCCCGCTACGCGTCCCTCCCCGGGATCATGAAGGCGAAGAGCAAGCCGGTGAAGCGGTACACGGCGGACGACCTCGGGGTCGAAGCCGGTGCCGACAACGCCAAGGTGACGACGGACGGCTACCACATGCCGCCCCCGCGCCCCGCAGGCCGGATCCTCGACGGAGAGCTTGGCGATCAGGTGAAGGAGCTCGTGAAGCTTCTCCGCCAAGAAGCCAAGGTCCTCTGAGCCACCCCCAGACTTTCAGGAGATAAAGCAAATGGCAGACATTCTCGTTTTCTGTGAGGTGGCCGACGGCGCGGTGAAGAAGTCCGCGCGCGAGCTCCTCGGTAAGGCCCAGCAGCTGTGCGATGGCGACGACGTCGTCGCGGCGGTGCTCGGCGACTCCCTCTCCGGCGTGGCTGATGGCCTCGGCGCGTGGGGAGCTGACAAGGTCGTGACCGTCGAAGCCGACATCCTCGGCAGCTACGTGCCCGGGGCGTACGCCTCGGCGCTCCATCAGGTGGTGGACGACGTGCAGCCCGATGTGGTGCTCGCTTCGGCCAGCGTCATCGGCAAGGACCTTCTCCCCCGTGTGGCCGCCCTGGCCGAGGCCGGTTGTGCCTCGGATGTGGTCGACCTGCGCGAGGGCGACGACGGCATCGAGGGCACCCGCCCGCTGTACGCCGGCAAGGTGCTCGCCAACGTCTCGATCGAGGACACCGCGTTCTTCACGGTGCGCCCCAACTCCTTCGTCATCGAGGACATCGAGGAGAAGGATGGTGAGGTCGAGGAACTCGACGCGGACCTCGAGGACGACTACGGCTACGAGGTCGTGGACGTGCAGACGAGCGGTGGCGACAGCATCGACCTGGCTGAGGCCGACCGGATCATCTCCGGTGGGCGCTCGCTGAAGAGCGAAGAGAACTTCGCGATCCTTCAGTCCGCTGCCGACACCATCGGTGCCGCCGTGGGTGCCTCGCGCGCCGCGGTGGATGCCGGCTACGCGCCGCACAGCATGCAGGTCGGTCAGACCGGCAAGACGGTGAACCCGTCGCTGTACATCGCGGCTGGCATCAGCGGTGCCATCCAGCACCTCGCTGGCATGCGCACGAGCAAGGTCATCGTCGCGATCAACAAGGACGCGGACGCGCCCATCTTCCAGCACAGCACCTACGGCATCGTGGGTGACCTCTTCGAGGTGGTGCCGATGCTGGAGCAGGAGTTCGCTGCCCTCGACTGAGGCCCTCAGCGGTACGTACTTGAAGGTCCCGTCGACGTGAGTCGGCGGGGCCTTCGTGCTTGGGACCGCGCGAACTGCCCTTGAACCATGAAGGCGCCGGTCTGCCTTGATAGCTTGGCGCCATGTCCGACGACTTCACCGCCGATCCGTTCTTCGCAGGGGGCGAGTCCCCCGACGCCGACGACCCCTATGTGCTCGCGCAGCGGAAGAAGGCGCGCATGCGTCTCGTCATCGGCCTCGTGGCCGTGCTGCTCGTCGTGGGAGGGGTGTTCTTCACCATCGGTCAGAAGAAGGCGGCACAGGATGCCCTGAGGGCGAAGACCGAGCTTCTGATGGGCACCGGGGCGTACAAGGACCTGCGCGAGGCCTCCCAGCTGGCCTCGGCCGCGGCTGCGGCGGACGACCTCGCACCGGCGGTGTTCTACATCCAGGGCATGAAGGCCGACCTCGCGCTCTGGTCGCTGTACACCGGATCTCAGTCCCTCACCTCCAAGGCCCAGCAGATGCTCGATGCCGCGAAGGTGCGGGGGCCCGACGAGCCCATCACGGCTCTCGGTGAGGTGCTCCTCGAGGCCATGCGGGGCGATCCGGCGCAGGCTCTCGAGATGCTTGAGGGAGGAAATCTCGGTCCAAAGGGCACATGGCACTCCATCGCGCGCGCCGAGGCGCTTCTTCGCACCGGGGACCTGCAGGGGGCGCGGGCGGCCCTGGGGACGTGCGCCGCGGGACTCTGCACCACCTGGATGACGCGCATCGCCATGAACATCGGCGACTGGGAGGCCGCCAAGGCCGCCGCCGACTCCGTCGTGCAAGCACGCGCTGGGCACGAGCTGGGGCGGACTGCGCAGATCCTCGCGACCGCTCGCTCTCTGGAGCCTGCCGACCGCATCGAGCGCCTCCAGGGCTACATGGAGGAGACCGACCTACCTCCGCTGTTGATGGCGCGGGTGGTGGTCGCCCTGAGTCGCGCTCTTCGCCGCGCCGAGGGACCGAAGCGGGCCGACGAGCTGCTGGAGCGGGCCCTCGAGTCCAGTCCCGACGCCACCCGCCTCGCGCGAGAGGTCGCCAGGACGAAGCGATATCAAGGCTACTTCGGGGCCGCGTGGACCCGCGCGGACAAGGCGCTGCGCAACCGCCCCACCGACTCGGGCCTGCTGACTGAGCTGTCTGCTGCGCTCTTCTTCAATGACGCAGCGGAGCTGCTCGAAGGTCGGCTGGCGCCGGCGAAGAAGCAGGGCTCCGGCGATGGGGTGCAGCGAGCCGAGGCCATCGCCGCCCTGGTGCGCGGACTGAACGACCAGGCGATCGAGGGGCTCAAGGCGACGGCTCACCTCGGTGAGCCCGGCGACGTGGACCTGTATCTCGCCGAGGCGAACCTTCGGGCGAAGAACTACGACGCGGCCGCGGTTGCGGCTCAGCGGGCTCACGGCGCGCTGGCAGCCACGTTCGGTCACACCTCGCGCGAGGCCGCGATCGCCAAGATGTACGAAGGGGTGGCCGTGGGCATGGGCGGGGATGCGGACGCAGCGAAGGAGATCCTCGAGGCGGCCTACGTCAAGGACGTGCGCACCGTGTGGGGCGCCTGGCTCTACGGCCGATACCACGAGAGCGCGGGCAACAACCGCGATGCCAAGGACGCCTACCTCCTCGCTTGCCACAACGGCCAGGACTTTGCTCAGGCATGCCTCGCACTGGCTGATATCTACGACACCCTGGAGATGGACGGCGTAATGCGCCGCACCCAGGAGCAGGCCCGCAAGCAATACCTGCGTCAGAGCCCGAAGGGCTGGCAGGCCCAGCGCGTGAAGAGCGCCCTCGGGAAGTGAGCGCGCGGCTGCGGTCGTTGCCGGCCTGAGGCCCAGGCGTCCAGCAAGCCCCCGGATCCCGTCAAAACCCTGTAGGTCCTTGTGTCGTCGCCTTGTCGCTGCGGTGCCGCCCTGTTAACGTGCCCGGGTTTTGGGGGTGTTTTTCGCCCGCAAGTTGTTGAATTTGATGGGAAAATGCCCTGTTGAGAGGAGAAGTCGCGAGTGCTGGTTCAGTCGTCCACGTCATGGTCCGTTCTCCTCGCCGGTGGCGTGGTCCTCGGACTCGTCGGCTGCCCCTCGGGTGGGTCGGATGACGACGACTTCGGCAACGACGACGACTTCGTCGGCGACGACGACGATCTCGCGGACGACGACGACCTCGCCTTCGAGTACTCCTCGGTCACGCTTCGGGGCGCCCTGGTGGCGCAGGCCCAGGGCGACGACGACGACGCGACGGCTGACGACGACGACGTCGCGGACGACGATGACGACTCAGCCGACGACGACGACTCCGGTGTCGAGGGCGGTGACGACGACGACAGCGCCGGAGGCGGCGTGACCGCGCGGGACCCCGCCGCTGTCGAGGGAACCTTCGTTCTCGACTACTGGCGTGACTTCGAGGCCGGCCTCGTGGAATGCGTGCAGACGATCTCGTGGACCGGGGTTGTGGACTTCGCGCCGAACCTCGTCTCGACCTGCGCGGGATGCACAGGAGTGCTGGACATCGAGCCGTCGAGCGTGATTGACGCCTCGAACCGGGCTTTGGACCCTGAGGCGTGTGACCCCGCGGATCTGGCGTCGGTCAATCGCGACCTGGGCCAGCTGTTCACCGCGCCGGGGAGCACCGCCGCCGGTGGCGGGCTGCTGCAGATCGCGCTCATGGACCTCGAGACCGCCGTCGACTTGGGCGTGCAGCCTTCGCGCAGTGGCGACCTCGACCTGGCGACCCAGGCGGGGCAGATCGCGACGACCGGCAACCGCATGACTCACGTCGGCTTCGTGTCCTCCGCAGGGGGCACCGTGTTTGACGACATTGCTTTCGATACCGTCGCCGGCTCTTCAGGAGCCGGTGAAGACTGGTCCGCCTTCTGGTTCGTGTTTCGACCCGATCCAGTGGGAGGACCCCCTGAGACAGACCTGAGTGGGGCTTACCAGCTCGGTTCCTTCTGGATCCTTCAGTAGGAGTCGGGCGCCTAGTAGCCCTTTTTTCCTCTGCGAAGGCAGAGCAATATCCGCGGCGGGGTCAAGACAGGCCCGCTGCATGACCCCGCCACCTGGCACCCACGGAGAGATGAAGATGAAGACTGTGTACCACTTGCTGCTGGCGCTGATGCTCGGCCTCGGGATGTCGGTGACCGCCGGTTGCCCGACGACCGGAAGCGGCGACGACGACGACGCTGCTGACGACGACGACGACGACGACGACGACGACGACGACGACGGAGCCGGCGAGTACGCCGAGACGACGTTCTCCGGCACGCTCTCTGTTGAGGCCGCCGCCGGTGACGACGACGACTCCGCTGGAGACGACGACGACTCCGCTGGTGACGACGACGACTCCGCTGGAGACGACGACGACTCCGCCGGTGACGACGACGACTCCGCCGGCTCTGGGGCGCGTGCCACCGGCACCGTGTCCGGCACCTTCGTGGTGCGCTACTGGCAGAACCTGGACGCCCAGCTGATCGGCTGCGAGCAGACCATCGCCTGGACCGGAACGGTCGAGACGGACTTCGGTGTGCTCTCCCCCGACTGCAACACCTGCTCCGGCAACATCAGCGTCGACTCCATGAGCGTCTCCGATGTGTCCGACAGCTCGGTGAACCCGGACGACTGCTCCGAGGAGCTCATCGCGACCAACGCGTCTGAGAACTGGGGCGAGGCCCTGACGAACGAAGAAGGCGGATTCGCCTGGCTCGAGATGCCGCTGCTCGACGTGGCGACTGCTCAGGGCCTCGGCCTCCAGCCCACCAACGGTGGAACCCTCCAGGAGACCATCGACGGTCTCTCGGGCAACGGTCTCACCCTCACCCACGTCGGCTTCGTCGACACCGTGAACACGATCTTCGGACCCGACGGATTCAACCTGGCCAGCGCCGGCGCGAACCCGCCGGAGGCCGGTGCCGGCTACGGCGCGTTCTGGACCGTGTTCCTCGACCCCACCGCCAACCCCCAGGGTGCGACGGTCGAGCTGAGCGGCGACTACTTCCTCGGCAGCTTCTGGCTCCTGAACTAGTCGACGTTCTTCGGGTCTGACCCGAAAAGCGAATCAGTGAAGGGCGAGGTCTTCGGACCTCGCCCTTCCTGCGTCCGGGGCGCATCCACGACCAAGGTCGGTGTCTGCGCTGCGTCCGCGGCGTGGTTTGGACCGATCGGGCCGTCTGAAACCCGTGTCTTTTCGAGCACGTGCGCCTCGTCGCACGTGTCCGGCGCCGCCCTAGGGAGCTGCGGCGCCCCCGCCGATGATCTCCCCACTGCGGGGGGTGTTCCCTCGCGGACCCCCTGACCTGGCACTTGGGGAGACCAAGCCAACCATGAAGAAGCACAACCACTACCTGTTCCTCCTGCTCCTGCTGTTCGGGACGGCCACCGCCTGTCCGAGCACCACCGATGATGACGACAGCTCGGTCGACGACGACGACGACGACGACGACGACGATGACGACGACGATGACGCCGCGGAGACCACCTTCTCGGGCACCCTGACTGTGACCCCGGAGGTCGGCGACGACGACGACTCGTCGGGGGACGACGATGACTCGTCGGGGGACGACGACGACTCGTCGGGGGACGACGACGACTCGGCCGGCGACGACGACGACAGCGCGGCAGCGCGTGGCGGCGCCGGTTCTTCTGGCGGGACTGTCGCGGGCACCTTCGTCGTTCGCTACTGGTCGAACCTCGACGCGCAGCTGCTCTTCTGTGAGCAGACGATGACGTGGACGGGGACCATCGACTGGGGCTTCGGCGTGCTCTCGCCGGACTGCGACACCTGCTCGGGCAACATCAGCATCGCCCCCGAGAGCCTCGTGGACATCTCGGATCCTGGGGTGGACAGCGGCTGCGACCCAGCCGTCCTCGCCGACCCCGACTTCAACGACTGGGGCGACATCAATACGAACGAAGAGGGTGGCTACGGCTGGCTCGAGATGCCGCTGCTCGACCTCGCGACCGCTCAGGGACTGGGCTTCGCTCCCACAAACGGAGGCACTTTGCAGGAGACGGTCGACGGGCTTCAGGCCAATGGCCTCGAGCTCACCCACATCGGGTTCGTGAACACCGCCTCGGGGATCTTCGGACCTGACGGCTTCGGTCTCGCAGCGGCAGGAGCGAACCCGCCCGAAGTGGGCGCGGGGTACGGAGCCTTTTGGACCGTCTTCCGTGACCCGAGCGCCAACGACCACCCCAATGGCATCGATCTGAACGGGGACTACAACCTCGGCAGCTTCTGGCTGCTTCAGTAGTCGGCCGCCACTAGTCCTGGGGAGGTTCCTCCGGCTCTTCGTAGGAGCCTTCCCAGAACGGCGGTTCGTCCGGATTGATGGGGTTCAGCGCGGCGCGCAGGAAGAACAGCGCCGGCAACAGAGCCATGGCGACGGCCCACGTCCAAGTTACTGCTGCGCGTAGCCTGGCATGCGCGCTCGGTAGGGGTGGGTCGCCGCCACCCAGCACCCGGCCCCAGAGTCGATAGAGCCACGATCCGCTGACGCGCGCGCCTCGACTCGAGAGGTCTGCGCGCTGGGACGCACTGAGCCCCGCGACGTCGCGCAGGTCCGCCCCCGCCACGCGAGCCCCCTCCAGGGTCGCACCTGCGAGCCACGCCCCACGGAGCACGGTCCCGCGTAGGTCGGCGCCCGTGAGGTCGACGCTCTCGAACACCGCGCCGGTGAAGTCGCATCCGTCGAGTCGCGCGCCTCGGAGGGAGACGGCACGAAGCGTCGCGCGGGAGAAGTCGCAGAGCACACACTGGGCTCCGTCGAGCGAGACCCCATCGAGCAGTGCCCCGTGCAACGACACGAGGGCGAGGTGCGCTCCGGGGAGCTCCCAGTCACTGACCGTGGCCCGGTCGGCGTTCATGACCTGCCACGTGATCGAGTCCCCCTTGAAGCCTCGAAGCGTCGCCCCGGTCGCGTTCCACCGGCCCAACGAGAGCCCGGTGAGGTCGCGGCCCTCGACCGTCGCCCCATGGGCATCGACGTCGTCGGTGTCCTTGACGGGGTCGCCCGACGCCGCCGCGACCGCGCGCTGGATCTGCAGTGCACCTCGTTCCGAGCGCAAGAACGGCGCAAACCTGGTCACTTCGTAGAGCACACGCCGCATCAGCGGCAGTCTACCCGGCGGCGTCGCCCGTTCGTCGCTCCGTGGGCGGCGGAAGAAAGGCGGCGAGCGCCTCGCTGAACCCTCCCGGCGCCTCCCAGGGAGCGAAGTGTCCGGCTTCGAGCAGCTCCAGCCTCCCGCGACAAGCTGCCGCCACCGCCCGAGCCACCGGAAACGGGGGATACCAGGGGTCCTGACGTCCCCACGCCAGAAGAACGTCGTTGCGCCGCAAGTCGAGACCCAGGGCGCGCGGGGGCTTCATGGCCATGGCGATGCGCCGCATCCGCTCGGCCCAGCCAGGGCCGTGATCGGCGAAGGCGTCGAGCAGGGTCTCGCGGTGCTCGGGCAGGCAGCCGCGGCGCAGGAACGTGCGCCCGGCGTAGCGGTGGTAGAAGGCGCGATTGAAGAACGGCCATGCTGTCATCCGGATGAGCGACCAATAGGGGCCGAGGGCCGTTCCTGACAGCACGACTTTCTGCCCAGGCTGCGCGAGCATCGCTGCGAGCACCCCGCCCATGTCGTGCCCCATCAACACGTCCGCCTCATCGGTCGCCCAGCGTTGGCTGAGCTGCGTCGCCGCCCACTCGAGGCTGAAGTCGTCAGGCGTGCCGTCGGCTCCCAGGCCAGGGACCTGCGGCCGGATGAGGTGGTAGCCCCGGGGAACGGTCACCCGCTCCCAGAGGCGGGGTCCCGTCGGCAAGCCGTGAAGGGCCACGATCAGACCCACGCCCAGCACCTCCCACGCGCGAGCCGAGGCTCAGTCGACGACTTCGACCTCGTCCCGGGAGACCGTCTTGAGGATCTCGCGGAGCTTCTCGCTCATGTAGGGGTCTTCCTCGTACACCCGCTTGAGCTGCTGGCAGAGGTCCTTCGCCCGCCGGAACGCAGACACCAGGTCCCCGGAGATGTCCGTCGCCGACTCGATGCCGAGCAGCATGGTCTGCAGCGACTCGCCGCGGTACCAGGCGGTGCCGAAGGCGATCATCTCGGGGGTGAAGGTGGTCTGCTGGCCGATGGCGTACTCGGTGTTCCGCACCGCTTCGCCGAAGCGAATCTTGCGTAGCTCCTTGGCCAGCGCTCCCTGCTCGCCCTTCGGTCGCACGCGGATGTTCACCGCGCGCGAGAAGGAGTTGCAGAGCACGCAGACGGCGCCGAAGACCATCTCCGGCTCCATGCTGTCGAGCAGTCCGCTGAGCACGAGCTCGGTGCTGAAGATCTCTTCGATCTGCAGGTGCCGCAGCACCTTCGCGCCTGCGTTGAACTCCAGGTCCTCCTCGAGGTAGCCGACCTCTTGGAGGATGCCGACCTTCTCCATGAAGTCGTCCCACACCTTGTCGCCCACCTTCTTCGTGCGGCGGGAGAGCTTGCGGTACTTCTTCGCGCGGGCCATGAGAGAGCGGGGCGGAGGACCCGCGGCCTCGTCTCGCGGATCCCAGCCGGACTTGGCCAGTGCGTCTGCGATGGAGTCGATGCGCTCCTCCTCGCGCTGCGCCGCCTGGCGGTAGCTGAAGGTGAGGAAGCTCTTGTCGATGATCTGGCGGATCTGCTCGAGGTCCCTGCCGTGGCGATCGAGCAGGTTGACGACGGAGTTGAACGAGAGGTTGAACGCCGAGCGCACCTTCTCGTGGGCGCCCTTGATGTAGGCGTCGATGGCCTCTCGGTCCCGCTCGTAGTCCCAGAACTCCTCGAGGATCACGACGTACCCGACATCGTCGATGCCGCGGCGTCCGGCGCGTCCTGCCTTCTGCATGAACTGGCGCACAGTCAGCGGCACCACGGTGCGTCCGTTGTACTTGCGCAGGGCCTGAAAGCACGTCGTCCGTGCCGGCAGGTTGATGCCCAAGGCGAAGGTGGACGTGCAGTAGTTCACCTTGATGAGGCGCTGCTCGTAGAGCTCCTCTACGAAGGCCTTGAGCCCCACGTGCAGACCGGCGTGATGGCAGGCGATGCCCTTGAGGTACATCTTCTCCTGCTCGGTGGTCATCACCTTCTCGAACTGCAGGTCGAAGGAGTCCACCGCGGCCTTGATCTTGACCTTCTCCTCCTCGGTCGTGAAGCCCTCGTCGGGCAGCTTGCGCGCCAGCTCCCGAGAGAACTGCTCGCACATCTTCCGGGAGAAGGCGAAGAAGAGGATGGGCTGGAACTCCACGCCCAACATGCGGATGAGATCGACGTGCTTCGTCTCCCGCTGGCCAGGCAGCCGCAGGTTGCCTCCGCCCTTGCGTCCGCCGCGACGGCGACGCCGCCCCTCGGACCGTCGCTCCTGGTCCTTGCGCTTCTTCTCCTCGTCCGCTGCCTTCTTCGCGAGCTGCATCCAGCGCTCGTGCAGGTAGCCGTAGCGAGTCGCGTCGCAGATCCCGGCATCGCGGTTGGCGAGGTAGATGGACAGCGGCACGTGGCGCGTGTCCTCGATGACGACGGGGACCTCCTCGTCGCGCACGTAGGCCAGCCACTCACTGAACTCGTGAATGTTGGCGAGCGTCGCCGACAACCCGAGGATCTTGACGCGCGAGGGGAGGTAGATGAGCACCTCTTCCCACACGGTTCCGCGCTCGATGTCGTCGAGGAAGTGGATCTCGTCGATGATCACGTGGCTGAGGTGCGGGAGCTCCTCGCCCGCGAGCAGCATGTTGCGGAGGATCTCCGTCGTCATGATGCGCAGCTGGCCATCGCGGTTGATGACGTTGTCGCCGGTGACGAGTCCCACCTTGTCGTAGCCATAGAGCCGCGTGTAGTCGCGGTACTTCTGGTTCGACAGCGCCTTGATGGGGGCGGTGTAGATGACTTCCTTGTTCTCGCTCAGCGCCTTCTCGACGATGTAGTCGGCGATCAGGGTCTTCCCTGTGCCAGTCGGGGCGGAAACCAGCACGGAGCGGTTTGCGTCGACGTGGTTGATCGCCTCTTCCTGGAATCGATCCAGGGTCAGGCCTTGGTACTCCACGGTTCTCTCTTCTGCGCGTCTGCGTCTGTGTGTGGGCCCTGCCGCTCAGTGCGTCAGTTCGACACTCAACTCGACTTCGTGGCCGAGGGTGTCGAGCAGGTAGCCCTTCAGTTTCTTCTTCAGCTTGGCCTCGATCTGTCGTGCCCGCTCCCGGGTCACGCCGAACTGTCGGCCGATCTGCTCGAGCGTCAGTGGGTCTTCCGACATCAGCCGGTCGAACCAGATCACGATCTCACGTTCATTCTCAATGGTGTCGCCGAAGCGCCGCATGGCTCCGGTGACCATCTGCAGCATCTCAGCGTTCTCGACTTCCTGATCCGGGAGCTCATCGGTGCTGGCGAAGGTATCGCCGAGGCTCCGCGAGTCCTCGCCACCCACGGGGGCATCGAGAGACGCATCCGGTGAAGAGAGGCGCTGCTTCATCTCGATGACGTCCTTCACGTCGACATCGAGGCTCTCGGCGATGCGCTGGGGAGTTGGGTCGAACCCCAGATCCCGCAACCGCTTCGTCTCCTTGGTCAGATTGTAGAAGAGCTTCCTCTTCGCCTGCGTCGTGCCCACCTTCACCATGCGGTGATTCGCGAGCAGGAAGTACATGATGTACGCCTGAATCCAGTAGCGGGCGTAGGTCGAGAGCCGCACGCCGCGGTAGGGATCGAACTTCTGGACGGCCTTCATCAGGCCGATGTTCCCCTCCTGGATGAGGTCGAGCACGTTCTTGTAGAAGCGCCGGTACTTGAAGGCGATCTTGGCGACCAGTCGCAGGTTCGACGTGACGAGGCGATAGGCGGCCGTGTCGTCGCCGTCGTCGCGGAACGCCTGGGCCAGCGCCTTCTCCTGCTCGGGCGTGAGCAGCGGGTACATGGACACCTCGGCCATGTACGCCCTCAGCGGGTCCTGGGCCGCCAGCGAGCTCTGACCCGTGCGGGCTGGGAGCTGCGGATCCCCAGGGGCAGGAAGCAGATCGATGATCTCCTTGGCCGCGGAGCCAGCCGTGCCTCGTGGGGCGTCAGTCCCGGCCGCAGCAATGCGCTTGAGCTCCTCGTCCGATGCCTCCTCCTCGTCACCGTCCACCTCGGCGGCGAGCACCTCGGGCGTGATGACCTCGGGCGTTGCGGGTTTGTCGTCGGTTGCGCTCACTGACTCACCACCAGGTCCGCGGTGAAGGACTCGCCACGAAGGTCAGCAGACACCGCTCCGCTCAGTCCGTCCACCCGCTGCATGTCCACCGCCAGGACTTCGTCCATCACCAGCTGTTGGTGCTTGGCCAACGCCGCCGCTACCTCTTGCCCGGCGTCCCACTGCACCGCGATGCGGTCGTCGTAGGCCAAGTCGCGGTCCTTGCGGAGACCCTGGATCCGGTTGATGACCTCGCGCGCGAGACCTTCCGCCGCCAAGGCGTCATCGACCTCGGTATCCAGCGCCACGAGAGCCTGCTCGTCGAAGGCCGACACCGTGCCCGGCTTCTGCTGGATGCGGATGTCCAGCTCGTGGGCCTCCAGCTCGATGGGCTCACCGTCAGAAGGCACCACCACGGCCTTGCCGTCTGCCTCGAGGGCCGCCAAGAGGTCGTTGGGCGCCATCTGGCCGACCGCTTGTGCGCACAGCTTCATGCGCTTGCCCAGCCGCTTCCCGAGGGCGCGGAAGTTGGGCTTGACGGTGTAGTCAACGTACGCAGCGCGGTCCTCGGCGAAGCGGAGCTCCTTCACGTTGAGCTCGTCCCGCACGATGGCCGCGGTGCCTTCGTGGGACAGGGCTGCGAGCAGCTCGTCGTCGACGCTCACCACGGTGGCCGCGGCGAGGGGCTGACGCACGCCGATGGCGGCTTCCTGCCGGGCCGCATGGCCCAGAGTCACGAGCTGCCGGGCTGCGGCCTGGCGCACGAGCACGACGCTGTCGATGGCGTCGGCGTCCACGGAAGGCCAGTCGGTGAGGTGGACCGAGACGGGCGCGCTGGCATCGAAGCCCCGCACGAGGTCCTGATGCATGCGCTCGGCGAGGAACGGCATGAAGGGCGCGAGCAACTGACTCAAGGAGACCAGCACCTCATACAGAGTCCAATGGGCAGCGTGCTTGTCGGTGTCGCCTTCGGCCTTCCAGAAACGCCGCCGAGACCGACGGATGTACCAGTTGGTCAGGGACTCCACGAAGCTCTCGAGGGCGTTCGCCGCGACGTTGAGCCGGTTGCCTTCGAGGGCTGCGGTCACCTCGCCCACCGTCTGCTGGAGCAGGCTCAGGACCCAACGGTCCAGGTCGGCGCGCTCCGCTACCTGCGGCCGAGGCGTCGCGCCTTCACCGGCCGGGGTGAAGCCGTCGATGCCCGCGTAGATGGAGAAGAACTGCCACGCGTTGAGCAACGGGATGGTGAACAGCTTGAGGCTGTCCCGCACCATCGCCGGGCCGAAGCGGGACGGCTGGGTGGGGTTGGCGCGGTAGAAGAACCACCGGAAGGCGTCCGCCCCGAACTGATCGATGATCGGCCCGGGAGCGACGACGTTGCCGATGCTCTTCGACATCTTGCGACCGTCTTCATCGAGCACGTGGCCCAACACGATGACGCTCTTGTAGGCGGGGCGCTTCTTCAGGAACGTCGAGATGACGTGCAGCGTGTAGAACCAGCCCCGCGTCTGGTCGACCGCCTCGCTGATGAAGTCCGCGGGGAAGGCGTCCCCGCTGTCGATGCGCTCCGCCATCTCCTTGTTGAAGGGATAGTGGTGCTGCGCAAACGGCATCGAGCCGGCGTCGAACCAGCAGTCGATGACCTCCACGACGCGGTTCTTCGTGCCGCCGTCGCAGGCGCTGCACGAGAAGGAGATGTCGTCGACGTAGGGACGGTGGGGGTTCCACTGCTCCCGGTCGTAGGGGTCTCCCGGCAACGGCTTGCCAGCGCGCGCGAAGAGCGACTCGAAGGAGCCGAAGCACTCGATGTCACCGCACTCGTCGCATCGCCAGATGGGCAGCGGAGTCCCCCAGTAGCGCTTGCGGGACAGCGCCCAATCCACGACCCCGTCCAGCCACTTACCGAAGCGGCCGTCCTTGATGTGAGCAGGGTTCCAGTCGACGGTCTGGTTGCCGGCGATGAGCTCGTCCTTCATCGCCGTCGTACGCACGAACCAGGAGGACGTGGCGAAGTAGTACAGCGGCGTGTTGTGGCGCCAGCAGTGCGGGTAGGGGTGCTCGTACTTCGTGGAGAAGACCAGCTGACCGCGGTCTTTGAGGTCCCGGGTGACGATGGGATCGGCGTCCTTGAACCACAGGCCGGCCAGAGCGCCGGCGTGGTCCTTGAACTTCCCGTCCAGCTTCATGGCGCAGTACAGGTCGAGTCCGTACCGGTTGCCCACGCGATGGTCGTCCTCACCGAAGGCGGGGGCGACGTGCACGATGCCGGTGCCCGAGTCGAGGGTGACGTAGGGGTCGGCGGTGATCTGCCAGTTGGCGCCTCGGTCCTCCTCGGCGTCGGTGCCGGTCCCCGAGAACCCGAACAGAGGCTCGTACTGGAGCCCTTCGAGCTCCTTGCCGGTGAACGTGGCGAGGGCGGGAGCGGCTCCGAGGTCGAAGGTCTCCTTGCCGACCCGCTCCAGGGCAGGGCTCTGCAGGCCTTCAGCGAGCAGGTAGCGGCGGCCCGGGTGGGCCTTGCTCTCCACGAGCTTGTAGGTGAACTCCGGGTGCACGCAGGTCGCCATGTTCGACGGCAGCGTCCAGGGGGTCGTCGTCCAAGCGGTGACGTAGACGCCGTCGAAGTCGACGTCCCCTCGGCTCTGACCTGGGAGGACCTCGAAGGCGATGGTGACGCTGGGGTCTGCCACGTCCTTGTAGGCCTGCGCGACCTCGTGGGAGCTGTGCGTCGTGCCGCAGAGCGGGCAGTACGGCAGGACCTTGTGCCCCTCGTACAGCATGTCCTCGTCGAACATGCGGTTGAGGATCCACCAGACGCTCTCGACGTAGGTGTTCAGGAACGTGAAGTAGGCGTTGTCGTAGTCGAGCCAGAAGCCCAGGCGCTCGCTGGCATGCACCCAGTCACGCTCGTAGCGGCGGACCGACTGGAAGCACTTCTCGTTGAAGGCCTCGATGCCGTACTGCTCGACTGCGTGCTTGTCGGTGAAGCCCAGCTCCTTCTCGATGGAGATCTCCACTGGAAGGCCGTGGGTGTCCCAGCCGGCCTTCCGGTCCACGCGGAAGCCGCGCATCGTGCGGAACCGAGGGACCACGTCCTTGATGGCACGGGTGAGGGCGTGGCCGACGTGCGGCACGTTGTTGGCGGTGGGGGGACCCTCGAAGAAGACGAAGGAGCCGTTGGGAGCGGGCTTGCTGAGCGTCTTCTCGAAGACGCTGTGCTCCTGCCAGAACGCGAGGACCTCCTCCTCAGACTGAGGGAGGCCGGCGGCGTTCGGCGGGGTGGGATGGCGAGACATGGTCACATTCTCCGGGGCCGAGGAACCTAGGTCGTCGGCGGCGGAAGGCAAGGAGGGAAGGCGGAGGAGCTAGAAGAGGCCGGCCTGTCGCTTCGGCTCTTCGGGGGTGGGGGCAGCCGCGGCGCGGGGCGCGTTGGGATCCACCCCCTTCGCAATGGCCCGCGCCATGCGGCGCTGCTCCCGTTCGGCGTCTTGCGCGGCTTTCCACTCGGCCTGTCCTTCGAGGAGGGTCCCCAGGTTCACCGGGACCTTGTCCGCGAGTCGAAGCACCACGCGGCCGCAGGCCTCGGCATCGTCCTCGGCGCGGTGGGCGTTCTCGAGTGGGATGCCGAACTTGTCGCAGATGGCGCCGAGGTTGTGCCGGTTGTCCGACGGCATGAGCCGCCGGGCCCACACCAGTGGGTCGAGAATCGGCACTGACGGGAGCGTCAGTCCGCAACGAGTCAGCTCGTTCTGCAGGAAGTCCCAGTCGAACTCCGCGTTCCAGGCCACGAAGAGCCGGTCGCGAAGGCGTCCGTAGATCTCCCACTTCAAGTCGGCGAGGCTGGGCTGGTCGGCCACCATGGCGTCGGTGATCCCGGTGACCTTCGTGCTGTCCTCGGGGATGGGGACCCCAGGGTTGATGAGGGAGCCCCAGCGCTCTGCGATCTGCCCCCGCTCGAAGCGCACGATGCCGACCTCAGTGACGCGACAGGCCTCGCGATCGAAGCCGGTGGTCTCCACGTCGACGGATACGAAGGACATCTCGCGCCATGGGGCGCCCTTGTCGAAGCTCAGCATGAAGCGGCATCTACCATGCGAGGCGCCGCTGAACAACGGAGGAACGGACCTTGCGTCAAGATGATCCCCGCACCGAGCGCGTCGACAGCGCCGGTCTCTCTCTTCGTGTCCACGTCTGGGAAGGCCACGGAGAGCCACCTCCTGGGGCCCCGCGCACGCTGCTGTTGCTCCACGGATACCTCGACTGCGGTGGCACCTTTGCGCCCCTCGTTCGTGAGCTCCCGCCCTGGCTTCGTGTACTCGCACCGGACATGCGCGGGCACGGCGAGTCGGGGCGTATCGACCGATCGACCTGGTACCACTTCTCCGACTACGTGCGGGATGTGCGCGCCGTCGTCGACGCCCTCGGGGAGGGGAGTCTGGCTGTGCTCGGGCACTCCATGGGCGGCGGGATCTCCGTGCTCTTTGCCGGCACGTATGCCGAAGAAGTCGTCCGTCTCGTGCTCGTCGAGGGGCTCGGGCCCCCGGAAGAGGACCTCAGTGATGGCCCGGCGCGCATGGCTCGCTGGGTGAAGGAGCTGGCCGACGGCCCCCGAGGAAGTCGTCCATTCTCGTCCTATGACGATGTGGCCTCACGCCTGGCGCGCCAGAACCCGCGGGTTACGCCGGAGCGGGCCGCGGAGCTCGCGGGCTGGTTGGCCGAGGAGGTCGAGGGGGAAGTCCGTTATCGCCACGACGTGTGGCATCGAGCGCGCACTCCGCAGCTCTACAGGCCCGCGCGCTACACCCCGTTCCTCGAGGCGATCAGCTGTCCGGTGTTGACCGTGACGGGGGGCCGTAGTTGGTACAAGTGGCCGGACCTCGAGGCGCGTCGGGCTCGTCTCGCCACGCGTCGACACGTGCACTTCGAGGACTGCGGACACATGGTGCACTACGAAGTTCCGTCCCTCCTGGCCGGCGAGATCGCCGGGTTTCTGGAGAGCTGACGAGGCACTTTCGGGGTCTTATCTGTCGTTCGGTGCGCCTAAAGCTATTGAAAATCAATACCTTACGACCAAAACGCAGAATGGGGCTTGCCAATTCACAGGACCGGTGGCAGGTTGCCCGCCCCATGAGAAACGCCATGTCGTCAACAACTAGCAAGTCGTCCCCCTCAACCGTCGATGTCGACGCCAATGCTGGCCTCCCCGACGTCGTCGCCGAGGAGGTCAAATTCCTCGCGGACACCCGCACTCGCCTCGCGAAGCGGCCCCCGATGGCCAACGTGGACATCGACGCCATCGTGCGTGAGATGGCCCGTCTCCGTGACGAGATCCCCCAGGCCCAGACCGATGAGCGCCCCTCGCTGCTGATGCAGTACGAGCGCCTCGGCCACCTCATCGAGCAGGCGGGTCGCTCCCAGGAAGAGGGTGGCGGCGTCGACGCAGAGCGCCCCTACTTCGCTCACATGGAGCTCGACGAGGGCGGCAAGACGCGTCACGTGTTCCTCGGGAACGCCACGCGCCTCGACAACGGCCTGCGCATCGTCGACTGGCGCCACGCTCCCGTGAGCGCGCTCTTCTACCGGCACGCCGAGGGCGACGAGTACGAGGAGTTCTTCGGGGACCGCCTCAAGGAAGGCACGGTCGTCTCCCGACGCACCCTCGCCGTGCACGGTGGCGAGCTCAAGCGCGTGCAGTGCCCCGACGGCACCTGGTTCCGCGGCGCCGACGGTGGCTGGATCGACCTGACCGACAGCGCCCCGAAGCTCGAGGGTGGCGGCGGCGACGTCCTGAAGTTCTACAACGGTGGTGACGAGGCCGCGGGTCGCACCATCGGCAGCCGTCAGGCCTACCGGGTCGACAAGCACCTGCCGGAGATCAGCGCCCTGATCGACCCCGAGCAGTTCAAGATCATCACCGAGGGTGAAAGCCAGCTGGTCGTCATCCGCGGCGTCGCGGGTTCCGGGAAGACGACGGTGGCTCTGCACCGCCTCGCCTACCTCAACTACCTCGACGGCCGTCGGTTCCGTAAGGACCGGATGATGGTGGTGGTGTGGAGCAAGGCCATGCGCGCCTTCATCTCCCGCCTCCTCGACAACCTCGGAGTCGGCGGCGTGCCCGTCCGCACCTTCGGGGAGTGGGCCCACAACATCCTCTCGCGGCACTTCCAGTTCCTGCCCGGCGAGCGCAGCGACGACACGCCGGCCATCGTGACCCGCATGAAGCTGCACCCCGCGATGCTCAAGGTCATGGAGACCTACATCCGGCGCAGCAAGGGCCACAAGGATCCGCGCCAGGTCATCGACGACTGGATGTCGCTGATGACGGACCGCGCTCGGCTCAAGCGAGGCTTCAACAAGCACGCCCCCGGCGTCTTCACGGACGACGACTACGACCGCTTCGTGAGCTGGACGGCTCGCCAGGTCGACCTGCTCATGGAGTGGCTCAACCCCGACACGTCGGAGCCGGACGACCCGGAGGAGAAGGACGAGGTCCACACCGAGACCTTCCTCGACGACGAGGACGATCCGCTGCTGCTCCGTCTCTACCAGCTCCGCGTGGGCCCACTGTCCATTCGCCGCGGCCGTCCGCTGCGGTACACCCACCTGGTGATCGACGAGGTCCAGGACCTCTCGCCGCTGGAGGTGCGCGTGCTCATGGACTGCACCAGCACGGAGCGCTCCCTGACCCTCGCGGGCGACACCCAGCAGCACGTGCTGCAAGAGGCCGGCTTCACGAACTGGGAGGAGTTCTTCGGACACCTGGGCGTGAAGGGCACGGCGGTGAACACCCTCAAGGTGTCCTACCGCTCGACGCAGCCCATCGTCGACTTCGCCTTGAAGGTCCTCGGACCCCTGGCCGAGGACGACGAGCCGCCCCGCGGTGCCCGTGACGGCGCCCCGGTGGAGGTGTTCAGCTTCGGTGACCACGGTGAGGCCCTCGTCTTCATGGTGGACGCCCTGCGCGACCTCGAGCAGAACGAGCCGAAGGCGTCCGTGGCCCTCCTCGCACGCACGCCCAACATGGCCGACATGTACTACGAAGGCCTGGAGCGGGCTGGTCTCGACAAGCTGCGGCGGGTCGCGAACCAGGACTTCAGCTTCACCGCCGGCATCGAGGTGACGGACGTGCAGCAGGCCAAGGGCCTCGAGTTCGACTACGTCGTGCTGCTGGACGTCTCCGCGGAGAGCTGGCCGGCCACCCCGGCCGCCCGCCGCCAGATGCACGTGGGAGCCACCCGCGCCGCGCACCAGCTGTGGGTGACGAGCGTCGGTGAGCCGTCGCCGATCGTCGCCGAGGCCATGCTCGCCGGCCAGTAGCGGCGTCCCAGGGGACCGAGCTCCGCGTCGACTTCGGTCGGCGGTCGGTGCGACGTATTGGAATACGTCTCCCTCCGCGCCTCCCTCGTCTCCTTGACCTCAGTCCCCTGGAACGCCGCTCGGCTCGTCCCAGGGGACCGAGCTCCGAGTCGACTTCGGTCGGCGGTCGGTGCGACGTATTGGAATACGTCTCCCTCCGCGCCTTGACCTCCCTCCGCTCGGCTTGCTGCGTCTACTCGAGGTAGGCGAGCAGCAGGCGCAGGGCGTCGAGGTCGTGGATCTCGCCCTCGAGCTCGGGTATCTCGACGTACGGCAGCGTCGGACCACAGTGCGCCTTGAGCGCGTTGATGTGGTGCCGGTCGACGTGGGCCCACCGGGTGCGGCGGCGGTGCTCGTCCCAGACCTGCTCCACGGCGGCGTCGTAGGTCGCCTCGCCGGAGCGAGTCCAGTTGGACTCCCAAGGCGTCGCGGGCGTCTTGCCCTCGCCGAACGCGGGCCGGACCCGGTTGATGACGAACCCACGGAATGGGATGCCTGCCTCGGCGAGCCGATCGTGGAAGTACAGCCCTTCGCTCAGGGCGATGCGGTTGGGCGCCGCCACCATGAGGAAGGCGCAGTCCTCGCTGCGGAGCAGCTCCATCACCTCGCCGGCCCTCGAACGCATACCGTCCAACAGCTCCGACATGGCGCTGATGAAGTCGGCCAGTCCGCGGATGACGTCCGCGCCCATGAAGCGCTCGAGCACGTTGAACATCGCCTCGCGGCCCCTCCCAAACAGACGAGCCCCGGCGGCGACGGGGGAGAAGCGTCCGCGCTTCTTCGGGATCAGCCAGCCGAGGATCCCCTCCTCCAACACCGCCATGAGTCGGTCGGGAGCCTCGAGGAAGTCCAGCGCGTTGCGGGTCGGTGGGGTGTCGAGCACCACGAGGTCGTAGGCCTCGGTGGCGTGCATCTCGAGCAGCCGCTCCATCGCCATGTACTCCTGGGATCCCGAGAGGGACTCGCTGGCGCGCTGGTAGTAGTTGTTGTTGAAGATGCGGTCCTGGGTGTCTTGCGACTTGGCGAAGCGCCGGACGGTGTCGTCCCAGGTGCCCTTTGCGTCGAGCATCATCGCGTGCAGCGAGCCACCTTCGCTGAGCTCCACGTCGTCCCCGAGGGCCGCGCGCAGGTCGATGGGCGTGGCTTCATTGAGCTTGCCCACCACGCCGAGGGAGTCCGCCAGCCGCTTCGCCGGGTCGATGGTCATCACCAGGACCCGCTGGCCAGCCAGGGCCGCCCCGAGGGCGATGGACGCGGACACCGTGGTCTTTCCTACCCCGCCCGTCCCACAGATCACGAGGACCTTGTGCGCCTTCACGACCTCGTTCAGATCCGGTGCCGAAGAGTCGCTCACGACCAGGCCCCCAGGACGGTCCCGAGCTCGGCGAGGGCCTTCGCATCCAGGTCGCGCTTGCTCAAGAGAGGGAGCTCGATGAGGGGCAGTCCGAGGGTCTCGCGAAGCCTGGCGATGTGCTCCTCGGCGCGGTTCCGGTCGCGCAAGGAGCGCTCGGCGTCTCGCACTGACTCCGCGGCCGCTCCTCCGAGTTCGAGGCCCTGCCTGCGCACCCGGTCCCAGCACTCTGCGGTGGCGGGGTCGTCGAACACCGGGGGGACTACGCCGTTCACGACGATGCCGGAGATGTGTACGTTCCCGCGTTCTCGAAGCTCCGTCGCGGCCTGGATGGTCTCGCTCACGGGCATGTCTTCGGCGAGGGTCACGAGGACCACCCCCGTCTTCTGCTCGTCAGCGAGCAGGTCGCGAATGAGTCGCGCGTTGTTGAACAGCGGCCCCACCCGGGTCACGTCCATCATCGCCTGCGGTGACCGGAGCAGACTCAGTCCATGCCCGGTGGCGGGAGAGTCGACAATGATCAGGTCGTACTTGTTGGGGCCCTCGGCGTCGGGCCCGAAGCTGCCGTCGACCCGCTCCCACTCCAGGTCCATGACCTTGCCGACGGTGATCAGGTCCGACAGACCCATGACCGCGCTCATGAACGGCTCCACGAAGCGGTTGCGGAAGACCATCTCGTAGACCAGTCGGAACTTCAGGGTGCGGACCAGATACTCCTCCACTGCGGCGCCGGGCTGAATGGAGAGGGCCTGCAAGTTGGTCGCCAGGCGCCCGGGGGTGTAGCCCACCGGTTCGCGATCGAAGAGCGCCGCCATGGTCTCGGCGCCTGCGGCCTCGGTGATGATCGCGCGCCGTCCACGCTCCGCGGCGAGCAGCCCGAGGCTTGCCGAGACGACGGACTTTCCCACACCACCTTTGCCGAGCACGAAGAGCACGCGACGATCGAGTAGGTGGGGACTGGCAGATTCAGCCTGCATGAGAGCGCGGACAGATAGCACGCAGCGACCGCGCGCGCCCGACTGCTTGACCTTGCTGGCGGCCTGCCTATATAGGACTCGCTTCCCGGAGAAATCGATGCCGATCTACGAGTACTCCTGCCCCGCGTGCGGCCATGAGTTCGAGACGATTCACAAGGTCAGTGACCCCGCGCCCCCCTGCCCGACCTGCGGCGAAGGGGTGAAGAAGCGGATCTCATTGGCTGCGTTCCACCTCAAGGGGGGCGGTTGGTACTCCGACGCCTACGCGGGGTCAGACAACAAGAAGCCTGGTGCGTCGTCGTCTTCGGACAGCTCTTCGACGAAGAGCCCGCCTGCTGCGAAGACCGAGTCGTCGAGCAGCACGAGCGACTCCAGCTCCTCCACCTCCTCTTCTTCGTCCACGTCCTCCTCGTCGGCGTCCTCGTCCTCGTCCTCGTCCTCGTCGGACTAGCCCCTCCCTGCCCCGGAGCGTCCCGTGATTCTCGATGGAAAGGCGCTCGCGAAGCGCATCAAGGCTGCCCTCGAAGTAGAGACCACCGAGTTCAAGGAGAGCAGCGGCATCACGCCCTGCCTCGCCACGGTTCTGGTGGGAGAGGACCCGGCGTCCGCCGTGTACGTGCGCAGCAAGATCAAGTCGTGCGCGAAGATCGGCTACGAGAGCCGCCACTACCACCTGCCCGAGGCGACCACCGAGGCCGAGCTCGTCGCGTTGGTGCACGAGCTGAACGACGATGACGGTGTGCACGGAATCCTCGTGCAGCTGCCGTTGCCCGGAG
>JAGSHC010000272.1 GCA_023954745.1 Deltaproteobacteria bacterium | reverse complement strand
CGGGAGTCGCGGTGGACGCGCGCGGGCGCTACGCGGCGGTGGACGCCGAGGAGAGCTGGGTCCGCGTGCCTGGCTAACCCGGGCAGCAGCCGTCGGCGAAGTCGAAGTGGGTGCCCCTGCGGCGGGCTGCCTGCGTCCCCATGGCCCCGGGGGCCGCCATCAGAGGCCGCGGGTGTGTCCGCCGTCGGCGAGCCAGGCGTGCACCTTGGGGAGCAGCTCCTTCAGGCGTCGGGGGTCACAGTGGTACATGGCGAGCGCGTCCGAGAAGGACTCCCGGATGTTCGACCGGCCGTACTTCGTCGGCGCCCGCTTGCGGCCCAGGACCTTGCGGTAGGCGGCGAGGACACCCTCGCGTGGGTGTCTGGCCTTGATCCTGCGCTTGATGGACTTGAGCCCACGCTTCGCGGCCATGGCCGACGCGCGCATGCCGGCCACCCGGTCCCCGCTCCGGGCGACCTTCGGGCGCAGGGTCTCCAGGGCCTTCTTGTCGGCCGCTCGACGACCGCGGTTGTAGCGAGTGGCGGCGGCGTTGTAGTCGCTGATCAAGGCGTTGTAGGACTCCACCGCCCGGTTGTACTTCTGGATGGTGGACTTCAGCCGGCGCTGCTCTGCGAGGAAGGGCCAGAACGCGATGGCGTGCCCCACCTCGTGCACCAGGGTCCAGTTGGGACCGCTCTCGTGGGGGTCGAACGCTCGGCTGTAGACGAAGATGAAGCGGCCTTCGCCGTCCCACTTGAAGAGCCCGCTCTCTCGCACCCGGGGAGAGCGCGGAGACCGCACGAAGGTCACCCCCGCGATCGCCCGACGCTCCCGCGCGTCCAGGGCGCTCAAGGTCCTGTTCAGGACGGTCAGCTCGTCGGCGGACCAGCGAGCCCCCCGCTCCGTCACTCCACCCAGGTCGAAGCGCTCGGTGATGCTGCGCGCGCTCGGGGCCGCCATCGCCGGGGAGGCGACGAGCATGAGGGCGAGCAGCAGGAGGAGCCGGCGGGTCATGGGCAAAGACTGGCCTCGGATCGCTCCCGCGTCGAGACCCCGCGACCTCTCGGGACCCGACTCCACTACCCTCTCACCATCCCCAGCCTGGAGCGCCCGTGACCCGTCTGATTCTCGCTGCCCTGTTCGCCCTCGCCCTGACCGGCTGCCCCTCCGAGTCTGCCGACGAGTGCCCTTCGTTCATCTGGGAGTTCACCTGCGAGGACGGATCCTGTAGCTGCGACGACGACGGCACGCCGTGCACGGATCCCGACGAGGCGGACATCTACACCACGGACAGCTGCGAAGACGAGTGCATCGAGTGCACCGAGTAGCGAGGCGGTAGCTGCCTCGGAGGGCTTACATGCCCTCCTCTTCCTGCAGCGCGACGGACAGCCTCAGGATCGCGGCGAAGACGTCCTCCACCTTGTTGGGGTCGAGCCCCCGGTCCTCGGCCTGCAGGCGTCGGTCTTGCTTGAGCTGCGTCTCCCGCACCGGGTCGCGGACCCCAGCCCCGATGTGGGCCTTCGCCGCCCGAGCCCGCCGCGCCAGCAACGCCCGGCGTCCAAGGAGAGTGACCAGCTCGCTGTCGACATCGTCGATGAGCTCGCGCACGGCCCGGAGCGCCGGAGACTGTGACCCGAGGTCGGGAATGCGGAGGGACTGTGCGACGAGCGCGTCGAGAGGCTCTTGGGTGCGCCGGCGTTCCTCCTCCTGCACCAGGGCTTCGTCGAGCTGATGCAGTGACGTCAGTACGCGGCTCCTCATCTCGGCCGCGTAGGGGTTCTCCCCATGCAGCGCTCCGAGGAGGTGACCGGCATCGCTTCGCACGGACGAGATGGTCTTGGCGATGCCCTGGCTGGATGGCGGGGTGACGGGGGAGTCGAAGGTGGCGCCGGCGTCGAGCAATCCCTTCGCGAGAAAGAACCCCAGGGCGTGGGACTCCGCCATGCGTCGGTCGTGGTCGTGGGCATCCATCACCAGGACCCGGCAGCCGATCCCCTCGAAGAGGGCGCGCACTGCCTCCTCCTCTGCCGCTCGCTCCGGGGCAGGGCACACCACGACGCGCAGCGGGCGCTCCCCTCGGGCGATGCTGGCGGGACCGAAGAGGGGATGAGTCGCGATCCAGGGAACGCGCCCTCCCAGGGCGGCGGCGAGGGCAGAGGAGGGGTGCACCTTCACCGAGCTCACGTCGATGACGATCTGGTCTCCGCGGAGGGAGTCCGCCAGCGAGTGCGCCACCGCGCCCACGAGCTCCACGGGGACAGCGAGCACGACGAAGTTCGCGTCGCGCACCGCATCGAGAGGGGAGGCGGCGCCCCGAGGAGAGGGGACCGACGCCTGGGGGTCGAACGCGCGGACGGCGTGTCCGGCGTCCTCGAGGAGGTCGGCCAGCGCCGCACCGAAGCGGCCGTAGCCCAGGATTGCCACCGTGTGTGTCGCCATGGGCTCCATCCTGCCGGGGGGCTGCCGACGAGGGCAAAGGGGTGCGCCGGACCGGGACCGGTGTACCCGTCGTCAAAAGGAGGTGGCTCTTGATCTGGCTGGCTGCTGTCGCCCTCGCCCTCGTCGCCGGGCACTTCCGGCACTGGCTCGAAGCTGTAGGGCCCGCGAAGACCTCTGCGGCGGGCTGAGCGAGGGCAGACTCGCTGGGGGTCAGGCCGCTACTTGTTCAGCGCGTTGCGCACGATGCGCTGCCACGGGATCCCGCCGATGACGGCGAGCAAGCTTGCTGCGGCGACCACCCAGAGCCCAGTCCCGATGGACTCGGCGAGGTACGACAGGGTCTGCCAGGCGCCCACCACGATGAGGCTGATGCCTGCCAGCAGTCCGACGAACAACGCCGAGCGGCGGCCCACGTAGCCAGCGATGAGCAGGATGATGCCCAGCCCTGGGACGGCGGCGACGGCTGCCCGGGTCTGGGAGCTCATCTCGCCGTCGAGCACGATCTGCAGTCCCGTGAGGGTGCGCAGGTTGATGTCCGTCTGCTCGAGCCATGGAAGGAAGAACGCGACCACGAGGGCCAGCCCCGAGATGAGGGCGACTCCACGGCGCAGGGTGGCATCGATGGCGCCGGGCCCTGCGGGCTCCCCGGGGGCTGGAGGGCCGGTGTCCGGCGGGTCCGTCGGGAGACGGCCGGGCTCGGGGGTGGTGGAGGCGGGCTCGACGTCAGCATGGTCGGTAGTCACGGCGGAAGTGTACCCGCCCATGCTCCCGGGGCGCTGAGCACCCGACGGGTCAGTCCGCGTCAGGCTCCTCGGGCCAGTGCATCGTGCGCCAGCGGGGCGGGTCGGCGCCCTCCACCTCCTCGAGGGCCTGCGGCCATCGGCGGCGCAGCTTCTCCCACGGCATCTGCCGCTCGTCGTCACCGTCCACGAGGCGCACGACATCGGTCTCGGGCAGCAGGGAGTCGTCTCCCCGGTCCCATCGCGCTGCGCACACGTAGTCGGCGTCGTCTTCGGCCAGGGCACGGCGCCACACCTCGATGGGGGCGGCCGGAGTTGCCCAGCCCCGCTCGGGCCCGAGCTCATCGAACACGGCCCGCTGCTCCTCGTACTCGGTGGCGATGAGTCGCGCCCGGGCCTCGTCGACGATGCCGCCGGCCGGATGCCCCCCGGGCATGCGCAGCAGCTCGATGCCTTCGCCGTCGCGGGCCACGGTGTAGATCGCCGGGGACACGGGCCCTGGCGACGCCGAGTACTCGTCTCTGGCGATGCGCACGAGCCGCTCGATGTTCTCCACCCGTCCTCCACCCGTGACGATCAGGGCGTTGCGGTGGGGAATGGCCGCGATGGGCGGACCCTCCACCTGACCCGCGAAGGCTGCCAACCAGCCGGGGAGGAGCAAGCGGGACGACTCGTAGCCGTCGTCGGAGTTCACGTGGAAGATGGGGCTCGCCGCGGTGGGGTCGTACGGCTCGATGCCTTCGCTGGCCTCGTCCGCCAGGTTCTCCAGGGCCACCTGACGAGCCAGCTCCTCGGACACCCCCCAGGCGGCGACCTCCTGACTTCGCAGCCAGGCCATCCGCTGGGGGAGGTCCAGGACCAGGGCGAAGCGCAACATCGGGGTGACCCGAGAGAGCACGAACTCCGCGCGCCGCGCCTCGAGGCGGGTGGTGGCGAAGATCCCCGGAGTGCGCAGCACGGGGCGCAGGAGCGGGCGTGCCTCCTCCCACGTCTCGGGGGCCCGGTGCTCCTTGGTCATCACGTCGAGCCAGGCGCGCACCTCGGCCTCTCGCTCCTCGGGAGGGAGCTCGCGCGTGGACAGATAGAGATTCTCCACTGCGCAGTGGTGCAGCGTGCCCTGTCGGCGCACGATGACGCCGAACCGCTCCGAGTCCCTCAGGACCTCGTCGAATGCGTCCATCTCGGCCGCCAGACTGGCGACGCGGTCGAGGAAGAAGGCACGGGGGTCGGGGGTGTCGCTCATGCACCATCAGGATACGCGGACGCGGGTGGAGGGGCCCCCGACACGTCCCTATACTCCGCGCCCGCACGCCTCGCGCCCCCTCGCACACCTGTCCGCGGTTGCCATGAGTACCTCGAAGACCCAGTCGCTGCCGGAGCTTCCTCCCGACACCAAGGGCGCGCCGGCGGCGTTCCATTCCTGGTGCACCGACGAGCTTCGCAGGCGCCGTAGCCGGGATCTCGAACTCGACGTGGACCGATATCGGCGGGCGACGAGCGTCGTGTTGCGTCGCCTGGGGGTGACCTTCCCGGAGGACACTCCGTGATCGTCCGGCGGCTGCAGGCGCGAAACGCGCTCAAGTACGAGCACCTGGACCTCACCGATCTGCCGGAGCGCGGCGTGATCCTGGTGACGGGTCCCAACGAGTCGGGCAAGAGCACCATTGGAGAGCTGCTGTGTCTGGCGCTCTACGGACGCACCTTTGCGGTGCCGACGGACCGCATCGACCGGGTCGTACGCTGGAACGCGCGCACCATGGAGCTCGAGCTGGAGGCGACGGGGCCGCAGGGGCACCTGTGGCGCATCCGCCGCGAGCTTGACCTGGACGGGGAGCCCTCGGCGAGCTTGTACTGCCCGGCTACGGGCACCGACGTGACGGGCTGGCAGCCGGTCACCGATGCCGTGGAGGAGCTGCTCGGGTACGGGTTCGACACGTTCGTGGAGAGCTTCTATCTCGCGCGTCGCGAGATCGGACCGCCGACTCCCCGCGCCGAGACCTTGAAGTCCATGGCCGGCGTGCTGCCACTGGAGCACGCGGCGGACGAGGTGCTCTCGCAGGTGCCCGAGCTCGAGCGACGCTCCATGGGTCTGGCCACCGAGGCCGAGGACACCCAACGCCAGCTGGAGGCCATCGCCCGGGACGATCTGCTTCCTCCTCGCCCGGGCATCGCCGAGGGCGAGCTCGCCGACGAGGCGAAGAAGCGAATCACCGAGCTGGAGGACGCGCGAAGTCAGATCACGACCCGGCTCCCCTCCCTGCGCGGGGCGACCGAGCGACTCGTCGATCTACTGGACGGCGCCCCCCTGGCGCGCTGGGAGAAGCGGGTCGAAGGCCTCGACGACGCCCTGGACGATGTGGAGTCGGCCATGAGCTGGCTCGGATACGAGGACGTCACCTCCGGCACCGAGAAGCTCTCGGGCTTCCTCGACAAGGTGCAGGACGGTGTGGACGGCTTCTCGGGTCTGCTCGACAAGGCGGCGGCTCGCCGCAAGTGGCTCGGCTCGATGCTCGGAGAGATGGGGTCGGAGCCCACCCCCGGAAGCATCGGCGACGACGAGGACGAGCTCGACATGAGGCGGCAGGCCACTCGCTCGCGCATGCGTCTGCACGACCGTCTCGCGGTGCTGTCGCTGGTCTTCGCCGCTGGAGCTCTGGCGTTGGGGTTCCTGCCCATCGAGGACCTCCCGGAGCAGGCGCGTCTGCTGGGCCGCGCGGTCGGGACCACCCTGGCGCTCTCCGCGGCTGCCTTCGCCTGGAGCCGCCACGGGCTGTCGGTGGAGCTGCGCGACATGCAACTCGAGGACGCGCAGCTCCAGCAACGTCGGGCCTTGCTGGAGGCGGACGCCCGGCTGCTGGAGGGAATCGCAGATCGGCCCATGCCCGACGCGGTGGCGACCCTCCGGGGCCTCTCGGGCGACGCCCTCTCCCAAGAACTGGACGCCTTCGAGGCGGGACCCGGAGGCCGGCTGACGCGGCCGGGCCTGAAGGAGAAGCTCGAGTCCGCGGTGGAGAACCGCATGGGGGAGGTCGAGGGTCACCTCGCGGAGCTCGCGACTCGCATCTCGGGCGACATCGACGAGCTGTCACGGATCCACGAGCTTCGCGAAGCGGCGGCGACCTTGGCCGTCCGACGGGCGGATGTGGTCGAGCACCTCGCCACCCTCGAGCTCGCCGGGGAGTTGGCCCAGGGCGCAGCCCGTCACATGACCCACGAGTTCAACAATGACGTGCGGCAGGGAATGGTCCGCGTGCTGCCCTCTCTCACCGAAGGCCGGTATCAGTACCTGCAGATCGACGACGGCATGTCGGTGCGGGTGTTCAGCAGCGAGAAGCAGGACTTCGTCCTGTTCGAGGAGATCTCTGGCGGAACCCAGCGCCAGATCGAGCTCGCCACCCGCATCGCCTTGAGCGAGGCGGTGGTGCGCGGCCGGGAGGGCGGGCCCCAGTTCCTGTTCCTGGACGAGCCCTTCGCCTTCTTCGACGCCGTGCGTACGAAGGCGTCCATGTCTGCGTTGCCCCGCCTCAGCACCCTGTTGCCCCAGGTGTGGATCGCTGCTCAGCGGCCACCCGAAGGGACCACTCCCGAGCGCCACTTCGAGCTCACCCTGAAGCAGACCGAGCTGATGGACACGCCTGGGGGGCGGTAGCGATGGGGTTGGTGGGCACGCCGCACCGCGAGTTGGCGCGATCGGCCGCGGGAGAGCGCGTCGGCTCCCTGGCGGCGGAGTCGGGGCTGTTTCAGTTCCACTTCGAGCACCGGGTGGCCCTCGACCTCCCCGAGCAGTGGGTCCCCGCCCACGCCCCGGAGCTCGCTGAGCCGCCACCCTGGACAGCCGGACGTCTTGCTGAGCGCAAGTACCAGTCCTTTCGGCACGACCTCGCCGTGGGGAGCTTCCACCCGGGCCAGCGAGGCAAGTGGAGCGCACACGAGCTGTGTCATGGCCTGGTGGGTTTCGCCTGGCACCCGGGGGCGTCGCCGCTGTTCCATGCCACGGCGGGGCGCCTCGCGGAGCTGCTGCCGGTGGCGCTCTGGTACTGGTTCGACGAAGCCGACCGGCGCCGATGCCCTCTGCACGATGGGGGAGGGGCCCTCTTTCGGGAGTACTGCCGGGCCTGCGATCTGACCGACGGGCGGAGTGCGTCCGACGCTGCGGTCATCGACGCCGGTCGCGCCTACGTGCGGGCCGAACTCCAGGCCATCGAGCGGACGCTGGAGACCGGTCAGGTCTGGCCTCATCGGTTTGCGACCCTCGACCTCAGCTCCGACGGAGTGGCCTATGCCGTCGCTCACGGCGAGAGGCTGCGATCGCCGGGATTTGCCGGGTGGATGGAGCGCTTCGCCGTGCTTGGAGGAGGCTGGAGCGATTCGCTGAGCATGCTCCGCGAGCGGGTGGAGGCCGTCACCGCGGCGGTGGTGGATGGAGCTCCGCTGCCGCCCCTCGCGCCCAGCGCCGAGCATGGCCGCTGGCGTTGGCGCGTCCAGGACGTGGCTTGGCGCCTCCAGGTGGTGCGTAGCCAGTGCGACGGAGAGGCCGAGGCAAGAATCGGCGGCATCCTCGACGCGCTGGCGGCGGTGATTCCCACCACTGAGGATGGGGAGAGTGACGCGGCCACCGCGTGTCGTGAGGCCCTCGCGGCCTGCGCCGCCTCGTACGTCGAGCTCCATGAGGAGTGGGAACTCCTGCCTCCAGCGGATCTCTTTGCGCTCGGCCATCCGTTGGGCGTCCCAGCGTGTGACGCCCTCGGTGACGAAGGCAGCCGGCCGCACCTGGCGGATGGCCTGCGGACCTGCGCTCCTGCCAGTCTGGCGATGGCCGGGGGGCGCGGTGGAGACCTCGTCCAGGGTCTGCTGACGAGGGACCGAGCGCAGCCGCGCCGGGACGCGCTGGCCGACCGCTGGGCCAAGAGTCTCGCGGCGGATCTGGGCGCTGACGACGCCATCGCGCAGGTCGCCCGCTTCGAGGCGGCCACCAGCGTGGTCCCCTGGCGCAGCCGGCCGGTCCT
>JAGSHC010000257.1 GCA_023954745.1 Deltaproteobacteria bacterium | reverse complement strand
GCACGAAGGAGGAGACTTCGACGTACGGCAGTCCGGTCGCAATGAGCCGGTTGACGAACTCGACCTTGACCTCGGTGGGCACGGGCGCTGGTTCGTTCTGAAGGCCGTCTCGTGGCCCGACTTCGTAGATCTGGGCGCTGTCCGGGAGGCGGAGCATTGGTCGCGAAGGGTAGCAGCCAGAGGCCGATCCGCCACGACGGGCAAGCACGACGAGGTCCCTTTGCAGCCCCCTGGCCCTGGGGTACCGTCAACCGCCTCTCGCGCCCCGGAGAACTGTGTCCACACCCGTCTCGAGTGATTCGACGTTTCGATTCCTCGTCGAGCACTCCCCTGATGGGCACTTCCTCATTGTCGACGGCGTTCTGGAGTACCTGAACCCCGCCGGACTCGAGATGTTCGGGCGCGACGCAGGTGAGCTCGGGACCCTCCACGTGTCCGAGGTCGTACACCCGTCCGAGCGCGAGCGGGTGGTCAACAACATCCGGCTCCGCACGAGCGGAGTGCTTCGCGGGGCCACCACGTTCCTCGCTCAGCATGCCGATGGGTCGACGTTCCCCATCGAAGTCCACGCAGTCCCCGCCGGGGTGGGCGGACGCGATGGGCTGCACGGCGTCATCCGCAACATCACCAACCGTCGAAAGATGGAGGAGCGCCTGGCGCGCATGGAGCGGGCCGGCCTCGTCTCGCGCCTGAGCGCGGGCATCGCCCACGACTTCAACAACCTCCTCGCCATCATGCTCACCAACACCGAAGTGGCGCTGCGGGAAGCCGAGACCGCGCCGGTGCGCGAGGCGCTGAAGCACATCCGGTCCGCGGGGGTCCGGGGCAGCGAGAAGGTCCGCCAGATCCAGACGATGGGTGGCACCAACCGGCCCACGGAGGAGTTCCGACCGCTCTATGTGAACCCCATCGTCGAAGAGGTGCTGGAGCTCACCGAGCCCCGTTGGCGCGACGAGGCCGAACTCAAGGGCATCACGTACGGAATCGACTGGACGCCCGGCGACGCCCCTCCGGTGGCGGGTTCGGCTCAGGATCTTCGCAACGCCCTCATCGCGCTGGTGTTCAACGCCATCGAGGCGATGCCCCAGGGCGGCGACATCGTCATTCGCGCCGTGCGGACGCCCGCAAACGACGCGCTGATCACGGTGCGGGACAGCGGCAACGGCATCGCCGAGACCGACCTCGAGCGCCTGGTCGACCCCTTCTTCACCACCCGCGAAGACCGCGAGATGGGACTGGGGCTTCACCTCGTCGAGCAGGTGCTGACCCGCCACTCGGGGCGCCTCGAGGTGGACTCCGATCCCGGCGTCGGCACCACGATCGCCCTGGTGATTCCACCGTCCGCTGAGGCCCCCTCGGAAGCCCCCCGGGCGCCTCGCGAGGACCTCAGCTCGGTCAGCTCCTTCGGCGCGATGATTGCCCCCGCACCTCCTGGAGCGCGGTCGGTCCTCCTCATCGATGACCAGGCGGATCTGGTGCAAGTGGTCGAGACCATCCTGCGCGCTCAAGGCTGGCATGTGGACGCGGCCCTCAACGGTCGCGACGGCCTCGCCATTGCAGAGCAGCGGTCTCACAGCATCGTGCTCACCGACCTGGGCATGCCTGACATCTCCGGTTGGGAAGTCGCGCAGCGGGTGGGGGAACTCCAGCCGGACACCCCCGTGATCCTCATGACGGGCTGGGCTGCCGAGATCGATGAGAGCCGCCTCGAAGACCACGGAATCAGCGCGCTTCTGCCGAAGCCATTCCGCACCGAGGCCCTGCTCAAGTTGGTCGAGCGCATCGCCAACGTCTGATCGCGGGCCGCGAAGGACCACCCGAGCGGGCAGCCTCAGCCATCGAAGGACCTGACCGAGTGGGCAGGTGGGGAATAGCTCTGTGGCGCCGCGGGTCCTAAGGCCAAGAGAGAGCAAGAACCCAGGCCGCCTGGTCCTCCCCGATTCCCTCCGTTGTCGGGTTGAGAATCCCCCCAGGTAGCTGCGACCGCGCGACGGTCCCCCTGCTTTGCAGGTCGCGCGGACGCACAACGAGCCTCTCGAGGCGGCGGCGTCCCCCACCGGGGCGTCGCCGTCTCCCCTTGGGGCTACTCGAGGGCCGGCTCGGGCTCCTGGCCGGGCTCCGGTTCCGGCTCGGTCGCCGGCTTCGGCGCGTCTGCAGGCTCCGGCTCCTCCGCGCTCACGCGACGCACGATCCGGGTCTCTTCACCGGCCTCGATGGTCACCGTCTCGGTGAGCTCCTTGTCGCCAGCGGCCGGCACCACGAGGCGAAGGGCGTACTGGCCCGGCTCCAGGGAGTGGCCCACGAGCGGCGTCCGTCCCAGGTCCAACCCGTCGATGTAGACCTTCGCCCAGGGATAGGTGCTTACGGTCAGGGTCCCTGGCCCCCGGGCGACGACCGGGGCCGGCGTGGGCTCCGGCGTCGGTGTCGACGGAGGCGGGGCAGGACGCGGCGCTTGGGCCGGCGCGGGCGTCTCGGGTGGGGTCTCCGGCGGGACTTCGGGGGCCTCCGCGGCCGGAGGATCCGACGTCGCGGGCACGTCGGTGTCCTCCGACGCGGACGCGGGCTCCTTCGCTGGCGAGGGCTCAGCCGCGGGCCTCTTCGTCGTCGGGGTGCCGGGATCGTCCGCAGAGATCACCTGCCCATCGAGGTCCACGGCGTCTGTGGCCGAGGGGCCCGTGCGGTCCTCGTTCATCCCGATCTTGATGATCACGAACACCGCGATGAGCACGCACACCGCCGCGACCCCCACAGCGACCTTCTCGGCGACGCCGACCCGCTGCGCGGACTCGTCGACGGTCTTCTGCACCACCCGTCCCCGATAGTCCCGCTCGGGGAGGACCCGGCGCTGTTGACCGTGCCCCGTGGTCTGGCTCGAGTCGGGGCGAGCCCCCGGGGGAGACCCGGGCGGAGGACCAGGGCGGGGGCCCGGCGGCATCCCAGGGGGACGAGGAGGCGCGGGCCGTCGGCCAACCTGTGAAGGCTGCTCCGACAACGTCACCGGGACGGTGCGCGGGTCCGCGTAGACGGGACCGGACCGCGGCTCCACGTAGACGGGACCGGAACGTGGCTCCACAAAGACAGGCCCGGAGGCGTCCTCGGACAGCGTCGGGCGAGGGACCTTGCTCGGACCTTCGCCGGGGAGCAGCACCTCCACCCGCGTGTGGACCGGGGTCTCCTCGAGGTCCACATCCCCGGCGCTGCTGGGCTGGTCGACCACCGTGCCGGCCATGTCATCAGACACAGTGGACTGGGGCGGGGGCGATGCAGGACCCGGGGTGACGTCGGGCGCCACCGACACAGGAACCGGAGTGTCCGAGAGGGTGTGCGACTCGTCCGACACCTCCAACAAGCTCCCCGGCATCGCGGCAGCGGCGGCCCCGGGGAGGTCGAAGTCGGTGGGAGGCTCCGAACGGTCCCAAGGCCTCCACCCCGCGCTGGCGAGCATCTCCGCCACGGAGGTCTGATCGGGAATCGTCTCCCGGAGAGCGCGGATCGCCACGGCGAGCTCCGCCGCGGAGCCAAAGCGCGCGTCGGCGTCCTTCGCACAACACCGGCGAAGCAGGTCGCCGAAGCCCGGAAGCAGTCCGTCGAGCCGCTCCGCGTGGGGCTCCATGGACTCCTGGGTGATCTTCAGGGCGACGGCCGTCCCGGTCTCGCCGGTGAACGGCAGCTCCGTCGTGGCCATCGTGTACAGCGTCATCCCCATGGAGAAGATGTCCGAGCGCCGATCGACGCTGCTGCCGAGCGCCTGCTCGGGCGACATGTAGGCCGGGGTGCCCTTCATCTGGCCGTGCCCCGTCTGGTCGCTGGTGCGGTCGGTGAAGAACGCGATCCCGAAGTCGGCGACCTTCACCTCGCCCTCACTACTGACGAGGATGTTCCCAGGCTTCACGTCCCGGTGGACGAGCTGAAGAGGTGTCCCGTCGGTGAGGCACAGTCGGTGGGCTGCTTCGAGGCCGTCACAGGCCTGGGCGAGGACGTCGAGCACGGGAGCGAGTGGAGCCGGTCGATTCAGCTGGCGGCTCGCGTCGAGGACGTGACGGAGAGAGAGCCCGTCCACATAGTCCATGACCATGTAGAAGCCAGCGTCGTCCTGGCAGAGGTCCAGGATCCGCACCACGTTGAGGTGCTTGATGCGAGCGGCGATGCGCGCCTCATCCACCAACATCTGCAGGACGTGAGGATGCCCGCGAAGGAGGTCCGGATGGACCAGCTTGATCGCGACCTCCTGATTGAAGCCGTGCGGTCCTTCCTGAACAGCGTGATAGACAGACGCCATCCCGCCGCGCCCAATCTGGCGCAGCAACCGATAACGGCCCAGGTACCGGTCCTCCATCGCTGGGAGTCTACCTCTGGCCGGACCTGCCGATCGGGTACGCTCCCGCGGATGTTGCGCCTCTACATCTTCGCAATCTCCGTCGCTGTCTTGTTCACAGGCTGCGCGGGCCCCTGTCCAAATATCACCAAGATCGATGAATCCGTGACCGCACCGGGTCTCGTTCAGGTGCTTTTCAGCGTGCAGTGCGCGGGGGAGCCGGTGACTGCGGTGGAGGAGACGGACATCACGCTCTCCGAGGGCGGGACGGACGTCAGCGGCTCCGAGTCCGAGTGGCGACTGGACCCCGTCGCGGCTGCCTTGGAGACCTACACGCTGCTCCTCATGGATGTCTCCGACTCGATCATCGAGCAGGGAACCCTCGAGACGGCGCAGGAAGTGGCCAAGGGCTTCTCCGAGAGCCTCGTGGCGCAGGGCCAGCAGGTGTCCGTCGCGATCTTCGACGGGGACCCGAACATCCGCACGATCGTGGACTTCACGAGCAACGCCGAGACCCTCGCCGACGGCATCGATTCGATCGGCCCCGGGGATCAGCTCGATGGCTCCACGAACCTCAACGGCGCCGTGCTGGCAGGGCTCGAGGTCCTCGACGGCAAGGTGAGCGAGGACGTCGAGGCCGAGCTCGTGTCGGTGGCCAACCTGGTCGTGTTCACCGACGGCCTGGACCGGGCCGGGCGGGAGACTCACTCCAGGGCGAAGAACACGGTGGAAGGCTCAAATCACGACACCTTCGTCGTGGCCCTCATCGATGAGGAGGTGGAAGCTGAGGAGCTCGAAGAGCTCGGCGAGGACGGCTTCTTCCGAGCCGACGACGTCGACGCGCTCACCGCGACCTTCGACGAGCTCACCAGCCGACTCGTGGCCGAGGTGAACAAGTACTACCGCCTGAGCTACTGCAGCCCGCTGCGGAACCCGCGCTCGAACCTCAAGGTGAAGGTGTCGTGGGAAGAGAAGGCAGACACCCTCAAGGTCACCTACCCCACGAAGGACTTCGGTCCCGGTTGTGAGCTCCCTGCGCGCAGCTCGTGAGACCCCTGGGAACCTGACGGGGCGTCGCGGGTCGAAGCGAACGCCCACCCCGCTGTCCGAGGAGCCCCCCATGTCCGTGCCCCGTTGCCTCCTCCCCTTGCTCGCGGTGTCGCTTGCGTGGGTCCCCTCGGCCCATGCCCAGTTCGGCGGCTACGAGGAGCTCGCGAACACCACCGCCCTCACCGCGGCCGACGACTACCGCATCGGCAAGGGCTACTTCGACATGATGAAGTGGCTCCAGGGGAGCCTGGACGACCCGCAGGTGCTGGCAGCGACCGACGGTCTGCTCCGCAGGATTGTGGCGTCGAGCGACCGCCCGTCCCAGAACATCAACTTCCTCGTGGTCCCCACCGACGAGATCAACGCAGCGGCCCTTCCGGGCGGCTTCCTCATGATCAACAAGGGGATCATCGACGCGATGCCCGAGGATCAGCTCGCGTTCGTGCTCGGCCACGAGGTGGCTCACGTCCAGCTGCGTCACTTCGCGACGACCATGAACATGACCTCCGCCATGGAGGTCCTGAGCCTCGCTGAGGGTGGACGGGAGGCGGACGACCGCTCCATCGCCGAGGCACAGACCCAGGCCCTGGAGAAGATGGCGCGCAGCTACGCGCGCAACCTCGAGCTCGAGGCGGACCTGTACGGGATGCTCTACGCAATGCGCGCCGGATACCCCGCGGCGTCGGGCGTCGAGGCCATGCACACCATGAAGCGGCTGGTGGGCGAGACGCCCCCCGGCATGGAAGACCTCGCCAACCATCCGTCCTTCAGTGAGCGGATCGAGCAGCTCGAGAAGGGCCTCGCGACCATCGAGGACACCTACGGGCTCTTCGAAGCCGGGGTGACCTTTGCCAGGCAGGCTGAGTACGACGGCGCCATCTCCGCGTTCGAGCAGTTCCTCGCCCTGTTCCCCAAGAGCGCAGCGGGGTGGACCAACCTGGGTGCCTGCTACCTCAAGAAGGCCATCGCCAGCAGCGACGACCCCTGGCATGACGACGTCCCCGTCTACCTCAAGGCCGACGTGACGGTGCGGGCCATCGACACGATGTCGCTGGGGCGCGCCCGCGACGCGCTCTCCAAGGCCCTCGCCATCGACCCCAATCGCGACGCAGCACTGGGGGCCCTGGCGGTGCTTGCTCGCCACGAAGGTGACTACAAGGGCAGCTCCGACCTCCTCGCCAAGGCCCTGGCGCTGGACCCGGACTACGCCGGCTACCACAACAACGCTGGGGTGCTCGCGGCGGCGCAGGGCAAGTGGAAGGACGCCGACAAGGCCTACGCCAAGGCCCTCAAGAACGACCCCTCGGCGATGTACGTCAAGGTGAACCAGGCAGTCCAAAAGGGCGCAAAGGGCGAGAAGAAGGCGGCGATTGCGCTGTGGCGCGAGCTCGAGAGCGTCCCCCAGTTCGCCACGCGCGCCAGCAAGGAGCTGACGACACTGGGCGAAGAGCCGGTCGTGGCGGTGGCCGTCGAGGCGAAGCGTGAAGCCGAGCTCACCTTGCTGGGCGCCATGGACTCGGGCGGAAGCGGCGACGTCTTCGGCGGCGGATACGAAGCCCCCGCGGAGCCCGTCCCGGTCGACCGACCGCCGGCCCCCCAGGCGCCCTCGGGACGAGACGCGAACTTCGGGGCGGTGAGCCTCGGGATGAACCTGCCGGCGGTGAAGGCAGGCCTCGGCACGCCGGACATCGAAGAGGTCATGGAGGACGGCTACTACGCCTACCTGCAGTGGTTCGAGCAGGGCATCAGCGCGACCTTCGTGGACGACGTGGCCAGCGGGTTCGAGGTGTTCGATCCAGGCCAGACGAAGACCGGACGCGGGATCGGACGTGGCTCCAGCCGCACGGAGTTGCTCGAGGCCTACGGCGAGCCCGAGTACCGCTTCGAGGACCCCGAGTGGGACCTCGAGACGATCATGTACGAGAGCGTCGGCGTGGCGTTCTATCTCGATGGCACCAAGAAGGTGACCGCCCTGAGCATCTGGAGCTCCGGCTTCTGAGCGACGATCGTCATCTGGGACCGAGGAGCGAACGGATGAGCAGAGTCCGCGTCTACATGGCTTGCAGCCTCGACGGATACGTCGCGGGACCCGGCGACGACCTGGCCTGGCTCGGTGAGGCAGCGGGGTCCGTCGACCCTGAAGCGCCCACCGACGCTCTCGACTTTGCGACGTTCATCGGCGGCATGGGGGCGATGATCATGGGCCGCCGGACGTACGACGTGGTGGAGCCCATGGGCCAATGGCACTACGGGCAACTTCCGGTGATGGTGGCGACGACGCGTCCACTGGAGAAGACCAGAGACACCGTGTGGGCAGCGGCTGGGACCATCGAAGAGCTGGTCGCACAGGCGCGGCTGGTCGCAAGGGACAAGGACATCTACATCGATGGCGGGGCGCTGGTTCGCCAGGCGCTGGATGCCAAGCTCGTGGACGAGCTCGTGCTGACGATGGTTCCGATCCTGCTGGGCGATGGAGTCCCATTGTTCAAGGGGCTTACTGAGCGTCACTCGCTGACGTTCGTCAAGACGGCGACGTACGGCTCGATGCTCCAGCTGACCCTGAGGCCAGTGGCTCAGTCCACCGCCGGAAGCTCGACACAGGCGAACCCGCTGGAGAACTGACCGGGCGTCGGGATGATGCGAGCCAGGGTGCCGTCGCGGTCGTGCTGAAGGATCGACTCGGTGGTCAGCACGAGGATGCTGCCGTCGGCGAGGACCTCGAGCCCGCGAGGGGGCCAGGAGCCTCCCAGGTCAATGGCCTCCTTGCGGTCGGCCTCGTCGATCCCGAAGGGCAGAGAGCGCTGCGCCCCGCCCACCACGTGGGCGACATCTCGGTCGGCGGCGAACGCCCAGGGGCGGTCGTTCAGAGTCCAGACGCGCTGCATCTCCTGGGCGGGCTCGTCGGCGAGCAAGGCGTCGAGGTCCGCGAAGAGCGTGAAGTCGAGGGGAAGGAAAGGGGTCTCGCCCTCCCGGAGGAGGAGCAGCTCCCCTCCCGAGTCAGTGAGGTACTCGCAGCCGGGGACGGGGTAGGTGCTGACCTCGCCCGTCGCGACGTCGATGCGGCGGATGTGTCCGTCGACACAGCTGAGCAGCTCACCGTCCTGGTACGCGGTCGGGGTGAGGAAGGTCTGGTTCGACTCGCTGAGCTCCGCCACCTCACACCAGGCGCCGTCGTCGACGCCGACCGCCACGATGGAGCTCGTGTCGAGGAGGAGGCAGTGGGCCGACTGGGACGCGACCTCGGGGCACAGGAGGTCGGCCGGGGGGGGCTCGGGGGCTGTGGGCTGCGGCGCCAGGGCAACGGAGGAGAGCGCCGGCGCTGCGGGGGGAGCGAGAGGGGCGTCCAGCGGAGCGGCGCAGCTCGGCAACAGGCAGACGAGGGCGAGGGCGAGACGGCGCACGGATCCAGTGTGGCGCGAGGCTGGGCGCGGCGACGAGGTTGGTCGTCTCGGGACGCTGACTTCCTGGCTTCGGGTCAGGGAGGGCCGTCGGGCGTGACCCCTGATGCGGGTCAGGGAGGGCCGTCGGGCGTGACCCCTGATGCGGGTCAGGGAGGGCCGTCGGGCGTG
>JAGSHC010000159.1 GCA_023954745.1 Deltaproteobacteria bacterium | reverse complement strand
CCTCGATGGGGGCCCCCACCGCGGATCCGGCGTCTCGAGACGCCCTCGTGCGGCGGATGCAGTCCGAGCACATCCCCCCCACCTGGGAGGCGAACGCCCGATGGGACCGGGAGTCGGCGTGGGGACGATGGAAAGACCTCTCGAAGGACTTCGGTGAGGCCTGGCCCGACCTTCCGGTGGCCTACGAGCTCAGTCGGGTGGGACTCGGAGAGATCGCCGGGCCCATGGTGAACGCCATCTACATCGAGATCGGCAAGTATCGGCGCAGCAAGCGGGTGCGCCGGGACGTCGCGAAGTGGAAGGCGTCCGGCGGCAAGTCGAAGGACCCGGACATCGAGCGCAAGGCCGCCGCCCAGGACATCAAGCTGCGCAGCCGGGACTGGATGGCCGTCTTCTCGGGCGCGGGCTACCCGGCCCAGGTGAGCAAGTTCGCCACGGACTCCATCCCGTTCCGGTCCATGGGCCGCGAGGACGACGACGCCCGCCGCGCCTGGACTCTGGCCTACCCCGCGGCGTTCTCCCCCCACGTCTGGCGTGCAGGGTGGGAGGGTGGCGTGGACCCGCTGCTGATGCTCTCGATCATGCGGGCCGAGAGCGCCTACCGGCACGACGCGGTCTCTCCGGTGGGGGCCCTCGGACTGGTTCAGGTCATGCCGGCCACCGGCAGCAAGGTGGCGGCGCTCGGGGAGTTCGAGGGTTTCCGGGTGGAACGGCTCCTCGAAGCCAGCGTGAACATCGAGATCGGCACCTGGTACATGGGCCAGCTCCTCGAGCGGTTCGGCCCGGGTCACTTCCCTCTCGCCGTGGGCTCCTACAACGGAGGGCCCCACAACATCGGCCGTTGGCTCAAGGCCAAGGTGGGCGCGGACCTCGAAGACTTCGTCGAGGAGGTCGCGTTCGACGAGACCCGCAACTACATCAAGAAGGTCACCCGCTACTACGCCATCTACGCCGACCTGTACGGTGGCGGCGCGCCCGTACTTCTGCCGGGGCGCACCGTCACCGACGACCCTACCGTCATCAACTTCTGAGCTGCCGTGACTTCGCGCCTCCCCCTCCTCGTCTGTCTCTCCGCTGTCGCCCTGGTGGTCGCCGTCCCACTGGCGCACTCGGATGAGGCGAGCCTGTGGCCCAAGGTGCTAGAGGCTCTGCCGCCGCAGGCTCCCCCCGCCCCCCTGCCTTCTCTGTCTGCACAGACCTGCAATGGCTGCCACGCCGAGATCCACGACCAATGGGCCTCCTCGGGCCACGCCCACGCCTCGACCAACCCCGTCTACGTAGCCGCCCGCGGCGCCCTTGGGGACCCTCCCCTGTGCGACGAGTGTCACTTGCCGCTCGAGAACCAGCGCGCGACGTTGCCGAAGGGCCCCGGGGCCCTCGGCCGCACAGACCGGCAGCCGAACCCGAACTGGAGCGCGACCCTGGCGACGGAGGGGGTGACCTGCGCGGCGTGCCACGTGCGCGATGGCGTCATTCATGGACCCCGGGACCTCGCTCCCGAGCGAGCCCCGCACCCAGTGAAGCGGGACGAGAGCATCAAGACCGCCGAGGCCTGCGCCTTCTGTCATCAGGCCGCATTGCCTGGGGGGGAGGAGCACCCGTTCCTGGACACGGTCGGCGAGTGGCGCCGCTCCCCCTTCGCTGAGAACGGCGTGAGCTGCCAGGACTGCCACATGACCCGCACATCGGGGGCCATCGCCGGATCGCGCTACGCCGCGTTTGCCTCTCACGGAATGCTCGGCGGCCGGGACCCAGCGAAGATCGCCCGGGCCCTCACCGTCGACGTCTCCATTCGCTCGCCCAAGGTGCAGCGGGGCGACGACGTGCGCGCCACCGTCACGGTCATGAACACGGGCGCAGGGCACGCAGTGCCGTCGGGCGACCCCTCACATCAGGTGGAGATCCGCTTCTCCGTGGTCGGGCCCGACGGAGAGCTCGCCAAGGACGGTGATCCCCAGTCTCAGTGGCTCAGCCGCACGGTGGGCGCGGAGCCGCCCTTTGTCGAAGAGGCGGACGACCGACTGGAGCCCGCAGCCTCCCGCACGTTCGACTTCTCCTGGTCCGTGGGCAAGAAGCTCACTCCAGGCACCTACACGTTGGTCGTCTCCACCCACTGGTGGGCCGTCGGCCCCGAGCGGGCGACGGGGCTCGACCTCGAGGAGGAGACGGTCCGCGTCGACGTGGCGAGCCAGCGCGTGCCGGTCCGCATCGACTGACCTCGCTACGGGAAGAAAGCGAGGGCCGCTTCGATGCCCTGAGGGGCCCCCGTGATGCTCTTCTTCGCCTCGAAGGGATTCCGCGCGTTCCCCGCGAGGTCCACTACCTGCCCCCCCGCCTGTTCGGCGAGTAGGAAGCCCGCAGCCACGTCCCACGGCTTGCCACCCCCCGCGTGGATCAGGAACTCGCCCCGGGCAGCCGCAGCAAGGCAGATGGCCGAACTGCCGAGGGCCCGAATGCCGGCGAAGTGGTCGGCGTGCATCAAGAGCGGCAAGAGCTCCTGGGTGAGCGAGACCGACACGAGCCCACGGTTCGGGGGCTTCGCGCTGACCTGCACCGGCTGGCCGGCGTGAGTCGTCGTCTCGGTGCGGCTCGCGTGGCTGAGCTCGCCCGTGGGCGGGTGATAGATCCAGGCCTCCTCCACCTCCGTCCCGCGGGTGCGCGCGAGGGCGATCGTCCACAGCGAGCTTCCGGCGAGGTAGTTGTGGGTACCGTCGATGGGGTCGAGGACGAAGGCGTCGTCGGGCGCGCCGTGCACCACCTCCGCCTCTTCCGAGACAATGGTGAGACCTGGATGCAGCGCCCGCAGACCGTCCGAGATGACGGTGTTCACAGCCAGGTCGACCTCGCTGACGAGATCAGGCGCTGACCCGCGGCCGGCCTTGTCGCTCACGTCCAGGCCCAGGGTTCGCCAGGACGCCATCGCCAGGTGTCCGGCCTCCACCAGCAGTCGACCGATGGGCGTCTCGAGGGGCGTGATCATGAGGTCCGGCCCGCTCCCAGCCCGCCGATGCCCTTCTCCTCCAGGTCGCGGGCCAGCATCGCCGCCGCGCGGTGGGTCCCCCGCATCGTGGCTTCGCCCGTGCGCTTGGCCGCGATGCTGTATCCCCCCGCAGGGTCGAGGACCAGCCCCGCCAGCTCCAGGCGCGACTGACTGACCCGCGCGCTGACTCCCAGGAGCACACCAGCGGGCGGGTCCACCGCCTGTTGCACTGCAAGCTCCGCGACGATCTCGAGCCTGCTCGTGCGGTCGTCGAGAGGAAGAAGCGCCTCCCGAAGCTCGGGGGTCCACGCCCCACGAACCCAGAGAGCGCCCGCCCCAGCTTCGGCAAACCAGGGCGCGTCGAGACGGCGGGCTTCGCGGCCGGCGGACTCCGTGCGGTCCAGGGCGGCCGCGCCCACGACGACGACGGGGTGGCTTCCGGCGAGCCAGGCCTCCACGAGGTCCGCGCAGGTTCCGCTCGCCTCGACCACGTCAAGGTCCGGCCTCACGGCGGCGATCTGCGCACAGCGGAACGCGCCCACGGCGCCCACCGTGGCCCCGCTGGCGACGGCGCGGAGAGGGTCCGCTGGATTCATGAGCGACGGGTCGGCCAGCACCGCCGCGGCATGTTCGGTGGCGTGCTCCTCCGACACGAGCACGGCGTCCCGGGGGTCTCCACGGCGGGGAACCGCGAGGACATCGGCCCCGGTGTCGGCGACGGCCGGCGTGACCTCCTCGAGGACGAGGTCCCCTCGAGCATCGCCGCTCAGACCCACCTCGACACCGTGCGCGGCGAGCATTGCTTGCAGTTCACCAGCCCAGGGAGCCAACGATGGGTGGGACATGCCCAGAGAGAGGGAGGGCACGGGGTCTCAGTCGTCCTTGCGGCGCCCGAAGAGACCCCGAAGCGCCTGGCGGGGCTCCCGGCGGCGCTCGTTCTCCCCGAGTCGGCGCTCGAGCAGCCGTAGCTCCCGGGCGGCGGCCACATGCTTGGGGTTGCAGTCCAGCGCCTTCTTGAACCGGCTCCGCGCTCGCTCGCTGTCCTTCTTCAGGAGCGCGATGCGTCCCAGGTAGTACCAGGCGTCGGGGTGCTTCGAGTTGAGCTTGATCGCCGCTTCGATGGTCTTGGTCGCGCCCGAGCTGCTCGAGGGGTCCTTGAGGAAGCGTGTCCATCCCAGCAGCACGAAGGCGTCGGCGTTGTCTGGGTCGAGCAAGGTCGCATCTCGGAAGAAGACCTCGGCCTCGTCGAAGGCCTTGTTGCGCAGGTAGAGCTCTCCTTGCTTCACGGCCACAGCGGCCTTCTCGGGCTCGGGCTGGCCTCCGCTCGCCGAGCCGACCCCGCTGCGCTTGCGTTCCTGCAGCTCCTGCCGGAGGGCGTCGCGGTCGCTCTTCTTCGAGAGGCCCGAATAGGCCTCCTGCACGCGGGCGTAGATGGCCTCGGCGACCCGCTGCACCCTAGGGTGCTCCTCGAACATGGTGTCCGGGTGATACTTGCGCGCCAGATCCCGGTTCCGCGCCTTGATCTCCTTCTCGGCCGCCGCGAGCCCCAGGCCCAGGACCTCGAAGTAGTTGCTGCGGTTGGCCCGGTGAAGGACCCGCACGAGGCCCTCGATCTTCTCGCTCGTTTCGCCGTCCCACGGCCGCCCCCGGAAGTCGAGGTAGCCGATGGTCCAGAGCAACCGCATGAGCGCGCGCACCCGCGGGCGGTCCTCGTTCTGACCTTCGCTGGCGACCCTCATGAGCTGATCGAGGGTGATCTCGCGGTTCCGAGCCTTCTCGATGAGCTCGAGGACCCGGCCATCCTCGCTCTCCAGACCCCACCCGCGAATCACCCTGGCGGGGGGGAGCCGGATGACCGCCACCGAGTCCGGGTGCGCCTGGATTGCGCGACCGCCGAGCTCCTTCACGTGGTCCGAGGTCATCTTCATCACGAGGCGGGGCAGCGAGGATGGGTCCCCGAGGTCACTGTCCCGCCACTCCCCCTCCTCGGCGACGACGGTGCCGGAGACCGCGAGGAGGCCGCGCATCAGCAGACGCTCCGTCGTCCGCTTCTTCAGACCCTCGGACTCGTGCATCCCGATGGCGCGATACGCCATCAGCAGGCCCAACTGCTCTTCCTCGTTCTTCAGGGCGACGTTGGGGAGCATCTTGCGGTCGACGCGACCCTCGGCCACCGCCGTGTCCACCAGGTCCCGGTCTCCGCGGGACTCCGCGTGGGTGAACTGACCCATGACGAAGTACCAGTCGACGGCATCGGAGCTCTCCCCGTCCAGGGAGAGGCGACCCGTCCACGAGTTGTGATCGATGGCCCACAAGAGGCGGGCAAAGGGAGTCTCGGCGAGGTCTGAGCTTCCCGCCGGCGGCTCGAGCCTGAGGCCGTGCTGCTCGAACTCCGCACGCAGATCGGTGACGATCTTCGATGCAGCGACGGCGTCTGGGGGCGGCGCGATGCCCACCACGGTCTGCACGAGCTCTCCGGGATCGAAGGGCGTGCTCAGGAACGAAGCGACGTTCAGTTCGACGGGAGCGACCTCCTTGAGCGCCGTCAGGGTCAACTTGCCCGAGTACGGGATCACGGGCACCGGCTCGGCGCACTCCCCGTACAGGTCGCGGATCACGTCGAGCCCCGACCCTCCAGACATCTCGGCGGAGGCGAGGATCAACGCGGGCACGTGGGCGCGAAGCTCCAGCTTGATGCGCTCCTTGTCCGCGATGGGGACGAGGGTGTAGCCCATGGGCTGCAAGCACCGCTGGACGATGCGCAGCGTGCGGGGGTTGTTCTCGAAGAGGAGGAGCCGGCTCACGACAAGCCACCCCGAGGGGGTGCCAGAAAGACGGGTCTGGCTTGCTTGGTAGTTCGCGACACGGCCGCCAATCCTAGCAGCGCACGAGGGGGTTGACCGACCCCGGGAGCGACCCCATCATGGGCGACCATCACCTTGGAACGTGCCCACAGCCGGGCCCGTCCGCACACCGGGCAGCAGCCCGAGGAGAGAACCCGCTCATGGCTGGCAACGTCGCCGACTTCACCGACATCAACTTCGACTCCGACGTCCTCAACAGCGAGGTCCCCGTGCTCGTGGACTTCACCGCCGTCTGGTGTGGCCCCTGCAAGGCCATCGCGCCGACCATCGCCAAGCTCGCCGACGAGTACCAGGGCCGCGTGAAGGTTGGAAAGCTCGACATCGACCACAACCCCCAGACCCCCACGAAGTACCACGTTCGTGGCGTGCCCACCCTGATCCTCTTCCAGGGTGGCCAGGTCAAGGACCAGGTCATGGGCGCCGTGAACAAGAAGAAGATCGAGAGCATGTTCAACCAGGTGCTCTGACACCGGGTGGGGCTTCGGCCCCTCGAACGAACGACGGCGCGGGGCTCAGGCTCTGCGCCGTCGTCGCTTGGGGACCAGCCCGAGGAGCAACAGCGCCCCGATGCCCGCGGGCGCGGGCCCGGCCGTGGTGCAGGCACAGCCACCGCCGTCGTCATCGTCATCGTCGTCCACTGGAGGGAGAACCACCTCCTGGCGCTGGACATCGCACCGCAGCGAGACCGGTGCGTTTCCGGTCGAGGCCAGTACGACGAGAGTGCCCCCATCAGGGTCTTGGGGGCCAACGAGCCCGAGCCCGAACTCCTCGGCATCGCGTCCGGTGCTGTTCTGCTCCTCCATCTCCCGACCGAATCGGTCCAGCGCGAGCAAGCGCACGCGGGCGCGGGCACCCGCCTCTCCCGGACCGTCGCAGCGCAACTCCACCGGGTCCTCGCTTCCCGCGGCGGGGATGTATGCGTACGCGGCGGTGTACGGAATCTCAGAAAGTTCGAGCTGGACCACGTCCGTAGCCTGGGCGATGGGCACCGACGCGTCGAGATCGCAGGGGAACTCCGCGTAGTCGTAGTGCATGGCGTCGTCGCGATCGCACGCAAAGGCGTTCCAGGTGACGTAGTCGAGGAACGTGCGGCTGAAGGGCTGGTCCCACAGCCGGTTCGATTCCGCATCCAGAGCCGTCTGCTGGTCGCCGCCAGCCTCGCGCAGCGCCTCCCACAACGCAGGCACCCGCGCGGGGTCGACTCCGCCAAACGACTCCCAGAAGAGCTCGAAGACGAACCCGGCGTACTCGTATCGCGAGCCCGTCGATGCCAGAGCGCGGTCAGGTCGCGTGAGGCGAATGCTCCAAAGGACCCCCACCGCCGACTGAAGGGTCGGGTCATCGAACAGCCGGTACTGCTCGAAGGTCGCCGTGGACTCGAGGAGCCAGGAGGCAGCCTGGATGGTGTAGGCGTACTGAGTGCAGTGATGGAACTCATGGGCGGCCACCGACTCGAACACACCGGGGAGGCTGTTCCCGAGTCCACCATCGAGCAGCACGGTGCAGGAGGCCTGGGCGTCCGTCCCGGCCATCGGAGGCACAGAGAAGGCGTACCCGTTGGCCTCAATGTCGACGAAGTAGACGTCGATGGCGTCGCTGCCCCCCTGCCCGTCGTCGGGTGGAACCTCCCGGTAGCCCGCCGCGGGAAACGCGACATCGCCAGCCTGCAGCCCGAGCAGGGCAAGGTCGGCGAAGTCGGGAATGCCGTTGTCGTCGGCGTCCTCCTGGTTCGTCGGCGCGTCGACGCCCTCCTCGGTCCAGTGAAGCAAGAAGCGGCCATCGTCAGACTCGAGGAGTTGCTCGGGTCCGCTGAGGCCGGGGCGCGGATCCCCACGCTCACCGCCAGTGGTGCAGTCCTGCGCCTCGGAGGTGGCGGGTGCCCCGAGAAGCAGGAGGCAGGCGAGGATGGCGCCAGATCGCATGGCCAGGACGCTACCATGCAGGCGTGCGTTGGCTGCTCCCCCTCATCGTCGCCACAGCGGTCTTCTCGTCGCCGGCCCCAGCCCCGGCCCAAGAGGTCGATGTGCAGGGGTTCCTGGATGCGGCCGAGCCCAGTCTGGGCGGAACCATCACGGAGGTGGCCCGGTTGAGCGGAGCCGAGGCCTTGCCGGACGGGAGCGTCCTCACGTCCCGCAGCGTGCACCATCAGGACCTGCCCATCGCCGAGGACTATGTGATCGGTGTCCTCGAGGCGCTGCCCGCCATGCAGGTCTGGACCGAGCCGTTCGAGGGGGCGGACGTCATCGAAGGAGCGCAAGTCCCCGTCAACGGGGTGCGCAACATCGTCGCGCAACTCGATGGGGCTGACCCCGACCTGCCGATCCTCGTGGTCGGTGCCCACCTCGACTCCACTGCGTCCGCGGAGGACGACTGGATTCCACAGCTCGACCCCGCCCCCGGCGCGGACGACGACGCCTCGGGGGTCGCGGTGGTCATGGCCCTCGCCCGCGCGTGCGCTCGGTGGGAGGGCGGACTTCGACGGACAGTCCGCTTCGTCCTCTTCACCGCCGAGGAGATCGGTCTCCAGGGCTCCTTCGCCCACGTGGACGCCCTCGACCCCGGCGAGGAGCTGCACCTGATGCTGCAGTTGGACCCCGTGGGGTTCAACGGGGCCGACGGCAACCGCCTGTGGTTTGCCTGGGACCCTCGATGGCCGGACTCGCTGGACCTGGTCGGCGACGCCGCCGCGGCGAGCGGGAGCTACCTCACGGTGCAGGGGGTCGATCGCACCTTGTTGGGGTCGCAGGCCGAGCGCAGCGACCACTTCCCCTTTTGGGAGGCAGGCGTTCGCGCGATTCACTTTGGGGCGTTCCCCCCCCCTCCCGACTACCACAAGACGACGGACACGCTCGAGGGGGTCGACCCCGCCTTCCTGGACGAGGTCACTTCGGTGCTTCTCCAGTTGGTCGCGACGGAAGCCGAGCCGCTCGCCGTCGTAGACGTCACCGAGGGTTCGGGGTGCGCGTGTGAGGCGAGCCTGACCTCCGCGACTCCCTCGTCGTGGGCGAGCTGGGGCGTCGGACTTGTGGTGCTGCTTGCCCCGCGCCGCCGCCGAAAGCGATGATGGTCTCGATGCGCTTCGCCCCCCTGCTGCTCGCCTCTCTCCTTCTCCCCGCCTGCGTGGTGGATCAGCAGTGGGAGGAGTTCACCCTGGAGCGCGCCCCATTCGCCAACGCGTGGGTTCCCCGGGGGCAGGCGAGCTTCGAGGTCATGCTCGCTGAGGGATACACCTGCCCTGATGGTCTCGGCGCCCGCATCTACCTCGTGGAGCCGGACACGCCGGCCGACGAGCTCACCCCTCGCCCCCTCGCGCTGCTCCTTCACGGGCGCAACTTCGACGTCGTCCGTGAGGCAGGCGCGCAGCTCAGCGAGGAGGACCGTCTGTCCGCCCTCTGGGCATCGGATCAGGTGGAGAACGTGCTCGGCATGGAGTCCTCGCTGGGCACCGCCGGCCAGGGCCAGGGCGCCTGGGTCGCGGAGCTCCTCGAGCGTGGCTTTGCGGTGGTCGTTCCGGCCAACTGCTGGGGTGACATGTGGCACGGCACGGGGCGCAACGCCTACGACGAAGGCTTCCTTCGCCTCGGCACCCGCCTCGCGAGTGAAGCCGTTCAGATCGCCGATGCCCGCCCAGGCATCGCCGCCGACCCGCTGGTCGTCGTCGCGTTGAGTGAAGGCGGCCGGGGCCTCGTGGAGCTGTACGCGGAGGGCACGCCCATCGATGCGGCCTTCGTCGACAGCTCCCCCGACTGGCTGAGCCCGATGGTCGCCGTGCCCACGGCGTTCCGCCCGGAGATCGACGCCCTGCTCGCCATCTACGACGACGAGGTCGGCGAGATCGCGGACCCGCAGGCGCAGCTGGACGCCCTGCGCATCGCCCTGGAGCGTGACTCCATGGTCCACGCAGTGGGCAATCTGGGCTTCAACGCGCCCCTGGTGTGGGCCTGGTCCAGTCTCGACGAGCGCATCGACCCCGCCTGGAGCCAGCCGGCGGCCGACGTCATCTCGACGACCTACCCGGCCGGAGCCGCTCAGGTCCTGGACTGGGGAATCGCCGACCACGCACCGTCGAACCGCAACCCCACCGAGGCTGGTGAACGACTCGACTGGCTGCTCGGTCGTCTCGGAATCGTCCTCCCCTGAAGGTCTGCTAGCGTCCGCCCTTCGGAAAACCGAGGGAGCTCTTCATGAAGATCCAGGTCGCTGCAAAGAAGCCCGGCAATGTGTCCACCGACATCCTCGTTCTGGGCCTCATCGGCCGTGGAGCGGGCTCGGCCGGCTGGGGTGCCCTGCGCGACCTTCTGGGCACCAGCCCCGCTCCACTGCTCTCCCTACAGGGTTGGAAGGGCAAGGCCGGTGACTTCGCGACCATCCCGGCGCCCAAGGGCACGCGGGCGCGCCTCATCGTGGTGGCGACCCTCGCCGAGCGAGGGAATCCAGACCGGGGCGCGGTGCGCGACGTCGCCTTGCGGGTGGGTGCGCTCGCCCGCAAGACCGGCCTGTCCCGGGTCGCGTTCTTCCTCGACCACGCGCTGGCAGGAGTAGAGCGCGTCGAGGCGTGGAGCTACCAAGAGATCGGCGAAGGCCTCGGCTACGGCGGCTACGTCTTCGACAACCACCTGGAGACCAAGGCCGAGCACGGCCCCGCCGACTCGGTCTACGCGTACTTCGGCGGTCGCTCCGCGCGCGACGGAATGGAGGGCGCGATCTCCTTCGGTCTGTCCGTGGCCGACGCACAGAACCGCGCCCGCACCCTCGTGAACGAGCCGGCCAACGTGCTCAACCCCGAGTCCTACGTCCAGATGGCCCGGGACCTCGCCACCGAGATGGACCTCGACATCACCGTCCTCAGCCAGGCTGACTGCGAAGCGCGCGGCATGGGCGCGTTCCTCGCTGTCGGGCAGGGAGGCGGCTACGAGTCCCAGGTCGTCCACCTCATTCACCGCCCCAAGAAGGGCAAGGCCCGGGCGCGCGTGGCTCTGGTCGGCAAGGCAGTGACCTTCGACAGCGGCGGGCTGTGCCTCAAGCCGGCCTCGGGGCAGGCCACCATGAAGATGGACATGGGCGGATCTGCGGCCGTCTTCGGCGCCATCGCAGCTGCCGCCGCCGTCGATCTCCAGGTGGAGGTGCACGCCATCTTCGCGGCCTGCGAGAACATGACCGGGAGCAAGGCGTTCCACACGGGCGACGTCATCACGGCCAGCAACGGCAAGACCATCGAGGTGCTCAACACCGACGCCGAGGGTCGACTGACCCTCGCCGACGCCCTCCCCTACGCCGGCGAGCAGAAGCCCGACTACATCATCGATCTGGCGACCCTCACCGGGGCCTGCATGGTCGCCTTGGGGCCGTCCATCGCCGGCCTCATGGGCCGCAACCGAAGCCTCAACCGTGCGCTGCTCCAGGCGAGCGATCGCGCGGGCGAGCCCTTCTGGGAGCTTCCCTTGCACGACGAGTACAAGGAGATGCTCCAGAGCAAGGTGGCGGACATCAAGAACCTCGGCGCCCGCTGGGGCGGCGCGCTGACCGCGGGCTTGTTCCTCGAAGAGTTCGTGCCGAAGGGCATTCCGTGGGCGCACATCGACATCGCAGGCCCTGCCTACGTCGAGAGCCCGAAGCCCACGCGTCCCTTCGGAGGCACCGGCTTCCCCGTGCGCGCCCTCATTGAGTGGATGCGCTCGCTCTAGGGCGGGTCATCCCTCCACAGAGGGTCAGTCCCTGGGCTCCCCCGAGTAGCCCAGCCCCACCAGGAAGATCTCCACCGACCGCGAGCGCGTGCCCTTGGGCTTGAGGCTCTTGAGCGTGGAGAACCGCGCCCGAATCCGGTTGCGGAGCTCGGGCTCGTCCTCCCCCTGGAAGACCTTGCACACGAAGACACCGCCAGGCACGAGCATGCGGCTGGCGAGCCCGAGGGCCCGGTCGCAGAGCTCCACCGAGGCCACGTGGTCCCGAAAGGGAACGCCGGTCGTCGCCGGCGCCATGTCGCTGATCACCGCGTCGAAGGGCGGCGCCCGACCCTCGGTGTGCTCAGCCAGAGCCTCGGGCTCCAGGGCGAACACGTCCTCCTGCAGGACCACGGCTCCCGGGAGAGACACGCTGATGGGCTGCAGATCGACGGAGACGAGCAGTCCCCCCCGCCCAACACGTCGAAGGGCGTACTGGCTCCACGACCCGGGACACGCGCCCAGATCGAGCACCCGGTCCCCCGGGCGAAGCAGCTTGAAGCGCTTGTCCAGCTCCTCGAGCTTGAACACCGACCGTGCAGCGAAGCCCTTGTCCTTGGCCTTGCGGTTGAACGCGTCGCCCGAGCCCCAGGTGTTGCCCTTGCCCCCGCGTCCCTTGCCTCCGCCTCGGCGAGCCATGGCCTAGCCCACTCCCCACTCGTCGGCGGCGCGCACGATGCGGCTCCAGAGCTCGGGGCGGCCGTCCTTGCTCACGCTGGAGAACAGCATGCTCTCCTCACGGGGCAGTCCGAGGCCGCGGCAGATCTTGGCTTGCTGCGACAGGCGTTGGTTCTTGCTGATCTTGTCCGCCTTGGTCATGACCACGAGCCCCCGTCGGTCCTCGTCCGCAAGCCAGCGAATCATGTGCTCGTCGAGGTCCGTGGGGTCACGACGCAGGTCCACGAGGACCACCACCAGAGCCAGGCTCTCCCGCTCTGCGAGGTACGAGCCCACCATCTTCTCCCATGTGCGCTGCACCGAGCGGGGGACCTTCGCGAAGCCGTACCCGGGAAGGTCCGCGAAGCGCATCTCCCGGCCCTCGCGCTGGATGTCGAAGAAGTTGATCGCCTGGGTGCGACCGGGCGTCTTGCTCACGCGAGCGACCCCCTTCTTGCCGACCAACGTGTTGAGACACGACGACTTCCCCACGTTGGACCGCCCCACGAAGGCGATCTCGGGACGCTCTTCATCGGGCCACTGGTGGCGCGCGTGGGCGCTCAGGAGGAAGCGAACCGGTCCGCCTTTGTCTTTCTTGGCCATCAGCGCAGTCCCTCGAGGCGCGCGTCGCCCGGCAAGTGGCAGGTGCTGCACACCTCCCCCTCCCCGGCTCCGTAGCGCCAGTTCCCAGCGTCCGTGTAGCTGTCTGGGTGCGGGTTCACAAAGGAGTGACACTCCACGCACTGGTCCGGCTGGTGACAGGTCTGGCAGGTCTCCAGCGAGCGCCTCGCCTGGAAGCTGTGGTGTTCGGCATCGGGGATCTCGCCCAGCTCGCCCTTCCAGCCGGGCGGGTGGAAGCGGGCATCGCCCGGAGGGTCACCCCGCTGGCCCGGGAACTGGCCCATGGAGGTCTGCACGCGGTCGTGGCAGTCCGCGCAGAAGTCCTGACTGTCGTGGCACGCTTTGCACTCCAGGTCGCGCCGCGTCGCCTGAAGCCCGTGGGTCATCTGCCAATCGCCGGGGTGGATGCGCTGAAGCTTCTGCACTCCGTCGTGACACTCCAGGCACTGACGCTGCTCGTGGCAGGAGCTGCACTGGTCCTGGTCCGCCCGCGCCGCGAACTCGTGCCGATGCAGCCACTCGGGATCCCGGTGGTCGTCAGGACGGAAGCGCCCCCCCGGAGCCATGGGGTCCCCGTCGAGGGCCGTCGCTTGCCGGCCGGTGCCGGGGTCCTGCAGATGGCAGGTGGTGCACTCGTCCGGAGCCTTGCGCCCGTCGTGACACGTCAAGCAGGTGTACATGGTCGGCAGGTGCTGGACGGTCGCCCGGTCTGCCTGATCCACCCCCTTGTGGCAGTCGAGACACACCGCCCCCTGGTCGAGGTGCTTCTGGTGCGAGAACGTGAGCAGGGCCGGAGGGATCACGATGGGCGGCGGCTGCGGAGCATCGGCCCTGGGGAGCAGATCTGCGCCCAGGTGCTCTGGCAGCCCCTCAGTCCAGCCCTCGTGGCAATCGGAGCATCCCGACTTCGGAAACTGCTCGTGCGCGTTGGGGAGCTCTGCGCGATGGCAGGCCGCGCAGAGCTGGTGGCCCGGCAGGTTCCGGTCGGAGACCTGGGTGCTCGTCAGCACCGTCGAGTGACAGACTTCGCACACCAGCCCGTTGTCCAGATGCCGCTTGTGCACCATGCGGAGCGGGATCTCCTGAGCGGGGTAGACGTCGTTCGACCGGGGAGCCTTTGGTCCCGAGGACCAGGCAGTGCTGGCGAGGAGGACGAAGGCCACAGAGAGGAGCAGTGCACGCTTCATTGCTGCCTCCCATGGGCATCCAGGCCAGGCATTGGCGCCACGTCACGGGGGTCGCGCATGCCCGCGGCGGCCAGCAGCGCGGGCTCCCACGCTCCCACCCGCGCATCGCTGCGCACGCCCCGCCGCAGATGGGCTCCCATGAGGAACTGGAGCGAGGCGCTCAGCTGAAACTGGTTGTCGAGCCACGGCGTGAGGATGGCGTCTCCCGAGATGCGCGCGCGCAACCACGGCACGGGCGAACCCGCCAGCTCGGCGCCCACGCTGCCGTAGTCGCCAGCGAGCTTCTCCTGGAATGCGAACGCATAGCGCTGAACGTCGGCGCGCACGGACACGCTGAGCCTCCCCTTCCAAGGGGTGATGCGCACCGCGCCTCCCACCTGGAGCTTGTCGCCTGCCGTCCCCCCGAGGAACCGCTCCGTGATCTGCACCCGCAGCCAGGGAAGGGGCCGAATCGTGACCCCGCCGCGCACCGTGGCCGAGGTGACTCCCACCTCGGGGCGCGGCACGTTGTCGGCCGTCACGGGCTCCTTGTGCAGCTGGGCCCCGCCAGCGACCCATCCGCTGATGGCCGGGTGAGGTGCGATGACCACGCGGCCCTCGAGCTGGTCGTAGGCATCCGTCGCGAAGACCGACCAGATCTCCGTGGCGTCGAAGCTGGGCTGCCAGTGGTGGTAGTCGAAGCCCACCTTGAGGAAGTCGAGCGGGCGACCCTCCACGCCGATGTGGGCGTCGTTGATCCGACGCTGAAGCAAGTCCGCCGCGCCGTTGACCCGCACCAGCACCCGCGTCGCGATGCCCTGGCTGAAGTCCAGAGTCAGATGCCGCCGGGCGAGCTGCCCGTTCTTGAGGCGGTCCTGGATGCCAAACCGAAGTTGGGTGGCCTTGTGCCCGGCGAGGAACACGGCCGCGCCCCAGGTGAAGTCCTGCCCCCATCCCGTCTGGAACGCCGGCGCGTCGCTCTCGGGCGTGCCGTCCACCGGCTGGAGCGCGATGAGCCGCGTGCGTAGCGGGACTCCGGCGAAAGCCTCGACCCCGACGCGGTGGAGGGTCATCCGCGCCCGGATGCCGTCGAGGCGGGTGAAGCCCGCGGCCCCCGATGTCGTGACTACCTGGCGACCGATGCGGACGAGCCCCCAGCGATGGGTGGGCTCGAGATCGACGAAGGCGGTGAGCACTTCGGCGCGGAAGCCTCCGCGCGACAGGTCGGTGCCCCCTCGGAACGAGGACTCGAAGCTGATGCGGCGCCGCGGGGCGTCGTCGCGGAT
>JAGSHC010000199.1 GCA_023954745.1 Deltaproteobacteria bacterium | reverse complement strand
GTCGTCGCTCGCATCGTCGTCGTCGCTGGTGGCGTCGTCGTCGTCGCTGGTGGAGTCGTCGTCGTCGCTGCCCGAGTCGTCGTCGTCGCTGCCCGAGTCGTCGTCGTCGCTGGTGGTGTCGTCGTCGCCGGCCCCCGAGTCGTCGTCATTGCCTCCCTGTGGGCAGCCCCACAGACCGAGCGCCAGCGCCAGGACGACGACCCTCGTTGAGGGCGACGAGGCAAGCAGGGAAGGGTTCCTGAGACGCATGGTTGCTCTCCGCTCCCCGGAGTCGGGGAGGCGGGAACCTACCTGAGACCAGCCGAACTACCAATCGGTAGATTAAACCGCGACCGCCCGCGCCGGACAGCACGGCGGCCAATCCCGACACGGTCGATCTCCCAATCGTCGTCTTGATCCTACGTCTCTGGTAAATTGCGCCGTAGATGGCCATCTCCCACATCCACACCGAGCGTCGCAGCACCCCAGATGGGGAGTACATCGGCGACTACAAGCTGCTCGGTCGCGTGGGAAGCGGCGGCATGGCCACGGTGTTCAAGGTGAAGGACCCGGCCGGAAAGACTTGGGCTCTCAAGGAGATGCGGCCGCAGGCCGAGGCGCACAAGGAGATGACTCGGCGGTTCCGGCAGGAGTTCGAGGTCACCTCCCGGCTCGACCATCGCAACATCGTGGGCGTCCACGACTTCTTCGCCGCGAAGGAGACGCTCCACATCGTGATGGAGTACGTCAACGGAGTAGACCTCCGCACCGTTCTCTCCTTTGGTGGGACCCTCGATGACGGCCGATTGGCTCGCCTCGGCGTCGACATCGCGGCCGGCATGGCCCACGCCCATGTGCAGGGGATCCTCCACCGCGACCTGAAGCCCGAGAACATCCTGCTCAGCAAGCGCGGGCAGGTGAAGGTCGTGGACTTCGGCGTCGCACGGGTCCAGGGAACGCGCCTCACCGCCACCGGAATCATCGTGGGCTCCCCGGCGTACATGAGTCCGGAGCAGCTGGCGGGCGTCGGTGGCCAGGACCTCACGGAGGCGGCAGACGTCTACTCCTTCGGGGTCGTCCTCTACGAGCTCGCCGAAGGACGCGACCCGTTGGGGCTCCGGAAGCACGAGGACCTGCTGACCGTCCTGCGCGTGAAGCGCGAAGGCACGCCGCGGCCCTTTCGGCGGGTCAAGAACCCGGAACTCGCGGCCCTGATCCAGGGCTGCCTCGAGTCGAACCCGGACGACCGCCCGAGCTCCATGGAGGAGATTCGAAAGCGTCTGCTCCGTATCGTCCGAAGCTGCTCGACCCGGCGCGAGGACGTCAAGGCTCTCGCCACCGTCGCCATGGCCAACTACGAGGCTGGGCGCAAGGCGAAGGGCAAGGCAGCACCCCTGCCCGCGGCGCCACCCGCGCCGGCGCCGGCTCCGAGTCGTCGGCCACCTCGCGTCCCCCGCACGCCGCCCCGGGCTGTCGCGGCGGCAGCTACGCGCCCCGCCCCTTCTGGTGACTGGTCTGCACCGGCCATGCCGGCGGCGATGTCGGGCCACCAGCACGCGCCCGAGCCGGCACCCATCGTTGCGCCCCGGACGGCCCGTCGACCCCGCCCCGCGACAGGGCCGGTGGAGAAACGAGGTGTCGCGCGTTGGTTCGAGCCCGATGCTCGGGCCACCGAAGGCCTGGGGGCGGTCGCTGCCGGTGAGCCCCGCATCGCTCGTGACGAGGACTCGCCACCCCGCTCCGTCACGTCCGGTCGCGTCGCGAGCAAGGTCGTCGAGCTCTCGTTCAAGACGCGTAAGCCCAATGATGCCGCGGGTTTCCTGACCTGGATGGCGCTCGTTCTCTTCGCGGTCGCCGTGCTATTCTTTGGCGCGTCAGCGTCGTTGACCGGCTCTCCGCTGGGCCTCCTCGAGCGCCTGATTCCCATGCCCTGAACGCCATCGCACCGAAGGTCGAGAGACGCCCGTAGTGGACGACAACGAGCGAACCCTTATCGACAAGGTCCCCAGCGCGTTGCGCAGTGAGGCGCGTCTCGTCGATCGAGACGATGACTTCAAGACCCCCACGCTGACAATGATCTCGGATCCGAATCCGGGGCGGCGCGTCTCCATCGATCTGCGAAACCGTGCTGTGTTTCTCGGCCGCGACGAGACTTGCGAGTTCACCATCGACGATCCGTCGGTGAGTCGTCGACACGCCCGGATCTACCGGGAGCAACGGGCGGGAGAGTCGCCGGCGATCATCGTGCAGGACCTCGGCTCCACGAACGGGAGCTACGTCAACGATCACCCCACGGACCGCGCGCGGCTGCACAGCGGCGACGCGATCTTCCTGGGGGACGTGGAGCTGCGCTTCGAGATGCTGGACTCGGTGGACCTGGCCTATCTCGACGACCTGGACCGGGCCGTCGAGGAGAGCGAAAAGGATCCTCTCACGGGTCTGATGCACCGCGGGGCCATGAAGACGCACCTTCCCCGCTTGGTGGAGCGTTGCGAAGAGAACTCCTGGCCAGTCGCGGCTGTGCTCCTCGACCTCGACCACTTCAAGAAGGTCAACGACACCCGCGGCCACGCGGCGGGCGATCAGGTGCTGAGGGTGGTTGGCGCCCTCGTGCGCGACGCCGTCCGTCGAGAAGACCTGGCGATTCGATACGGCGGTGAGGAGGTCCTCGTGGTCCTCGCCGGGACGCGTCGGCTCCACGCGCTCCTCATGGCGGACCGCATGCGGGAGGCGATCGCGTCCACTCGCTTCCCCACCATGCTGGACCTCTTCGTCACGGGCAGCTTCGGGGTCGCCGAGCGTCAGCCCAACGAGTCCATCGAGGACTGGCTCGACCGAGCCGACCGCGCCCTCTACCGGGCGAAGTCCGCGGGTCGAAACCGGGCGGAAGCCGCTCCGAGCAGCTGATGGACGAGTACGACGCCCTGCGAGGTGAACTCGAAATCGTCGTGATGGATGTGGTGGCAGGTGGTCCCAACACCAGCAAGCTGCACCACTCCATCCGACGAGTCATCGAGGCGCGCCTCCGTCGGCGGATCGGCACCTGGCTGAAGGACTTCGACGTGACCGTCGGGCCGGACTCCACCGGGGTCGGGATCGAGGTCGCGGTGCGACTGCAGACTCGCCAGGAGGCCCGGATGATCCGGCTGCGCACTGGGGCGCCGATCCGGTAGGTTCCCGCGCATGCGACGCCTGTTCTTCCTCTTCGTCTGCTCTCTCATCGTCGGCTGCGGCCCCTACGAGGGGGGCGGTGCGCGCGCCCAGCACGAGGGCGGCACCATTTCCCAGGTCTCCCTGGATGGCGGAGTCACGACCTCCGAAGACAAGGAGGCGGAGGAGCGCGCAGCGCGGATCGCGAAGGAAGAAGCGCGTCAGGCCCGCGAGCAGGCGCGCCGCGACGCCGAGGCCGAGGCCGAGGCAGCAGCTGAAGCCGCGGCCGCTGCCGTGGAGGCGACCCCCGAGCCCACTGAGGCGCCGCCGGTCGAGCCCATCGCCGCCGTGGCCCCCTCCTCGGAGCCCGACGAGCCAGGCAGCTCCATCGAGCTGGAGGGCAACCTCGCCGCGCTCATCGCCGAGGAGGAGGCACGCGTGGCGGCCGAGCCGTCCCCGGAGCCGACGGCTGTCATCGACCCCCTTGCGCCCGCGGACGACGGGGCCGCCGAGGCTCAGCCGGGAGAGGCCCCTGAGTCAGACCCCTCGGTCGCAGATGTTGTGGCCGCCGCGGACCCCTTCGCGCCGGAGCCGGCGGCCGCTTCCGAGGACGCGGGGTTTCCAACGGACGCCTCGGACGAGGCCGCCGTCGCGGAGCCGACTCCCGAGCTGCCCGCCCTGACCACCAACGACTCGCTTCCCCCGTGCGACCCCAACGAGCTCGCTGCGGTGGTCTTCCGTGACCTGACCTTGAAGCAAACCTTCGGGGAAGGGGAGACAGCACGTGCGGTGCTTGTCGCCCGCTCGGGAGCGGAGTTCGTCGTCGCCAAGGGCGCCATCGTGGGGCCGGACGGCGCACGCGTGGTGCGGGTCTCCCCCGGTGAGCTGATCCTGGCCGAGATCCAGTTCGACATGAGCGGCGCACCCGTGATGGTCCAGAAGACCCTGCGCATGGACGTGCCCCGCTGAGCCAGCCCTCGGAGATCGCGCCGCGGCTGCTGCCGTGGTTCGACGCACACGGACGCAGCCTGCCCTGGCGCGGGTGTGGCGACCCCTATCGCATCTGGGTCTCGGAAATCATGCTGCAGCAGACCCGCGTGAGCGTGGTCATTCCCTACTACGAGCGCTTCCTGGGGCGGTTCCCCACCGTGCACGCGCTGGCGGCGGCGGAGGAAGACGACGTGCTCGCTGCCTGGTCGGGACTCGGCTTCTATCGTCGGGCGCGGAACCTGCATGCTGGCGCGCGCCAGATGGAGCAGGACCACGGGGGTGAGGTCCCCAGGGACCCTGCGGAGCTCGGCGCGATCAAGGGCATCGGGCGCTACACGGTGGGCGCCATCCTCTCGGCGGCCTTCGACATGCGGCTCCCCATCCTCGATGGAAACGTCATCCGCGTTCTCAGCCGCCTCTTTCGCGTGGACGGCCCCCCGGATCGGGCGGCGACCCAGAAGGTGCTCTGGGGCCTGGCCGAGGACGTGCTCCCCACCCACCGCCCCGGCGACTTCAACCAGGCGCTGATGGACCTGGGAGCCACCGTCTGCAAACCCTCGGGTCCGATCTGCGCCGCATGCCCGCTCTCCGATGTGTGTGAGGGGCTCGCGGCGGAGGACGCCGAGTCGTTTCCCCGCCCGGGTCGGAAGCAGAAGGTCAGGTTCGTCGAGCGGGTGGCCGTGCGCTTGCGACTGCCCGATGGCCGCATCCTGCTGGAGCGGCGCCCCGCACGCGGGCTGCTGCCCAACCTCTGGGAGATGCCTGCCGCGGAGGTCTCGGAGGGTGAAGCGCCAGGCGGACTCGCCCGCGCCGTCTGTGCCCGGTTGGTGCGAAGTCACGGACTCGCAGCCGACCTCGTCGACGATCTCGTCCCCTGTGGAGTGGCCGAGCACCGCTTCTCCCACCGCCACTGGACGACCCACGTCTTCGAGGCACAGGCCCTGGCGGCACCCGCGGCTCCCGAGTCGTCCAAGCCCGAGCGTCGCTGGGTGGCGATCAGCGAGTTCGAAGACCTCGGTCTCCCCACCGCGAGCCGAAAAGCCATCGAGTTGTAGGCCCGCAACGCTCTGCTGCATGCAGACCGCGCGTGACAGGGCTAGTCCTTCGATGGCATGACATCTCTCGTGGAGCCAGTCGAGTCCAAGCCGCAGTCGTCGAGTTGGCTGCCCGGCGCCGCCCTGCCGGCGCCTCTGTCGCCCAATGTCAGCGGGCGCGACGAGGGGCTGCGGGCGCGTCTGGTGTGGCTCACGCGGCTGCGGTGGGTCGCGATCCTGGGGCAGCTCGCGGTGGTGTGGCCCGCGCTCTCGTTGGGGTGGCTCGACCGCCCCTTGCTCGTGTGCTTTCTCTCGATCGTGGGGGGGCTCGCCCTTCTCAACATCGTGACGTCGCGGTGGGTCGTTCGGGACCGGAACCCGGGCGTGGACATGCTGCTGGTGCAGCTGCTCTTCGACCTGGCGGCGTTGACCAGCCTCCTCCTCCTGTCGGGGGGAGCGTGGAATCCACTGGCTCCGCTCCTCTTCGTGCACGCCGCCCTGGGGGCGCTCCTCCTCGATGGCTGGCGCAGCGCGGCGAAGCTGGCGGCCATGGCAGTGTCGATCGCGTCGGTGACGCTCGCCCCATTGGCTCCCCCGGCGCTCCCGGTGTTCCCCACGCCCGTGAACGTGGCGCTTCCGTCGTTCCTTCTGGTCGCTCTGGTGATCTGGGGGTTCACGAGCTGGCTGACCTCGACCCTCGGGGAGCATCGCCGGCTGCTCCTCAATCTCAAGGAGCACCAGGAGCGGGGAGACCGGTTGCGGGCCGCCGGAGCCCTGGCCGCGGGCTTCTCGCACGAGTTCTCGACCCCTCTGAACACCCTCAAGATGCGGCTGGACCGCCTGAGCCGGGGGGTGCTCGGTGAGGAGGATCCCGACCTCGTGGCTGCTCAGAAGGCCGCCGACCACTGCGAGTCGGTGCTTCGCAAGATGATCGGGCGGCGGTTGGAGCCCGGGGAGCTGCGCATGGAGAACGTGGACGTGCACAAGCTCGTGGAGCGGGTCTGCTCTTCCTGGGCGGCCGGCGGTCGTCAGCCGCGTCTCACAGCCCGGGGTCCGCGACACCGGATGGTCCTCCCGGCGTTGGCTCTGACCCAGGCCTTGCTCAACCTGCTCGACAACGCGTCCGAGGCGATGCTCGGCGCCGGAGACACGACGTCCCCGGTGGAGGTGGAGCTCGACGCCGACGACACCCGGGTCCGCATCGCCGTGTTGGACCGCGGTCCGGGGTGGCCGCAGGTGGTGCTCGAGAACCTCGGTCAGCCCTTTGTGACCACGAAGATCGACGGAACGGGCCTCGGCCTCTACAACGCCCATGCCCTCGCCGTCGCCCTCGGCGGGCGACTTCGTCTGGAAGAGCGAGCCGAGGGCGGCGCCATCGCGACGTTCTTGTTGCCTGTGGAAGCGTTTGCTCCGGGAGAGCTGCAGTGACTGACGAACCGATTGACCTACTCCTGGTCGAGGACGACGAGGGATTGCGCGAGACCATGGCCCTCGAGTTTGGGGACCGTGGCTACCGGGTCAGCCAGGCAGGCAGCCTCGCAGCGGCCCAGCGTCTGCTCGGCGGGGGGCTCCAGCCGCGTTTTGCCGTGGTGGACCTTCGGATCGGGCCGGACAACGGGCTCGACGTCGTCGACGCCATCGTCAGCAAGGCTCCGGGGGCGCGGGCCGTCATCCTGACGGGGTATGGCTCGCTGCCCACCGCAGTGCAGGCGGTGAAGCAAGGAGCGGTGAACTACCTCGCAAAGCCAGTGACCATCCAGCGGCTCGAGCGCGCTCTCTGGACCGACGAGCCCGACCCCGAGGAGGTGGCGGTCCCCGATCGGCGAGAGAGCCTGGCTCGGCACGAGCGGGAGTACATCGAATACGTGCTGCTGCAGTGCGAGGGGAACATCAGCAAGGCCGCGCGGTGGCTCGGCATTCATCGACAGAGCCTGCAGCGAAAGCTGCGCAAGTTCCGGCCCGGATAGGGCCACGGGTGCAACCGGAAGTTGCCTTGACTTGACCCTTGCCGACAGTATTCTCCGCCCGCTCCAAACAGGGGAAGGTTCCGTTCAAATGGCGCAAGCCAGCGACAACACACAGGATTCCATGCAGCCGCGCAAGTCGACGGGTCTCGCCGTCCTGTTGGGCGGACTGGTGCTGTGCTGGGTCGTGATGGGCGTTGCGGGTACCTCGAACTACTTCGACTCCGAAGACCACATCGGGCACACGCAGAAGGAGCTCTACGACAAGGGCGCCACGGCGACCATCCCCGAGTGCGTGGACCTCGTGCTCGAGTGGCACCCCGAGTGCACTGCGCTGAGCGGCCTCTGCGACGCAAGCGTCCAGCGGGTCATGGGCGCGTGCCTGGCCGGGCAGGACCGGGTCGCCGAGTGCACAGACATCGCGCAGCGCATCGGCGACACCGAGCTGGGCGTCGCCGAGTGCCGCGCCCGCGGAATCGAGCGCCGCAAGGGCCAGGACCGCGAGTGCAGCAAGTCCTATGGCTCGGTCGGACATCACTGCAAGGCACTGCTGCCTGACGTCTTCGCGGACGTGAAGATCCCGAAGGGACGCTGACATGTCGCTGATCGGGGACCTCCGCGAACTCACGAAGCCGCGCATTACGCGCATGAACGTGCTGATGGCCCTCGGCGGATACGCCCTGGCCGGCGGGTCCTTCAAGCCGGTGACGGTCGGCGCGGCCATGGCGGGGACGGCGTTGGCCGTGATGAGCGCCAACACGCTCAACCAGTATCTCGAGCGCGGAATCGACGGCCGCATGGCGCGCACCGCGAATCGGCCCCTCGTCCGCGACCGCATGACGCCGAAGGCTGCCCTCGGCTTCGGGCTCCTGCTCGGAGTGGCGTCCAGTGCCATCCTCCTCGCGTTCGTGAACACGGTGACGGCAGCGTTGGGCCTCTTCGCCCTGCTGTCCTATGTGCTCATCTACACGCCGCTGAAGCAGAAGACGCCGCTGTCGCTCGTCATCGGCGCGGTGCCGGGAGCCATTCCGCCGCTGATGGGCTGGACGGCAGCCACCGGGATGATCGACGGCCCGGGACTCGCCCTCTTCGCGATCCTCCTGGTGTGGCAGCTGCCTCACTTCCTGGCCATCTCCATGTACCGGTACGACGACTACGCCCGCGCGGGTTTCAAGACCGTGCCGGTGGTCCGAGGCGACAAGGTGGCCAAGGCGCAGTCCGTGGCCTGGTCCATCGCCCTGGTGCCGATCAGCCTCTCGCTGCTGCCCCTGGGAGTGGCGAGCTGGATCTATGGCGGCGTCGCGCTGGTCCTGGGACTCTGGTTCCTCGCCTGGTCGCTCCGCGGTCTGAAGGCAGATGCCGGGGTGCAGTGGGCGCGAGGGTTCTTCCTCTTCTCCATTGCGTACCTGCCGGCCCTGGTGATCGCCCTCGCCGTCGACGTGACGGTTCTGTAGGGGCATCCCTCGATGAACGCGCCGACCGACGCGGGGGGCGCCTCCGCCGACGAAGCCCCGAAGAAGAAGGAGCCCTGGTACCAGAACCCTTGGGTCTGGGGCGTCATCTTCGGCCTGCTGTTCATTCCCCTGATTCGACCGCTCACGCGTCGGGTGCCGCCGCCGCCTCCGGTGCTGGGTGCGTTGCCTGCCTTCGAGCTCATCGACCAGGACGGCGAGCCCTTCGGCACCGAGCAGATGAAGGGCGACGTGTGGGTCGTGGGCTTCTTCTTCGTGGAGTGCCGCACGCTCTGCCCTCGCATCCTCGCGGCCATGAACACCCTCGAAGACAAGTACGAGGACATGGGGTTCGATGTGCGCCTTCTGGCGGTGAGCGTCGACCCCGAGAACGACACCCCCGCACGTATGAAGGCGAAGGCCGCGGAGTACGGGGTCGACCACGAGAGGTGGAGCTTCGTCACTGGGGATCCAGCCACCGTGCGGACGGTCGTCGAAGGCGGCTTCAAGACCGCGATGGGGGAGCGGATCACCGACGGTGCGAGCGGGATCGTGGACATCGCGCACACCGAAAAGCTGGTGCTCGTCGATTGGCAGGGCGGCCTGCGGGGCTACTACTCCATCGACGAACTCGGTCTCGACGAGATCTATCACCGCAGTCGCCACGTGCTGAAGCAGCAGCGGGAGCTCGAGCGCAAGTAGGTCGCACCCGCCCTCTTGTTCGGTTTCCATATAGAGACCTCTATATCCACATATGTGGATGCATCAATCTGCTGCATTTCGCGCGCCGAGAATTTCAGCCATCTAGCTATTGCAACCAGCCCCACGAGCGATCGCGGGACCCTGGTTGTTCGTGGCACGGGGCGGTGTTAGCTTCCGCGCGCCTCAGGCCGGAATAGGTCGCAAATGCAGGCGAGGACACGCTCTCCGAGGGACCGGAGGGTGGATCCGACACCTCAAATCGGAGTTCGGCGCGTACGTGTCGGCTCCCCAGACAGAGGGTCAGTCAGTGGCCGTCATCTTCCCCCGCTGGACCAACATCATGCCGACCGCCGTTGCGGTCATCGTGCCCGTCGTGGGCGCGGTCGTTGTCGGCGTCATTTGGTACTGGTTCTCGCCCATGTTCACCGACGTCGGGTACCAGCCTGAGCAGCCCGTCGCCTTCTCCCACCGGCTCCACGCCGGAGAGATGGGCATGGACTGCCGGTACTGCCACAACACGGTGGAGCGCGCGGCCATGGCCGCCATTCCCCCCACGAACACCTGCATGAACTGCCACAAGGTGGTGAAGGCTGACTCGGAGAAGCTCTCGCTCATCCGCGAGAGTCACGAGGGTGGTGAGGCCGTGGAGTGGGTTCGGGTGCACATGCTCCCCGACTACGCGTACTTCAACCACGCCCCGCACCTGTCGGCTGGCGTGGGCTGCAACACGTGCCACGGCCAGATCGACGAGATGGACGTGGTCACGCAGGACCAGCCGCTCTCCATGAGCTGGTGCCTGGACTGCCACCGCGATCCAGGCCCGAACCTCCGTCCGCCGGAGGAGGTCACCAACATGGATTGGGACACCGAGACCGCGGACTACACCCGTCAGGTCGATGCAGAGGGTCATCCCATGGATGCCTCCGGCACCCGCACTCTCGTGCCGCCGGACAACTGCGGGGGATGCCACCGATGAAGCGCTTCACCGTTCTGAACAATCCTCCGGCCAAGACCCAGTGGCGCTCTCTCGAAGAGCGGGCTGGCAAGCCTGACACGGAGATCGCCGAGCTCGAGTCGCCCAACGGTGCCCGGGAGTGGGAGCAGACCGAGGGCATCAGCCGTCGTGGCTTCATGGGGGTCGCCAGCACCCTCGCCGCCAGCTCCGCGCTCCTCGCCGGCTGCATCCGCAAGCCCACGGAGTACATCGTCCCCCTGAGCGTGCGTCCCGAGGACCGGATCCCCGGCGCTCCGCTCTACTACAACACCGTCGCCCGCATCGGCGGCAGCGTGATGGGGATGCGGGTCACGTCGATGGACGGCCGGCCGACCAAGGTCGACGGCAACCCGAACCACCCCGCCAGCCTCGGTGGCGCCAACACCTTCGCGCAGGCCTCCATCATGGAGCTGTACGAGGGTGAGCGCGCGCGCACCCCGAGCAAGGCGGGCGCGGAAGCTACCTGGGACGACTTCACCGGCTGGGCCAGCGGAGCCTTCAAGCCGGGCAGCGGCAAGGGCATGGCGCTCCTGGTGGAGGAGAACTGCTCCCCCACCACCGCGGGTCTCCTCGAGAAGTTCGTGGCTGCCTACCCCGGCGCTCGCGTCTTCGTGCACGACCCATCCCGCCCGAGCAACGCCATTGAGGGCGCCGCTCAGGTTGGGCTCGCCGGTTGGCGGTCCTGGAACGACCTCGGCGCGGCCAAGGTCATCGCGGCCTTCGACAGCGACTTCCTCGGTGTCGACGGCGACGTCGTCCGCAACACGAAGGGCTGGGCGCGCTCCCGGGCCATCAGCGGAAACACCGCCGACATCAGCCGCCTCTACGTGGTGGAGCCGAGCTTCACGAACACCGGCGCCAACGCGGACAACCGTCTGCGGTTGAAGGCCTCGGCCGTCGGGGGCTTCCTCGCCGCCGTCGCCAAGAAGGTGTTCGCGTCGGGCGTCTCCGCCCCGGCGGGCGCATCAGCTGCCATCGGCGCCCTCAAGGGTGACGCCGGCGGCAAGGACGCCTGGGTCGATGCCCTCGCCAAGGACCTCGTCGCCAACCGCGGCGCGGGTGTGGTCATGGTCGGCTCGGGTCAGCCCGGCTGGGTTCACGGCGTCGCAAACCTGCTCAACGCAGCCCTCGGAAACGTCGGCAAGACCACCTTCTGGGGCCCGAGCAACGCCACCACGGACGCTACTCCGGGGCTGGACGAGCTCGCCGCTGCGGTCAAGGGTCGCTCGGTGAACACCCTGGTGATGCTCGGTGGCAACCCGGTCCTGACCGCCGCTGCGGACCTCGGCTTCGGTGAGCTTCTGGGCTCCGTCGAGAACAGCGTGCACCTGAGTCGGACCGTCAACGAGACGTCGGCCAAGGCCGGCTGGCACCTCCCCGAGAGCCACTGGCTCGAGTCCTGGGGTGACGCCACCGCCTTCGACGGCACCTACGCTCTGCAGCAGCCCCTCATCGCCCCGCTCTTCGGAACGTGGTCGGCGAACGAGCTGCTCGCCCGCCTCCTCGATGGCAAGGGCGCTAGCGGATACGACCTGGTTCGCGAGACCGCCAAGGCCATGGCCGGCGGCGACTTCGACACCACCTGGGGCCGCTGGCTTCACGACGGTGTGGGCAAGCGCGCCGAGGCAGCTGCCGCTCCTCTCGCTGCCGGGTCCGTCCCGGACGTGGACGAAGCGGCTGAGCCGACTGAAGAGGTTGCAGCCGCCGCCGAAGACGCTGCCGCC
>JAGSHC010000300.1 GCA_023954745.1 Deltaproteobacteria bacterium | reverse complement strand
CTGGAACTCGAGATCGGTCTTCAGGTCCTTGAGGTCGTCGGGCTCCGTCCCCCGGAAGATCACCACCGGGCGTCCGCCGCTCTGGTGCTCGACGATGAAGAAGTCGAGGCCTGACCGTGTCCGGTACCGGAGGTAGTCCGCCTTGAACCCCACCGTCGCCAGAGACTCGATGACCTCGGGGTTGTGGGGTCGGTAGGCGAAGCGATGAGCCAGGAACTCATAGACGATGTCGCGGTCCGGGATGGCGGTCCCGGCAATGGGCGTGCCCCCGCGCAGGGCGAGCATCGCCTGCAGGGAGTCCTCGAGTTGGGGGTCGAGGGCCGTGTGGTCAGGCACGGGCCCCTTCATGCGCTCCAGCAGCGCCTCGCAGGCGTCGTGAATGCGCTGGACGACCTCCACCGGCACGCCCCGCCCGCTTGGTGGAGGCTCGCCCGCGGACGCTTGGGGAGTCCCGAGCCACCAGTCACACCGCAAGGTCTGGAGCAGTGAGGACATCAGCTCCGCCTGCACCCGCTTGATGTCCTCCACCCGCTGGTTGAGCAGCCCCAGGTCGAGGTCCCGGGCGAGCTCGAGCCCGTACTCGTCCAACGGGATGAGGTCGCCGACGCTGTCGACATCGGTGAGGAGTCCTGCAATCCGGCCCCAGCGGTCGAGGTACTCGAGCAGCTCGGTGCAGGCGTCCGAAGCAAGGTCGCGATCCCAGTCGTCGATGGCGTGCTGGATGCGGGTCTGCGCCTCACGGGCGACCCACGGGGCCCGAATCATCAAGTCCGCCTGCTCGCGCACCAGACGAGCGATCTCCGCCGGGGACGAGTCCCGCGGGATGGTCGGGAGCTCCCGCTCGTCGCTCATTCGGTCTCCTCAGCCCCACCGCATCCTAAACCACGCGCCGACGAGGGCAATCCGCATCGCGTCCTCAGGCCCCGGACAGGCTGCAACGACGTGTCACCCCTGCACCCGGGTTCGGCCCACTACCTTCTTGGCCTCGACGCCGACAGCGACGATGACGGCATCGACGGTCAGAGCGGCATGATCCAGATGAAGCGGGCCCCACCGAGAGGGCTGTCGTTCACCTCCACGCGGCCTCCGTGGGCCCGGGCCGCGCCGGCCGCGATGGGGAGGCCGAGCCCGGTCCCGCCGGTGTCTCTGCTCCGTGCGTCGTCCAGGCGAGAGAAGGGATCGAAGATCCGCTCGCGCTCTTCGGCGGGGACCCCGGGGCCGTCGTCGTCCACCAGGACCTTGAGCCAACGCGCCTCGAGTCGCATCGTCACCACGACCTCCTCGTCCGCGTAGCGCACCGCGTTGTTGATGAGGTTGCCAACGGCGCGAGCGAAGAGCTTCTTGTCGAGGGGGACCTCGCCGTCCCCGCCTTCCTGCTCGAAGCTCAACTCGATGGCGGGGCGCACGCGCTGAGCTCCGTCCACGAGGTCTTCGAGGACCGGCGCGGGGTCGATGGGCTCCGTCTGGATGTTCGAGGCCTCCCCCGACTGGAGCTTGCTGTACTGCAGCAGCTCTCGAACGAGCCCCTCGAGCTCGTCCACGTCCGCCGTCGCCTCACGGATGCGTTTGGACCGCCCTTCGGGACCGTCGGCGAACTCGATGAGCTCCAAGGCAAAGCGAAGCCGGGCCAGGGGAGTACGCAGCTCATGACTGACGCCATGCATCAGCTTCTCACGGCCTCGCACCATGGAACCCACTTGCTCTGCCATGGAGTTGAAGGCGGCCGCGAGTCTGCCGGCGGCGTCGTTGCGCAGCACCGGGGCTCGGGCCTCGAGGTCGCCCTGACCAATGCGCTCGGCGGCGTCCACGAGGTCCTCCAGCTGGTTCTCCACCGGGCGGATCAGCGCGAAGCCGACTCCGCCTGCTCCGAGCAGGGCAAACGTGGCGAAGAGCAGCGCCCGCCGCCGGTCGAAGGGTGGCGGCGGCGGAGGGGGCCGCAGGGCGGCGACGAGCTGCTTCCCTGGAATGGGCACGTAGACGGCGGGGCCGGAGCCCTTGAGCTCAGCCAGGGGCTCCCGAGACGCGAGGGCGCGCCGGGCTGCGTCGCTGAAGGTGCGCACCAGGGCGTCCTCGGGGAGCAGGGCCACCTCGGTGCCGAGCTCGGCGGACAGCTCACGCGCGACGGCGCCAGGATCGTCCGCGTCGGCGAGGCGGGCCTGCAGCTCCGCCGGAGCCATGCCCGTGAGGTGAGTGACGTGCGCGCTGAGGGTTGGGGGGCCCGCAGGACCTCCCGGCAGCCAGGCCACGAACGCGACACTGGCGAGCAACACCAACACGAGGCCCGCGTAGACACGGACAAACAAGCCCTGCATGCAGTCTGTCTCAGCTCTCGGGAGCGAACTGGTAGCCCACGCCGCGCACCGTCTTGATGCGGTCCGCGTGGCGCGGGTCCTGGGCCAGCTTGCGACGAAGCTGCGACACCCGGACGTCCATGCTGCGGTCGATGCCGTCGTATTCGATCCCCCGCAGGTGACGGATGAGCTCTTCGCGGGTCAGGGGCTTGCCAGCGTGGCTTGCGAGCAGCCACAGGAGGTCGAACTCGGCGGAGGTCATGTCCATGGCGACGCCGTCGATGCGGGCTTCCCGCGTGCTCCGGTCCACCACGAGGGAGCCCACGACGACCTTCTCGTCGTCCCCCACCGGGGTCTGCTTGCGCCGCAGGAGCGCCCGGATCCGGGCCAGGAGCAAGCGCGGCGAGACGGGCTTCGCCACGTAGTCGTCGGCGCCCATCTCCAAGCCGAGCACCTGATCGATCTCCTCTCCCCGGGCGGTGAGCATCAGGATGGGCCCGCTCCAGGAGGGACGCACCCGGCGGCAGATGCTCAGGCCGTCCTCCCCGGGCAGCATCAGGTCGAGCACCACCAGGTCCGGGTCATCCGCCAGAATGCGGTCGACGGCGCGGTCTCCACGACTCTCGATGGCCACCTCGAAGCCCGACTGGGTCAGGTACTCCGACGTCAGCGACGCGAGCCGTTCGTCATCTTCGACCAGCAACAACCGGGCTTCGGCCATCGGTGCGTACCTCCCTTGCGCCCGCGGGGGCGCCCTTCAGCCTACCGCCTCCAGGCGGCAGGCTCACAGCGCGGCCAGTCCTTGGCCGGCGGAGACGTGGCTCGGCAACACCGTCAGCACCTCGGTGAAGGCAAGCCGCGCGTCGCCGCTCTTGCCCTGACGCAGGCAGGCCCAGCCGAGCCCTGCCCGCATGTCTCCGTCGGACGGGTACTGCTCGAGGACGCGGCGGTAGGCGGTCTCGGCTTCGGCGTATCGGCCAGACGAGAACAGGATCCACGCCAGGCGGGACATGCCCAGGTAGTTCCCGGGGGCGAGCTTCAGGAGGCGCTGGCAGGTGCGCTCGGCTTCGGACCACCTCGACTGGGCCATCAAGGGGAGGGTACGTCCCGCGAGGGCTTCGGCCGAGCCCGGCTCCTTGGAGAGGGCGTCGTCATAGGCCATCACCGAGTCGCCGTAGCGTCCCAGCAGGTAGAGCAGCCACCCACGGCGCAGGTGCAGCAGGTATGTGCTCGACCCCTGGGCGGCGAGGTCGTCCATGCGGGCGAGGGCCTCCCCGTAGTCCCCGTTGGTCTCCAACGAGAACGACTGCTGGTAGAGCTCGCTGGCCGTGCCGCGCTGGGCGTGGGCCGGGGTGGCGGTGAACAACAATCCGAACAGGGCAAGGGCAGCTAGGGCCTTCATCATCGTCTCATTCCTCCCTCCGTCTCGACGGTGATGCCGAGTCCGAAGACGTGGGTGTGGCTCGAGGTGTTCGTGGAGTCGTCGAGGAGTCGCGCGACCTCCCAGCTGCCGTGCAGGCTCAACCAGCGGTTGAGTCGCCCGCTGACCAGGAACTCGGCCCCCGCCGTCTGGGGCTGCTCGGTGTTCCAGACCGAGGGCTCGCTGAAGCGCACGGGGGACCAGGCTCTCCCTCCTCGTCCGGTGACGCGCACCGTGAGGGCATCGAGGGGGGTGAGGATCAAGGACCCCTCCAGCATCACCGCTGGCGCGGTGGCGGTTCCTGCCTCGGGGACCCACCTCGTGACCTGGGCGGCCACATCGACCGAGAGCACCGAAAAGACGGGGACGAAGAGCCCTGCCCCGGCCTGGAGGGCGGTGCCGTCCTCGAAGCTGCTGACGGCTGCTTCACCTCGCAGAGTCACGCCGAAGGTGGCCCACGCCCTCCCCCCGAGGACTGAGGCAGCTTGGGTGTCGGCGCTCGACTTCACCACGGCTCCGAGGAACTCGGCTCCCATCCCCCGGTGGCTCACGCCGACCCGGCCCCAGGCTTCCACCTGACCCCCGGTGACCTTCACCCCGCTGATCTCGGCGCCGACGGCGAGCAGGCGCGCGGTGACCTCGATGTGGAGGAGGTCGTCAAAGACGGCGCGGCCGCTGACGGTGGTGCCCGCGCCCCCCGTCTGGGTCGGGTGCCCGTCGTAGGCGGCGCCCAGGAGGTAGAACGTGCCGGTCACTCGCCATCGGGGCTGGGTCGCGCGGGCGCCCTGCAGGGCGCAGAGGTTGCTCGGCTCGGCGGAGAGCAGCTGACTGAAGGCGAGGCGCGCCCCGATGCGGTCTCCCTGCTCGCGCTTGGCGTGGGCCAGGCCGCAGGCGCCCTCGGTGCTGGTGGGCGCGAGGTCGGTGACCCGTGCGTAGTTGGCCCCGGCCTCGGCGAGCCCGTAGGTGCCGGGGAAGCCCTTGTCTGCGTGCCGCAGCGCCCAGGCGAGCAACATGCGCGCCCTCACCGAGCCCGGATTGAGACGCACGGCGTGTCGGGCTTCGCTGCGGGCGTCGGCGACCCGGCCTTCGGCGAGCAACGGGAGGACGCGGTCTTCGTGAGCCTCGGCCGCAAAGGCCACCGGCGCCGGCGCGGGGGCCTCGGCGTGGGCGAGTCCGGGCAGCCCGACGCAGAGCGCGAAGAGAGCGGCGGCGACGAGCCGGGCGCTCACGGCGTCACCCCCCGCACATCGAGGACCTGAGCTCCCACCTGGACCCGCACTCGGGCGATGCCTTCGCCCGGCCGAAGGACAGCTTCGGTGCGCACGGCCCGTTGCCACGACCCTGCTGGCTCCGCCGCGCCCGTGATGGTGACGGTCCCCGCCGTGTTGCTCATGGAGTAGTCCACGGGCTGCTCGGCAGGGGGCAGGACAGCGGCCAGGGCGTCGCGCACCCACGCCAGCGGGTTGCTGGCCAGGCGGCGCGGGTTGAGGTGGTCGGTCCAGGTGACCTCCGCGCGCTCGTTGAGGGGGAGGCGAGCGAGGGCGACGTAGAGCGCGAACAACGCCCCATCACGCGGTCCGACGTGGTCCACGGCGACCCAGCAGTCCCCTCGGGCGTCGAACCAGAGCCGGGCCTCTCGGGACGGGCTGTACAGGGAGCGAGCTCCCAGCAAGTCGATCTGCGAGACAACCTCCTCCCGCTGCGTCACTCCATCCACAGTCACCTCGAACATCAGACGGTGACCCACGGGCAGGTCGAGGAGCTGAGGGAGACCATCGCACCGCGTGAGGTTCGCGATCCGCTGGTCTTCGACGGGGAGCAGTCGCGAGTGCAGGACGTGGCCGTCGCCCTCGGAGGCGATGACATCGTGGAACTCCAGGGGGATCGTCGGGTCCCCGAGAACAGGAGTCGCTTGCAGTTGGACGTGCAGATGGGGCACCGGCGAGCGCCCCGAGGCACCCACTCGGCCCACGGCCTGTCCCGCGCGGACGATCTGGCCAGGCACGACCTCGAGGGTCCCGGGCGAGAGGTGGGCGAGCAACGAGTACACCTGCGGCGCGTGTTGGATGAGCACGAGGTTGCCCCAGTTGTTCTCGAGATCGACCGCATCGATGGGCGTGTCGGGCAGGCCGTCCACCACCTGGACGACGGTCCCGGCGGCTGGCGCCAGCACCGGGAGTCGGTAGCAGAGCCAGTCCGCGAGCTGCTCGCCGGTGCCCATGTGTCGCTCTCCCCGCGCGCCGGTCACTTCGAGGTCGAGGCCGTGCCGCCACGGACCCTGGTGAGTGTGCTCGCCGTCGTTGCCCTGGGTCACGACCCAGCTCCCGCGCACGGGAAGGCGCATGCGAACCGGGAGCTCGGACCGAAAGCGGGCCACGCGCGTCCGGTAGTAGTGCAGGTTGTCCTCGGGGGAGCCGGTGATGAAGTCGACCGGGCGAGGGCGGGCGCCGGCGCGGCGCTGGCCCAGGGCGTAGAGCACAGGCAGCAGCGTGGCGTTGAAGGGCAGCGCCAGCACCGGCAGCCCCACGGGGGCGAGGACCCCCAGCGTGGCCACCGAGACGAGGCCACACACCAGAGAGCCTGCTGCGGCCAGCACCATCGAGGCCGGTCCGGGCACGTAGAAGATCCCGCCGAGGGCCACCGCGGTCATGATGAAGTTGAAGCCCACGTAGCTGTGCACGAAGCCTTGCGGGAAGCTGAAGAGCACGTCCTGGGCGAGCACCGCCACCCCGAACCCCACCAGGGCATGCACCACGGCGATGCGGCTCCACAGGAGCATCGCGACGAGGACCAGGGTGCCCGCGACCCAGTGGGGCTGGAAGAAGATGGCGCCGAGGCTTCGCAGGAAGGTATCCAGCGCCTCGGGGCCGGGGAAGGCGGGGAGCGCGAGGGCCGGCGCCGAGGTCCGCACGGCCATGCCTCGGATGGACGGCACGGCGAGGAGGGCGACCCACCCCACCAGGACGAAGGGGAGGGAGAGGGCCGGCAAGCGCAGGTGGCGGTGCAGGGCGGACGACAGCGCCACGTGGCAGAGCACCACGGCCATGGACAGGGCGCCGGACAGGGCCCAGAAGGCCGGGCTTCGGTCGAGGAGCGCGCCCACGAGCAGGAAGACCAGCAGCGCGTTGTAGCCGAGCACTCCGCTGGTCACACCCTCACGGTCGAGCCCCAGCGCCAGCGACACTCCAGACGACACCAGCACCCCGAGGAGTCCCACGATGCCCACTTCGGGGACCACGAAGGTCGCGGCCATCACCAGGGCACCCACGAGGGGGCTGCGTGAGAAGAGGACCTGGCTGTAGCTGGCGAGGATGGTGCTGACGGCATCTCGCGCCCAGGCCGGCACCCTCGGCACCGGGGCTGCGGGGGCCTCGTTCGCCGCCCCG
>JAGSHC010000350.1 GCA_023954745.1 Deltaproteobacteria bacterium | reverse complement strand
CGGGTCGCGGGTCGCCGGCGTCGTCCAGGGCCACGAAGGTCGTGTACGCCGTGGTGGCGTGGTATCGGCCGCCACCGAAGACCTCTCCCTCGACCCGGACGCCGATCTCCATGGAGCTGCGGCCCACGTAGTTCACGCGTGCCTTGAGCACCACGACGTGGCCTTGCTTGATGGGGCGCACGAAGTCCACGGCGTCGACGGACGCGGTGACGATGCTGCCGTGGGCGTGCCGTGCAGCGCAGACGGCTGCTGCGATGTCGATCCACGCCATGATCTGGCCGCCGAAGGCGGTCCCGCGGTTGTTCGCGTTGTTGGGCAGGACCAGCTGGGTCATCTCGACCGCGCTGTCCCGAGGCGCCTTCGGGGTGAGGTCGGTCGGGTCCGCAGCCAGCGCGCCGAAGTCGAAGCTCATGGGGCTACGTCGCGGCGGTCGACGGTCCAGGGGGTCCCAGCGGTCGCGGCCCAGGGAGACGCGTACAGCTGGGGGCTGCCCTCTCCGTCGCCCGAGAAGAGCAAGGTGGTTCCGTCGGGGCTGACGCGGGGGGTGCGCTCGGACCCGGGAGTAAAGGTGAGACGCCGCAGCCCCGCTCCATCGGTTCCCACCGCGAAGAGGTCGAGGGTGCCGCCCGGGGTGGCCAGGTCGCCAGCGAACAGGACGTCGCTCCCATCCGGGCTGAAGGCCGGGGTGTGGATGGCTGCCTGGCTGGAGACCAGGGAGGTCGAGCGGGTGCCATCGCTGTTGGCCAGGACGAGCTCCGAGCCGTCGCGGACCCTCCTCACCCAGAGAAGCTTGCTGCAGTCGGGCGAGAGGCGAGGGGACTCGTCGGCCCCATCCCGGGTGGTCACCCGCTGGGGCTTGCCCCCCGTGCGCTGGACGTACACCTCGAGGTCCCCGGTGCGGGCCGAGGCGAACGCGAACACGGAACCGTCGTCGCAGAAGTGGGGCTCGCCGTCGAAGCCGGGCCCCTGGGCGAGGTTGTCCGTCGCGCCGGTGGAGAGGTTCTGCCGCACCAGATCCATCTCGTGGTCCGCGCTGTCGCCCACCGCGGCGGTCTCCCGGGGCGGGGTCACGCCGGTGTGGCCCGTCGAGCCATAGGCCACCACGAAGTCGTCCGAACCAGGAACGATCACGGCGCCGTGGGTCTTGCCGATCCCGGGAGAGAGACGCCGCTGCTTGCTGCCGTCCGAGTCCATCAGGTAGGTCTGCTCCCAGGGGTTGGCGCCCATGCCCGCGGTGCGCACCGACTGGAACAGGATGCGCGTGCCGTCCGGGCTCCACTCGGCTCGCCCTTGAAGTCCCTCACTCGTCAAGCGCGTCGGAGTCAGCCACTCCGTGGTCTCGCGGGCCTTCGTCGCCTCCACCGTGTCCAGGGCGAGCTCAGCCGCCACGTCGGGGGAGAGCTCCTCCAACTCGACTTCATAGAGGGCCCGGTCCACGCCACGGAAGTACTGCTGGTGGGCCCGGCAGCCAGTGAGAGGCAGCGCGAGCGCGACGGCGAGCAGAAGCGGGGGAGGGAGCCTCACGGGGCGGACAGTGGCAGACCGCCGCGCCCGCGTGCAAGCTGAGGGGACATGGCTCCCGTACCCCAAGTCGTCCTCACTATCGCTGGCTCTGACCCGTCGGGAGGGGCGGGCCTTCAGGCGGATCTCCGCGCCATCGCCGTGCATGGCCAGCTCGGCGCCGCCGTCGTCACGGCCCTCACGGTGCAGAACAGTCGGGGCGTGATGCACGTCCATCCCGTGGATTCGGGCCTCGTGGCGGCGCAGATTGCCGCGGTCCTCGACGACATGCCCGTGGCTGCCATCAAGATCGGGATGCTGGGGAACGCAGAGGTGGCCGGTGCCGTCGCGGACGCGGTGTCGGGCACCTCGGTCCCCGTGGTCCTCGACCCGGTCATCACCTCCACGTCGGGGGCGGCTCTGTTGTCCGACGCCGCACTGCACGTGGTCCGTGATCGGCTCGCGCCGCTGGCCACCCTCGTCACCCCCAACCTCGCGGAGGCGCGGGCCCTCCTCGACGGGGACGAGCCCGACGCCGCGAGGCTCGCCGACCTGCTGGGGGTGCCGGTGTTGCTCACGGGCGGTCACGCCGCCGGGGATCTCGTCACCGACGTGCTCGACTTCCCGGGGGAGGGGCGCACCCGCGAGTTCTCGGCGCCGCGCATTCCGACCCCGCACGACCACGGCACGGGCTGCTTGCTCAGCACGAGCATCGCCTGCTCCCTGGCGGCGGAGAACTCGGTGGTTGAGGCCGTGGAGCACGGACGTCGCTGCGTGCGCGCCGGGCTCGTCGCGGCCCGGGGTCTCGGGGCAGGCCCCGGCGCGGTCCTCCTGCTGGATCTCCCCCGGGGCGACGGCTTCTAGACCCGCTCAGCCGATGGAGCTGAACGCGTCCCGGCCCAGGTAGAGGGCCTGGTCGCCGAGTTCCTCTTCGATGCGGAGGAGCTGGTTGTACTTGCAGATGCGGTCGGTGCGGCTGAGGGAGCCGGTCTTGATCTGCCCCGCGCCCGTGGCCACCGCGAGGTCGGCGATGGTGGTGTCCTCGGTCTCACCGCTGCGATGGGACACCACGCAGGTGTAGCCGGCGCGACCCGCGAGGCTCATCGTCTCGAGGGTCTCGGAGAGGGAGCCGATCTGGTTGACCTTGACCAGGATCGAGTTCGCCGTGGAGGCCTTGATGCCCTTCTCGAGCTTGTCCCGGTTCGTCACGAAGAGGTCGTCACCCACCAGCTGGATCTTGGAGCCGAGCTTCTTGGTCAGGCGCTTCCAGCCACTCCAGTCGTTCTCGTCGAGGCCATCCTCGATGGAGATGATGGGGTACCGGTCGCAGAGCTCGGCGTACCAGCCGATCAGATCGTCTGCGGACATGCCGTTGCGGCCCTCCCCAGCGAGGTTGTACTTCTTCTTCTCGTAGAACTCCGACGCGGCCACGTCGAGGGCGAGCAGCACGTCGCCGCCTGCCTGGTAGCCCGCCTTGGCGATGGCATCGACGATGGTCTGGAGCGCCGCCTCGTTGGACTCGAGCATCGGCGCGAAGCCGCCTTCGTCACCGACCGACGTGGCGAGCCCGCGTGCCTTCAAGACCGACTTCAGGGAGTGGAAGATCTCCGTGCCCATGCGCAGGGCCTCGGAGAAGCTGTCGGCCCCCACCGGCACGACCATGAACTCCTGGATGTCCACGTTGTTGTCCGCGTGGGAGCCGCCGTTGATGATGTTCATCATCGGGACGGGGAGCACGCGCGCGCCTGCACCTCCGAGGTAGCGGTACAGCGGGATGTCGAGCAGGTTCGCCGACGCGCGGGCCACCGCGAGGGATGCCCCGAGAATGGCGTTGGCGCCGAGCTTGCTCTTGTTGGGGGTGCCGTCGAGCGCCAGAAGGGCCGCGTCGATGCTGGGCTGCGCGAGGGCGTCCATGCCGATGAGCAGGTCACGGATGGGGCCGCGTACGTTGGCGACGGCCTTGCTGACGCCCTTGCCTCCCCAGCGCTTCTTGTCCCCATCGCGAAGCTCGACGGCCTCGTGCTCACCGGTGCTGGCGCCGCTGGGCACGGCGGCGCGGCCGAGGGTGCCTCCCTCGAGAAGGACATCCACCTCGACGGTGGGGTTTCCACGGGAGTCGAGGATCTGGCGGGCTCGGACATCGACGATGGCAGACATGGGTTCCTCCGGGCGCGCAGCGGCGCGCGGGCGGACTCTGCCAGATCGACGGCGGCGGGAGATGGAGAACACTTTGGCATCGCGCAATGGGCGACTCGGCGCTCCGCTCTCTATGCTCCACCCATGAGTCTGACCAAGTTTGTGGGCACCTTCCTCCAGGCCACCTTCTTCGGCGGAACCTACGACGACGTTGCATTCGAGGTGCGCGTCCTCAAGGGGGAAGTCGCGAGGCTGCACGAGCGGCTCGACAAGGACCTGGCACGGCTCGAACAGCGACTCGATGCGCTCGACGCTGGCAAACCTGCCGGAGCGCGCGGAAAGAGCCGGCTGCGCATCATGACGTCAGCCGAGGCTGCGGACGTCGCCGACACCAAGGTGGAGACGGCCGGCGTCGAGCCCAGCCTGGTCCCCCCGGCAGTCACCCGGTCCACACCACCCAGCGCAGGAGCAGGTCTCCGCACCCACGCGACCGACGCCGGGGATGCCAAGCCCCCTCACTTCCGCCCGGACATGAGCATCGCTGCGGCCTGGCGCGCGCACCCGAAGGCCCCGTCCGTGTTCGCGAGTCACCACTTGCCGGGGTGCATCGACTGCCCGCTGTGCGAGGGCGAGACCGTCGAGGAGGGGGCGGCCCTGCACTCGCTCGATGCCGCCGCTCTGCTCGCCGACCTGGAAAGGTTGGTCACCGCCTGAGAACGGGCCTCTCTTGGCCCCGCTTGACGGCCGGCCCGGTCCTTCCTCACGGATGGTCCCGGGTGCCCGGTACGTCCCTGTTCTGATAGAGTTATTCAGGCGCTCCACGTGTGAGGGGAGGCGTCTACCATCGAACCGGAGTGTGCGTGCCTCGAAGTTGGACGTGTCTGTCTGTCGTCCTGGGTGTGATCTTGGTGGCTGGCGTGGGGAGCGCATCTGCCCGAACCGACACGGTCCCGACGCCGAACGCGATCACCGGCGATGAGGTGCTCTTCGACAGCTCGGATGGGGTCACGCTGCACGGCAACCTGTTCAAGGCCGAAGGCGACGAGAACCGCGGCGGAATCCTGTTCGTGCACGAGCCCCAGCGCAGCCAGCGTGACTGGGCGTACATGGCGCAGAAGATGTCGCGCCGGGGCTTCACCGCGTTGACCTTCGACCTTCGTGGCCACGGGCTGTCGCTCATGAAGGGTGACGAAGAGCTCGACCGCGAGATCTTCATGACCGAGGACTACCAGTCCATGGCCCACGATGTGGAGGCCGCCATGGCCAGCCTCGGCGAGCACCTGGGTGAGGGTGAGCCGATCCATCTCATCGGCGCGGACCTCGGCAGCTCCCTTTCGCTGATGCACGCAGTGGACTCCGGTGTCGTCGCCAGCGTCGCGATGATCTCTCCCGGCCTCGGCTACGACGACGTGAACATCGTGGGCCGCGCGGCGAGCTTCGACCGACCTCTCTTGTTCGTCTACTCCGTGGAGGACAGCTACTCCCGCAAGTCGGCGGAGGTCCTCGCGAAGGAGGCACGCGGACCCACCCACACCGAGGTCTACTACGGCGTGGGCCACGGCACGAAGATGCTCTCGCGCGAGCCTGCCCTCGAGGCGTTCCTCCAGAGCTGGTTCCTGGGCACCGTCATCACGCTGGAGGGCCGAGCCCTCGCGGACACCGGCAAGCCCGAAGCAGGCGAGAAGGGTGTCGAGGGCGGCATCGATGTCGAGGCCGAGAAGCGCAAGCTCGAGGAGCAGCGCAAAGCGGTTCAGCAGGGTGCCGTCGAAGATGACGAAGCGGAGGGCGGCAAGAAGCTCGGAGAAGCGCTCGACCGGGACAGCCGCCGGTAGGAAGCCCCTAGCGTCCGCCCCCACCGCGTCCGCCGCGTCCGCCGCGACCGCCGCGTTCACCGCGATCGCTACGTTCGCTTCGTTCGCCGCGATCGTTGTTTCGTTCCGGTGGCATCGTGCTGGATCCG
>JAGSHC010000385.1 GCA_023954745.1 Deltaproteobacteria bacterium | reverse complement strand
GGTTCCTGCGGCAGGGCCTCGCCCAGGGAGAAGACCTCGCGGCCTGCGCTCTCGCCCGCGTGCACCTGTACGGCATCGCTGGCGAGGCTGTGGACCTGGACAAGAGCGTCGAGCTGCTCGGCCGCTGCATCGCGCAGGGCAGCCGCTGGGCGCCCGCGATGCTCGGCCTCCTCGTCGAGGACGGCCGGGTGCCGGTGGTCGAAGGACGCCGATGTCTGGTCGCCGGACCCGGGGCCGAGGTGGACCTCTCGTCCTCGGGCGCGGACCTCCACCTAGACCTGCGCTGCTACCGCCTCGCGGCGACCCGAGGGCATCGCCCCGCCATGCAGCGACTCACGAGCCGGTTCCGACTGCCCTGATCAGCCCGGCGCGGCCAGGTCGAAGTGGGCGGGGAAGTGCTCGGGCCGGAGCTGGCTCGTCGCTGCGGTCTGCCCGAGGTTGGCGAGCACCTCCAGGTTGTCCGGCTGGTCCATGTGGGAGAGGGCCTCCCAGTAGCTGTCGTCCTTCTCGATGGCCAGCTCTTCCTTCATCCAGCGCTCTTGCAGGGTCACGTTGTATCGAAGGTACGTGAGGTGCTTCTTCCCGCCGACGCGGTCTGGAGCCAGGTCGCCGATCTCGCTGTCGATGGCCACGCTGTTGGGCGAGTGGGCGAGCCACTGGAGGATGGTGCGATTGAGGGAGTCGCAGTCGTCCATCAGCGCAGTCAGGTTGGTGACCGCGTGCTTGATGGGAAGTCCGGCGCTGCTCGTCATGAGCTTCGGGCGGAACGCGGTGCCCACGGACACGAGCAGCAAATTGTCCTCCCCCATGGGCCAGTCGAACCGATAGCCCGACTGGGTCGCCAGCATCAGGAGTTGCAGCGCCGGGTTGTTGAAGGGGCTGATGCCGCCATCCACGAACACCCCGACCTTGGGAGACCCATCGGGCTTGATGCCCACGGTGATCTCCTCCGGCTTGAAGTACGTGGGCGCGGCCGCGCTCGCCGCGATGAGGTCGGACACCAGGTAGTCCTTGTTGGGGATCCAGTTGGGTGTCGTCCCCTCCGGCCAGTCGTAGTACTTGCCCCGCGGGTTGTTGTGCATGGCCCAGGGGCTGCCCGTGTCCGCGCGTCGGCTCACGATCATCAACCCCGTGCGCAGACCGTCGCTCCCCAGAGGGATCCGGAAATGACGGGCCAGCTCGTCCTCGAGAGGGCCCTTCGGGAACTTCGGGGCGAACACCCCCTTCACCGGTGACACGAGCCGCGCGAGGCTCTCCTTCAGGGCCGCGCGAAACGCCCCACCGCCCAAGCTGGGGAGCGGCAACGAGCGCAGCTCCTCCCACCACGTCTCGTCCTTGAAGATGTCGTACCCGAGGGACTCGTACTGGTTGATGAGGAAGTCGACGTCCTTCCCGATGGCCAAGCCCGCCGCGATGATCGAGCCGGTGGAGGTCCCCCCGATGAGGTCGAAGTAGTCGCACAACAAGAGGTTTGGGTCGCCGTGCCGCTCCCGGAGCATCGTCTCGAGGCGCTTGAGGTACTGCAGCGTGAAGATGCCGCGGATGCCTCCGCCGTCGAGGGCGAGGAGGCGCTTCGGTCCAGCCTTGGGGTCGAGGTGCTCAGCGAGGGAGCGGCGGTGCGTCATGAGCGCAACTTACCTGCGCTTACCGAGTGATACCGAACCCGCGTACCGCCATCCGCGGAAGACCAGCAGTCTATCCATGGGTCGAGGAGGCAATGCACGCCCCCTCCGCCCCGCTCGGAGGACCCATGACTGCAGGAACCGACCGCCTCTCCCAACTGGCCATCAGCCCCTCGGGATTCATCTTCGACCCACGCTCGGGAAGCACCTTCACGGTGAACGAGCCGGCCCGCTTCATCCTCGAGGCCATACGCGACGGGCTCGGGCTCGACGCCATCGTCAAGACCCTCAACGACCACTTCGCCGCCGGCGCCGCCGACCTGCGGCGGGACACCCTCGAGTTCGCGCGGCGACTGCGTGACTCGGGCCTGCTGCCCACCGACTTCGAGCTGGTCTAGGGCCATGGCTGTCTTCACCGGAACCGTCGCTGTCACCGGCCTCAACGCCACCGACAACCCTGGCCCAGGCGTCCCCGTGGTCCGCGCGCTGCGCTCGTCCCCCGAGTTCGCTGGCCGCATCATCGGCCTGGCCTACGACGCCATGGACCCTGGGCTCTTCCTCCCGGACCTGCTCGATGGCGCCATGCTCATCCCCTACCCCTCGGCCGGACGCGACGCGCTCTTCGCCCGCCTGGCTCACGCGCGCCGCACCTTTGGCGTCGACGTGCTGATCCCCACACTGGACAGCGAGCTCCCCGCCCTCTGCGACCACGAGCACGTGCTCCGAGCCATGGGCATCGGCGTCTACCTCCCGACCCGCGCGCAGTACGACATGCGGAGCAAGGCGCGGCTCTTCGAGCTGTGCGAGAACCACGACGTGCCGGTGCCGCGCAGCGAGGTCCTCAACGACCCCAACGCGCTGTACTCCATCCACGAGCGGTTCAGCTTCCCCATCGCCGTGAAGGGCGTCTTCTACGGGGCGACCATCGCCTACTCCGCCAGCGAGGCGGTGGCGGCGTTCCACAAGCAGGCCGCCGAGTGGGGCCTGCCCATCATCGTGCAGGAGTTCGTCGCCGGTGAGGAGCTCAACGTCGCAGCCATCGGCGACGGCGAGGGCGGGCTCATCGGCGCGGTCCCCATGAAGAAGCTGATGCTCACCAAGCAAGGCAAGGGCTGGGCCGGCGTGACCATCCACGACGCGCCGCTGATGGCTCTCGCCCGCCGCGCGGTCGCCGCCATGAAGTGGCGCGGCCCTCTGGAGCTGGAGGTCATTCGCGACGCCGCCGGCGGGTACCACCTCCTGGAGATCAACCCGCGCTTCCCTGCCTGGGTCGACCTCTCCGCCGGAGCCGGACAGAACCTCCCCCTCGCCTGTGCGCGCCTCGCCGCGGGGGAATCGGTGGGGACCCTGCCCGACTACCGCGTCGGCGCCGCCTTCGTGCGCGCGTCCGTGAACCAGCTCGTGGACATCTCGGCCTTCGAAGCCCTGACCGTGCACGGCGAACGCGCCAAGGCGTCCTGACCCCTCTCTTTGCCACACCCCATCCCCGAGGAGGAACCCAGCCATGAGTCGTAATCCGAACGTCACCCTGAAGCCCATCTACGAGCGCCCGTCCATCTCCCAGCACCGCGCTGGGTTCATGAACAAGATGAGCGCCTCATCTGCCTACCAACCCACCGACTCCATTGATGGTGTGCTCGTCGAAGACCTCGTCGAAGCCCATGGGTCTCCCTTGTTCGTCTACAGCCAGCGCACGCTGGAGGACCGCTACCAGGAGCTGTCCGGCCACCTCGCGCGGCGCTGGCCCCGCGTCCAGCTCGCCTGGTCCTACAAGACCTGCTACCTCGACGCGGTCTGCAAGGCGTTCCACGCCCAAGGCGCCTGGGCCGAAGTCGTCTCGGGCATGGAGTTCCAGAAGGCGCGACGCAACGGCATCCCCGCGCGCAACATCGTCTTCAACGGCCCGCGGAAGACCAAGGAGGAGCTCGCGGAGGCCTTTGAGGGCGAGGCCATCGTGAACATCGACCACTTCGACGAGCTGGCCCTCGCCGAGAAGGTCGCCGGCGAGCTCGGCATCCGGCCGAAGGTGGGCATTCGCCTCAACCTCGCCGCCGGGAGCAGCGTGCAGCGCTGGGGCCGCTTCGGCTTCGCGCTGGAGACGGGCCAGGCCTGGGACGCCGTGCGGCGCATGATCGGCGGCGGGAAGCTTCAGCTCGCGGGTCTGCACTGCCACATCGGGACCTTCGTCCTCGACCCCGCCGGCTACGGAGTGGCGGCCGGCAAGATCGCCGAGTTCGCCAACCGGCTTCGCCGGGAGCTCGGCATCAAGCTCGACTACCTCGACATGGGTGGCGGGTTCGCGAGCAAGGCCCGTCTGCGCAGTCAGTACCTGCCGGGAGAGCAGGTGTCGCCGAGCTTCGCGCAGTACGCCGAGGCCATCACCGACGGGCTGTCGGCCCTGGCGGTCCCCCACGACGAGACCCCGCTCCTCATCCTCGAGACCGGTCGGGCCCTGGTCGACGACGCCGGGACCCTCATCTCCACGGTGTTCGCCAACAAGCGGCTGCCCGATGGTCGCCGCGCCATGGTCCTGGACGCCGGCGTGAACGTGCTCTTCACGAGCTTCTGGTACCGCCACGACATCACGCCCTGCTCCGAGCCCCGAGGCGTGCCGGAGCCCACCGTGGTCTACGGCCCGCTGTGCATGAACATCGATGTGGTCTGCGAGAACATCATGCTGCCGCCCCTCGAGGTGGGCAGCCGCGTGCTCATCGGCCCCGTCGGCGCGTACAACGTCACCCAGTCGATGCAGTTCATCCAGCTGCGCCCAGCGGTGGCGATGATCTCCCCCGCCGGTGAGGTGGCCGAGATTCGCCGCATCGAGACCCTGGACGACCTCGTCATGGGCGAGTCGGTGCCGTCGTGGCTGTCGTAGCAG